>JAEZLZ010000122.1 GCA_023415055.1 Bacillota bacterium | reverse complement strand
CTCCTTCTACTGCCGTCAGAAGGTATGAAAATCATATCACTAACGTATGAAGGAGTAAACTCTACTTGTGCGAAGGTAAACTCCACAGGATAAAAGAGAAGTGGAATTAAACTTTTCAATTTTCAATGAGATTTTGTGTTTAAATAAGTTATGGAAATACTATGAAATGTGATGTAAAATTAATTATATAATAGATAATCATTAAATTTTATCCGGAAAGCGGTGAGAAAATGAACCCATTGAAATACATTAAAATTTTAGATGGCGAGGCCTGTCCATGTGGCAGTAACATGAAATATAGAGACTGCTGTAAAAACAAGGTGGTGGTCATACCTGAAACATCAAAAAAACCACCAGAAGTTCAAGTTATGGAAAAGATGCGAAGTTCAATGAAAAGATGCTGTATGCATCCAAATCAAGCCCAATGTAAAGGTAAAATAAAAGAAGCTCATGCCTTACAAAATAATAAAATAATATCTATTCTTGCTGGAAGTGAACGCCATGTTTTCATCATGAATACAAAGAAAAAGCCCTTATTTATTCCAGGGGAAAAAGGAGATATGGCTGTTATTGTTCAAATGAGCAAAACCAGCGCTAATGATGCAACAACCGAGACTTGTTTCTGCGATTTGCATGATAACATTGTATTTGCTGCTATCGAAAAGGGTGCACCTGATTTTGATGAGTTCAATGAAGAAATGAAGTTTGTATATGCTTACAAGGCATTCATTTTTGAATACTATAAGCAACGCACTGCGATGGATATCTACAAAGAGTGTTTTAAGAAGAATCCAATAGCCTTCAAGTCTCCCTCAATGGTGGGAATGTATAGAATGTTATTGCTAAAAATGCATGAATTTGACTCTGTAAAATCTCATTTTGATAATGAGATATTAGCGGGTACTTACAATGGTGTAGCGACCTGTATTGTTAAGATTCCTAGACAAATTAAATTTGCGGATTATGCATATATTGCTCCAGACTATGATTTGAACGGAAAGAAAATAAAGCATACAGTAAAAGGTGTTATGCATCGTCTTGTAATAACAGCTTTTCCAGAATCATCTCAATCATATATTCTGCTAAGTTGCTTGGAATCGGAAAGAGCTATTTATCAACGATTTTTTGATCAACTTAATGTAGCATCAATAGATAAAATCGAATTCTATATGTCTATGGTATTACCACTATATTCAGAAAACATGGTTTTAAGTCCAAATCTATGGGATTCATGGAATGAAGAAATTCAAATGGCATATACTTTTTATGCAAATTTGCATGGCCCGGATGCTACCGTATATGGTAAATGTATTGGCATGGGAATACGAAATGCTGCAAAGAAAAATCCAGAGTTCGATTATAGTAAACGTGGTAAAATCGACTTATTTGCTTAGAAAATGTAAATTTGGATATTGAGCTACAGTTAAATTCATTTAATCGATAAAATCATAGATAAGTATTGGCTGATGGAGCTAATCCTACAATAATATGAGGCGATAATAAACTGGATATATATTTTTGATTTATTGTAAAGTACGATTAATAATGTTTATATTGGGACATATTATAATCAACCAATATTTTACACATGAGGTGGATATCATTATTAATCATCTAGAAATACTTGATCCATATCCAAATGAAATTCTATATAGTTGGTTATCCAGAATGTTTTATTGGTATGGGTTTCAAAATCAACCCAGATCAAATATATGCTCATTTAATAAAATGCTTTTTAGTACTAATTCTAGATCAATTAATAATATTATTATTCCTCACAATTTACATGAATTAGTACAAAACATAGGACTAAATGAAAGCAAATATTTTAGTACTGATGAATATTTAATAAAGAGGATGACGCTAATACCCTTTTATTTATTTTTTATTAATATATCTGAGAAAGAGATAGTAGTCAAAAGTCTGATTCATAACGGGCCAATTAATATAACAAAATCTTTATTAGGACTTAAAGATCTAAATTGTAAATCAGGTAATTTTAAGTTGAAATTTTGCTATCAGTGTTGGGCAGAAAATCAATATATGTATTTTGATGTGGAACATCAAGTGAAAAATAATAATATATGCTATAAGCATAATACAAGGTTACAATATATCCTTAGTAATAGTTCTAACTATTTTCTGTTTGATAATTTGTGTATAGATAAGTATATTGATTCGCCATATTGTATAAGTCAGAATGATGAATTTTTACCATGCTATATACAGATTTCTTCTATGATTAATGATATATTTATTAATGGATTTAAAGATGACCTGATAAGGTTAAAATCCAAAATTAGAATGAAAATGTTAAGCCTTGGTTATATGAGGGAAGATTTTAACTTTATAAGAAGGTTTGATGATTTTTGGCTATTCTATAATAAATATAATTTACTTAATATAGATAAAAAAGAATTTATTAATGTCATTTATTCAACAGAAAGTAGTAATCCGAATCCAATTACTTATTTAACTTTGATTATTAGTTTATTCGGTTCTCTAAAATCATATTATGACTATAAGATAGATGAAAAATATATTAAAATAATACATCAAAAATCGTCTAAAATAATCTCATTAACTCAACCATTAAAACCGTGCGGTCTAATATATTATAATGATTTAATTTATGATTTATATAAAGATCGTTATATTGTTATAAGAAAAGAAGATAAAAAATACTATGCAATCAGGTGTAATTCATGTAATCATGAATGGAAGATACCGCAATATTATATTAGAAGAGAGCTCGTGAAATGTCCAAACTGTAAAAAGGAAAATAAAGAGATTAAAATAAATGCGGCATACGAAACCATGCACAGTTTATCGGATAATGAATAAACATCATAACTTATAGATAAAAAGCAAATATAAAAGCTGACTTGAATTTCCCTTAGTTCAAGTCAGCCGAGTATCAATGTTTTGCGATTTTGTGATTTATTGCCATAACCTCATCACCTCCTTAAACTCTGGGTAACTTAAGTAGATTATCATTAGGAGTATCATTGGACTCAGAACGGACATACTTTTCATTTCGAGAACTTGTAGCTGGGACAAGATCTGGATAAGGATATATATTGACTTTAATACAGTTTGGGTTCTTCTTTAAATAATCATGAAGATCTTCTTTTTTGAAGAACCCCGGGTTATTACAGCCATCTACATAGATCTCAGCAATTTCCTGTATGTTGTTGGAATTTGAGCATCCTGGTCTCATCTTAATTTTCTTTGCGTACATCATAATATGTGTACCTCCTATAAATTAATTTTTAAGTCAAAGTGATATGTATTCAGCAATAGAAATACACAACATCTGGTGGTTGATTTCTATGACATAAAATGCTACAATAGCCGTAGGGAGTCGGTTAAGCATTTTGAATGCTTTGCTACTAACAAGGAAACAGTGTTTGTGAGTACGAGTCACGATATCACTGTTTTTTCTTTGACTATATGTTCCTTTGATGGAACAACTTTATTATAGCATGCACGTTCCACAAATGCAACACTTTTTGTTGCATTTGTGGAACAGATATGATATATTTTTTTTGAGAGGAGATGCAAAAATGGGAGAAATATCATTTGGGCAATATATTGTTCAAATAAGAGATATGCGAGGAATGAGCCAGCGAAAATTGGCAGAGATTGCGGGTGTAACAAACTCAACCATTAGTCGCATAGAGGCAGACCAGGTAAAACCGGACCCTATTACATTGGAAAAACTTTCGAATGCATTAAATGTTGAAAAAGCTATGTTATTAACAAAATGTGGTTATAGTGAAATCCCAGAAGAGTTTGTGGTAATCGCTCGAAAGACCGGAGATTTACCAGAAGAAAAGAGAAATCAAATTTATAAAATTTTTAATGACACTATAGATGACTTCCTTCGTAAAATGGATGATGAGGAGGAGTGAGTAATGGTCTATGAATGGGATAAGATTACTTCTTTAGCATATATGACTCTCATTGAATTGAATCTTTCATCTTTTCCGATACCACCAAATAAAATTAACTGTAAAGAAGTCATGGTTGTAAGTTTTCAAAAATATGCAAGACTTACGGGAGCTACAATTGATGAGATTACTTGCGGGCACGAATTTGATGATGCATTTCTCCTTAAAGGATTAAGGCCTGGATTAACTATCATTTTATATAATAAAGATAAAAATGATAACAGGCTTAAGCATACATTGTGGCATGAAGTAGGACATGTAAAATGTGGGCATCAAAGGCATGGGGAAAAAGAAGAAATTGAAGCACACTTCTTTGCATCACAAGCTAATGCCCCCAATGTATTAATAAGAGCACTCGCCAAAAGAGGCAACCAAATAACAACACAATTTTTAATGGAGTCCTTTGGCTTGAGTGAAGAATCAGCCCAAAAGAAAAAGGAATACTTGAGTAAATATAATTTTGATCATAAGAATGAGTTTGATGAAATTATTTTACAACAGTTTACGGAATACTTAAATTTGAAATACCCAATAAAAACAAGACACTTTTACGATGATTATTTTGATGAACGTGAGAAAGAGCGTGAAAAGTGGTTTAACTAATGAAGCATATTCGGTAGAGTATTTACCGAATATGCTTTTTCTTTCTTTAATAATAAAAAATAATAGATTTATATCATAGCTATGATTATAATAGTAATGTTGTTTTGAAATATCTACAAAGGAGACCCAGAATGATAAAGAACGTATTAGATATACTGGAACCATACGATAACGAAATTCTATATAGCTGGTTATCTAGAATGTTTTGGTGGTATGGATATCTTGGAAATACACAAACTAATATACGTAAATTTCATTGTAATCTCTTTGGACATAATTCAAAGACGGTGACCAATATTTTAATACCATATAATTTAAAAATGCTTGTTGTTTTGATTAATATGCCGGATAATAAATATTTTAAATCACCAGAGGATATCATTCAAAATACATCGATTATTCCATTTTATACACCATTTGTTTCGCATAAAGATAAAGTAAAGATATATGAATATTTATATACGAATAATAGAGTTCGAATACCTAGAGCATTAATAGGACTCAATAGTTTGAAATCTTTCTCCATAAAAGATTATCGGTTCAAATTTTGTTATTGTTGCTGGGAGGAAAATGGTCACGGCTACTTTAATAGAGAACATCAGATACCAGGGAACTATATTTGTTATAAGCATGGTACGCCACTCCAATACATAACGGGAAATTCGAATAATTATTTTTTATTTAATAATATACAGGAAATCAATAAGAATGAGTCGTGTTTATCTAATGTTTCTGAAAATCAAGTTCATGTAACGATATCTTCTATTATCCATGAAATATTTGAGAATGGTTTTAATGATGATATAGTAACTTTGAAATCGAAATTACGTAAAGCCATGATTGAAGCAGGCTATTTGAATGGTGATTTTTACTTCTTCGAGAATATCGAAGTTTTTTTTGGGAAATACAGAAAATTTAATGTTCTAGATATTAAAAGCAAAGATCTTGTTAGTGCTTTATTTTCTACAGTTTCTATACCTAATCCTATTATTTATTTATCTTTAATATTATTTTTATTTGGATCATTGAAGGCTTACTATGATTATGAAATTGAGGAATATGAATTAAAAGAATTAACGCATAATGTTTATAAATCAATAACAAAAGTAAAACGAAAAGTTAAAGGTTCTGGAATCATTTATTATAGAGACATAATCCAAAAACGAAAAGATAAAGATTATGTATTAATAAAAAAGGCTTATAAAGCTCATTATATAATAAAACATGAATCGTGTGGACATAAGTGGACTACTAGACAAGAAAGAATATGTGATATGAATGAAATTTTATGTCCGCAATGTAGAATTCATAAAAGAGAACAAGATGCTATTAATATAAAAAAGCTATTAGTTAGTAGTGTTAACCCAGAATATGAGTATGCCACAAGCTATGAGAATTATTGGGTTATAATGCATAAGCCATGCGGTAATACTTTTATAACAAGCCCACATAATTTTCTGGAGGAAAATAAAACGTGTTATAAATGCAAAAGGCAAAATTATATAGAAAAACGAATAGAACAGTTCAATAGTTTTTTTAAAGGTGAATTTGAGATAGTTGAATATAAGAATGCAAATAATAAGACGGTAATTTTACATAATAGCGAATGCTGTAATGGACAGTTTCCTACAACAATTAAAGATTTTTACTATCGAAAAAAATGTCCTAGTTGTAATATGCCAAAACTATTTAAAAACAGATACTAACAATAATTAAGGTGGTTAATATGCCAAGAGAACTAAGTTATGAAAGCAAAATTAAGCAAAATAGAGGAAAAATAGATTTAAAAAATCCGGATAAATACAAACCTTGGATACTTGCAAGAGAGTGTTTTAAAGGGGATGGTACAAGACATCAAATACCGGATTTATATTATCACAATAGGACAATTCATTTAATGAGTGATTTAGAGAAAGATGTATATTACACATTACGGAGTAATGAAAATGTTGTTGAAATGTTTGAACAATTTCCACTAATGCCCATCAGCAAAACTGAAGAACTCTGTGAAGAATATGGTATTATGCACCCAAAACATCCCATTACTAAAAAAAATATATTAATGACATCGGATTTCTTATTAATTATTAAAGATAAAAGCGGAGAGAAAAGATGGATAGCCTGTGCGGTCAAAATGTCTTCGGATCTAGAGGATATTAGGACAAGAGAAAATCTGCATATTGAAAAAGAATATTGGAATGCAATGGGGGTTATGTCGTATGTAATAACAGAGAAGCAGATTAACAAGGATTATGTTAATAATATAATATTATGTCGTCAGGGATTTACCGGAATTGGAAGCAACTCCATGTACGATGCTATTAAATATCTTATAGTTAATAAGATAATAAATATAGACATGAATAGACCTATTGATTTGGACCATTTGGTATATAAAGCGCAGAAGGGTGAACTTATGTATGGAAAGAACCTATATAATGAAAAACGATATATTGATAATAGATTCAACATCATGGCTTGTTTTTCATAAAGCTGATATATACATGTATTTAATAAAACTGAATGTTAATAGATTAATAATACTTAAGTTATTTACAGAGTCGATTATAGATAAGATTGAATCTGGTGAAATTAGATTAGAGTTAAAGCAAGGATATGACAATAAAGTTATTGATGTAGCATCATTACCAAAAGGAAGTAGGGAAAAGTACGATGAGGTTAAACTGATGTTTGATTTTATCTCATCCAATTATAATCACTTCGATTGGCTACTAGACAGAGGGGAAAGAGCTTCCGTTATTAAGCAAATTGTAAAAAACTTTAATATATGTGAAAATACAGTTAGAAACCGCCTATTAACTTATTATCAGAGCGGCATGTCATTAGCTGCGTTGATACCAAAGTATGATAATTGTGGTATAAAAGAAAGAACATATACAAATAAGAAGCCGGGTCCCAAAGGTGCATCCTTACTCGTTAGAGATAAGGATTTAGAAAAAATCTATTCGATTATGACAAAAAGATTTTTGGCTCGTGGTGCAAGCATCTCATATACTAGATTATATGAAGAGATGATAGGTGAGTTTTTTTCTGAAAACAAACTACTTAATGGGGATTATGTTCAATTTCCTTGCCCAATTGTAAATAGACCTACTTTTCGTTCTTTTACAAATTGGATTAATACTCATACTGATGAAGTTGAACGGCAAATTAGAAAGCAAGGAAAGAGAGCGGCAAGAAACAATTTTAGACCTTTATTTTCAGATACAATTGCATATCTTAATGTAAAAGCGATAGGCTCAAGATATGAAATGGATGAGGTGGAAACTGATTTTTATTTGGTAAATAGGCGTAATCGCAAAAAGCCTATAGGTAGAGCGATTGTTTATTTTATCACAGATGTATTTTCAAGGGCAATTGTAGCATGCGGGATAGGACTTGATAATAATTCGTGGAGTGGTGCTGAGGTGGCACTACTAAATATGATTGAAAATAAAAAAGACTTCTGTAAACGCTATGGAATTAGCATTGAAGAAAGAGATTGGCCAATGATGAATGCAATTCCATGTTCTATGATTGTTGATAACGGAGCAGAGTATTTATCAAATCAATTTAGTAATCTCACTAATGAAATAGGCTTGGGGATCGATTATGTGCCTCCTCAAATGGGAAGCTTTAAAAGTAATGTAGAGCAGAAGTTCCGGCAAATGAATTTACGATTAAAAGGTAATATACCAGGAGTCATTGATAAAGAAAAGTACGGAAGACCGCATATCAAAAATGCTAGACTTGATATTTTTCAATTTGGTCAGGCTGTTATTCAGTTTATCCTTAATTACAACAATTCACCTATGGACAATTATCCAGAAAGTAAGGATATGTATGAAAAGGGATTAATTCTTACGCCAAATAATATTTGGAATTATAGTCTGGCAAGAAATAACGAACTTAAATATGTTCATGATGCTGATAGTTATAAATATAGTTTGTTAAAGAAGGATGAAGCATTTGTAACGAGATACGGTATAGAATATCAGGGTAGATATTTCATTTGTGATGATATAGACTGGTTGTCCAGAGGAGCCTCTATGGCTGCATTAGTAGGATATAAAAATAATAAATTAACCATACGCTACGACATGAGATGGCCGGATATTATTTATTATGAGAAAGAGGGCTATAGATATAAGGCATATCTTAATTGCCCGGAAGTTATAAATAAAGACGGTATTACACTTAATAGTTCAGTAAATTATAAGACATCTAATTCAAAATATGCCGGATTATCAGAGCCGGAAATAAGAGATATCCTTGAGGAAAAGAAAAAGCAAAAAATATATAATAATGAAATCAAGTTAAAAAATAATATAAATACAAATACGAATTTAAAAAAAATATCAAAAGAAGCAAATGATGCTCATGGCGGTTTTAATGATGCTAAATTCATTAGTATGAATAGAAAAGATGAGAAAGATCATCTACATTCGGAAAATCACATAGTCATAGGCACTCCACTAAATAACTCATCTATTACTGATGATAACGATGCAACCGAACAAGTATTAAATGTGGATTTTCGAAGTATGTCTAGAATTGAAAAATTCAAATGGATTGAGCAGAATAAAAGATGAGGAAGATGCAATGAAACAATATTATGATGATTTTAACAAGACACAATACGAGGATATAGCATTACAATTTGATTGTGTAAAGTCGGTTGAAGCAAGATATATTAAACAAACTGAACCAATGGATATGGGAAACGATTTGATAGAAGCATTAATTCCGATTAAGAGCTACGAAGATAGCTTGGAATCATTTGAATTCCGTCCAGTTAAATTCCCAACCGATAGAAAACTACCACCTCAAAATAGGGCATTGGCCATTTTAAGATTAGATTACTATCGCATCGGTCGTGATTATACTCACTTGATTGACAGAGAAATTGAGATAGCATTAAGAAGATGTTATAGAGCAAGAAAGAAATTTAATTTGGACAAGATTAAAATCCTTGATGATACCGGAAAGTACTTTACAGATTGTGAATATAAAAAAATCGAGGGGAAAAAAACACAAGGGTTTACAATAATAGGGATTTCGGGAGGGGGAAAGACGACATCTCTTTCCTCTTCACTTTATAATTATCCACAAGTTATTTATCATACGGATGAGAATAGTCGTTGTATTCAACTGGTATATATAAAGGTTGAGTGTCCTCCGGATGGAAGCATAAATAGTTTCTATGATTCCTGTCTAGAAGCAATGGAAAGTGCTGCGGGAAGGAAAATAGAAGGAATCAAAGCTAAAATGAAGGTCAGCGAGAAGGAAATGCTATTTAAGAAATTAGCCCTTAGGTGGAATCTCGGGATGATTATTATTGAGGAAATACAACAATTAAGTATAAAACGAGAAGACACGATGAATCAATTCCTGACTTTAGCTAATGATACTCTCATACCTATTGTATATGTTGGCACAAATAAAGCACTAAAAAGAATATTTGGTATAGATTTTCGACTTGCTAGAAGATTGGGTAACGAAATTGTTGTAAAAAGATATGAAAAGGATCTCTTATGGGATGATATGTTAGAGGAACTATGGGAATACCAATGGTTGAGTGAGTATATTCCATTAACTCAAGAATTAAATAACGTATTCTATAGGGAATCGGCCGGCATTATTGATAGAGTCATTAATCTTTATGAAGCTGTACAATTAGATGCAATTCTTCAAGGGAAAGAAAGTATAAATGACATTACACCAGAATATGTAGAAAAAGTATCAAAAAAGTATTTTCCGACTACAAGAGATGTATTGGTCGGATTAAGTGATGGAAAGAGTACCTTAGAACAATGGGATGATATTTATGATAGAAAAATAGACAAAAGAACAGTGGAAGAGATATCAAATGAACTAGAACGTAAATACGCAATGAGTTTATTATTGAATACACAACGTAAAGAAGAAAATATGACTTTAGATTCGCTGAGGAATAATATTATTACAAACATATCAGTCATGTTTGGAAATAAATATCCAGCAGGTGATATTGAAAGAGTATTTATCTATCTTAAGAATAAGCACAAGCAGAAAATATTAAATATGGAGGAAACAAAAATTAACGGTATGATATTAGATTTACTTATCAATCCGGAACAGATGAAGAAAAAACCTAAGAAGAGTGAAGCGGATTACAGTCTTCCAATATTAGAGGATATTATATGATTGTATATTTAAATATCAAATAAGCTTTTTATATAAAAAGGTCTTATTAAAACCTTCATTTATAAAGCAGACTTAATCGCTTTTAAGATTAGCGATAACAATAGATAAAACTTGTAAATTAAGAGCTAAAGTTTAATTGGTCTATTCAAACTTTAGCTCTACTTTTTATGGATTTTGCTGTTCGAAAAAGTAAGGAATAAACTGGTAATATTGATTTTTTGGTATTATAATGTAAGATATACAATCTTGAGTTGGGGAAACTTACAACAAATAAGAACTTGTCGTTTTTGCAACATTATTTCTCTATATTTATATTAGATTCTATAGGGTATATTAAATTAAGGGCGGTGTATCTATGAGAAATGTGGAAGATGAAAAAACTTTCCTAAGCATGGAAGATATTATTATGGAATTAGAGAACTCCGAGTATAAGGAAAGATATAAAATATATGATACCTATCTTAGGCAAGATGACGATAGATGGCGCAGAGGATATAAATCCAAATTTCAACAGTCGTTGGTAGATGATAATTTAAGGTTTTTTGCATATATAAAGTTTTATACTGAAGGTGGAAAGAAATATGCCTTGGTTGCCGGTAAAAGTGGTTCGTATACTGTTAATAAAAGTTCCGGTTGTGATCTTGGATTTTATTTATGTCCACAAAAAGGCCCTGCAAAAATATGGATAGATAACAATAAAAAGCAATGGTGCCAAACGGAATTTCTGGTTATAGCAACTAAATCTGAAGAAAAAGAAAAAAGCTGTAAAGAGGCAAAGGAAATTGAAGAATATCTAGTACATACTTTCGGGCTTTATGAGAGTTGACAAAATCCAATTTGTGTTATTGGAATTTACATTTAAAAACTGATATGAATATACAAGGATATTATTAGTGAGGAGGTGCACTATTAGGTGACTAATGAAATAAACAATGATTTGGTTAGATATTCAAGAGCTGGAGATGCATTTCATTATCGTTGGGCTGCACGAAGATGTTTAATGATGCTAAATCCTCTATCAGGACTCGAAAAAGTAATTATTGAAGGGTCTTCAAATCCAAAGTATTCAGGTGAATATGTTATCGATATGTCTGAGTACTATGCTAAAGATAAAAACGGTATTGAAAATATAAAATATTTTCAGTTGAAACACACTACTGTTCATAAAAATGACCCTTTCAATCTGAGCGATCTAAAGAAGACAATCATTGGATTCGCTAACAGATATAAGGAACATATTACTAGAGGTACAGATACTAATAGTCTGCACTTCTGCTTAGTGTCCAACAGACCAATAGCTGATGCTTTCAAAGTAAATCTGAATAAGATAATTGAAAATAAGAAGTGCGATACTAGATTCTTGAGTACTATCAATAATTATACTGGGATGAAAGATGAGGAATTGGTTAGATTTTTAGAACGTATGGAGTTTATCGTTGGGGAAGGCGATTATTCTGATCAAATGAGATTTCTACACCTTGAAGTAGCGAATTTAGTTGTAGGAACAGGTGAACATCCTCAAATAGATAGTCTTACAGGCTTAATTAGTGATAAAGCTTTGCCCCATTCAGAGGGTGTAAAGGGTGTAATACTTCGGGAAGATATACTGAAACGGTTTGGTTGTACATCTTTGAGTGACTTGTTTCCGGCACCGGTTGAATATGAAAATGATGTGAAGATAGTTCCAATGGAACAGCATAAGAAATTGGTTGAGAACATTTTAGAATCTCAGAACCCAGCAATAATCCATGCTGCAGGAGGTGTTGGAAAGTCAATCTTTGCAAGAGAAATACAACGTTACTTAAATAATGATTCTGTTGCTATCATATACGATTGCTTTGGTGCTGGGAAATATAGAAACAGAAGTCGCCAAAGACATCGATACAGAGACGCTCTTGTGCAGATCAATAACGAACTAGCACAAAAAGGTCTTTGCGATCCTATTTTCGCTCTAACATCTGCACTAGAAGATGAAATTTTAAGACGTTTTAAAGAAAGATTGCAAACAGCATTATCTAATCTAAAATGCATAAATCAGTATGCAAAAATATTTCTGATTATTGACGCTGCAGACAATGCAGAAATGGCTGCGGAAGAATTTGGAGATCCGTGTTTTGCACATGAGCTACTTCGTGAAGATTTACCAATAGATTGTCATTTGGTAATGTTGTGTAGATCAGAAAGAAAACACATGTTGCAACCGAGTTTAAACACAAGAATATATGAATTAGAGTCTTTCTCTGAGAAAGAAACATTAGATTTATTAAGGAATTACTTTCAATCCGCAACTGATGCCGAAGGTCGTGAATTTCATCGGTTAACTAATGGGAATCCACGTGTTCAATCGAATGCCCTAGCTGTTAACTACAAAAGTGTTTTAGAATTATTGAGTTCTCTTGGACCAAAAGGCACGACTGTTGATAAATTGATTGAAAATCAATTAGAGAGTGCGATTGCACGTATACAAGATAAATTCTCTCCGGATTTTCAAAATCAAATCAGCGATATATGTACTGGATTGGCAACTCTACCTCCTTACATACCAGTACAAATACTAGCTAAAGTTGCACAAGTTGAAGAAGCAATGGTGGAGAGCTTTGTTTCAGATCTTGGAAGACCTATTTGGGTTGCAAACTCCGTCATTCAGTTTAGGGATGAGCCTACAGAAACATGGTTTAGGGAAAGATATGCAGGGACAAAACAGCAAATTACTGACTACATAAAATTATTGAAACCTATTTCTAATTGCTATACTTATGCCGCAGAAGTTCTTCCTAGTTTGTTGCTTCAAGCAGAACAATATGACGAACTAATTGAATTAGCTTTATCAGATGATTTTGTACCAAATGAAAATCCAATTGATAAGCGGAATGTTATTGTTTATCGACTGCAATTTGCTTTTAAGGCTGCACTTAAATTGAAAAGATATCCGGATGCTTCAAAAATAGCGATGCTTGCCGGGGAAGAGATGGCAGGGAATAAAAGGCAGGTTGAAATTTTTAAAAAAAATATTGACCTTATAGCACCTCTTCAAGATGAACAAAAAGTTCAGGAGCTGGCTTTTAAACGCATGATTTCTGGTGCATGGAAAGGTTCTGAAAATGTTTACTCTGCTTCGTTATTATCAAATGTTCCTAAGTTTCAAGGCGAAGCTCAGTCATATCTACGTGCCTCATTAAATTGGTTGAAATTATTTTTTGAAGATCGAAATAAAAAAGAAGAAAATTCGTTTCATGATAAGCTTGAAAATGAAGATATCGCAGAAATTGCATTTGCACAATATAATTTGAATGGTCGTGAGGCTGCGGTAAATTTTATTATTGGTTGGGAACCTTCGGTAGTAATATATAGCGTGGCAAGCATATTTTCGAGGAAGATGATTGACCTTAATCGGATTGAAGACCTGAACATGATGGCGAAAATAGGGTCTGACTGTCTGTATTTTATTATTGCTATTGCACATGAGTTATTAGACATAGGTCTTTTTATTCCTAAAAGTGCATTAACTTACGGACTAGACTTTCTATCAAAAGGAGAGGAAAAACTGCCGGATATAACAGACTCATATAGAAATTCAATGTTGAAAGCTGTAATTTCATTTGTAGAACTATGCGCTATGTATGGAATGAATAAAAAGAAAATAATGATGGCATTAGATACTTATTTTCCAAGAAGAGCACCTATCAGTTTTGATAGTAACTACAGGAACGATATAAGAGAAATATACTTGCGCTCTGTGGCATTACGAGCATATTTATTTGAAAACAATAATTATGAGATTAATGAGCTTCTACCAGCGAAATTTGTTGAGACAAAGATGAGCTATAAAGATGAACAAGATATAAGAGAGTATAAAGAAATACTCGGAGGATTATTGCCTTGGTTTCAGGCACGGTTACAGATTTTACTTAATGATGAAGAAACACTAGAGTCTATTGTAAAGAATGTAGATGAAAAAACCAAGCTAATTCGGCAAAATCGATATAAGCGCTTTGATATCCTACCGAATGACATTTCAAATGTTTGCGTGGATATATTGTTAACTTGTAGAAATAGTGAAAAACCGATGATTGCCAATTATTTTGACACTTACATTTTGAGCGCTAAGAGGATTTGGATGGATACACAAATACGAGCTTTACGTGGCGCTAATAAGCTTGAGCATTTATCAGAGCTGAAGCATAAGCTTGAAGCTTATGTGTTTGACAATATTGAAAAATGCGGTGAAGAGACAGAAACTAGGGCAGAATACTATATTGGTTTGTCTAGAGCAACTCTTTCTATTAGCAAAGCTGATGCCGCTGAATATTTTAATATGGCTATTACAATAGTATCAAGATTTGGTGATGAAATAGTCGAAAGATGGCGTGCTATTGCTGATCTAGCAGAGCAAAGTTGTTCTGATAAAACTGATCAGCCAGAATTGTCATATCGTTTTATTAGGTGTGGTGAATTAGTTGGAGAAAGCGTAGCTAGCGAAAAGTATTTTGACAGAAGCAGAGCTCTGAAACTTTGTACAAAGTTATCTCCGGGCACCGGATTAGCGTCATTAAGTCGATGGAGAGATAGAGATATAGGTTGGTTTGAAGATTTATTACCTGTTGTAATCACAGAAGCTATAAAAATGGGGTATACTTCGCCTATAGTGGCATGGGCTTTTGCTATGTTTATGGAAGAACATAGTATGCCTGATTTTATTAGTGATTGTCTAATGAGTGAAACGGATTCCCTTATTAGAGAAAAGCTAATTAATCAGGGAATTCATTTATTGAGGTTATTCAATACACCTCCATCAGTATGGACAAAATTGAAGACACTTGCTGATGATCTAAAAATAAAAAATGACGATTTGGATTACATTTGTGGAAAGATAAGTAACCAAGATTCAACACTTGAAAGCATTAAGTTTAGTTCACCGAAATATGAATATCATCAGATGGAGGTTTCAGAACTACTTGAAGTTTTCGCTGAGCTTAACCCAGTGTGTACATCGGATATCGCTAAAGCATATGAGGGATTTAAAAAAATCAAAGATTCATATCATAATAAACAAATCTTCTGGGAAGCTCTATTCAAACGTATACCTGATGGTGATGTTCTCGAGTTTTTATTTGCGTTTCTTGAAGTAGACAAATTTGAGTTGTATTTGATAACTGAAGCATTTTCATATATGCCAGAGCACTGGAAAAGGAAGCCTAGTGTTAAAAAAATGTGGCCAGAAATTATAGCAAAAATCGCAAAAAAATCTACCCGATATTTACTTGATTCATATAGTCGGGAGTCATTAATAAAGAACTTAAAAATTGATGACCATGAGCAAATCTATATGAAAGAAGGTATAATTGCCGGATTAATCGAAATGCAAGGTCTGGAAACGGCAGATATTTACTTTGGATTTGTTGGCTCAATGGCCAGTCTGCTAGATTCACATCAAGCAAGGAGCGTACTTGATTTTTCTTTATCAAGGGTTGAAATGCACATAGAAGACAGCGTTGGTGATGGTAAATTTTCTTCTTGGCTTGAAGTTCCGAATGATTCAAGTAAGACTATCGCTGGTTTTATTTGGTCAGCGCTAGGCTCACCATCTTCTGAAATTCGTTGGAAAGCAGTACATAGTGTAAAAATGCTAGGTGAAAATAGTTGCCAATTGGAAATCGACGCACTAATAGATTTGCTACCGCAAGAAAATGTACAAGCATTTGGAAGTTATGCTTTTCCATTTTATTATTTGCATGCAAAGTTATATCTGTTGATGGCATTTGCCAGAATATCGAAGGATAACCCTGAATTATTAAAAAAGCATTCATCTATTTTCAGCGATATCGCATTGAATAGTACACAGCATATTCTGATGCAGATGCATGCAAAAAGAACTGCTCTGAACATAGAGTGTGCTTTTCCTAACACTTACGAGAAGAAGCTAATGGATTCTCTTAACAGCATTGGTATTAGCTCTTTTGATAAGAAAATTGTTGAGAATAAAAGAGAAAGTGTTTCAAGCATTTGGCATGAAGATGGAAAGGTCAATACCAACATGGAGTTTCATCATGGATATGATTTTGATAGATACTGGTTTGAACCGCTTGGCCGAATTTTTGGCATACCAGAAAAACAAATCGAAGAATTAGCTACAATGGTCATTGTTGATGAATGGAAGATAAAAAATGAAGGATCGTACCTTTCAGATCCGAGACAGGTTCTATGGAATTCTTCAAGATATGAGAATAAAACATTTCATCATCACTACAGCTACCCTAATATTGAAACATATAGTTTTTATCTTTCATTTCATTCCATGTTTGTAGTTGCAGCGCGATTGATTAATAGCATGCCAGTTCTTCGTGATGCAAGAAATGACGACGAAGATAATTGGGAAGAGTGGTTACAGAGGTTCATGCTAACTCAAAATAATGAGCTATTACTATTTGATAGACGCGATGAAATACCGCTATTGTTACCTGCGTGGATGCATGAAAAAGATATATCATCATGGAACAGTGCAATTGAGGAACAATATTTTAAGGATGCATTGATTCAAAATGATGAATCAGATGTTTGGTTAAATGTTTGCAGTTCATGGACACATGGTGAAGGGGATCGAAGAGAAGAGGTATATATTTCTTCAGCATTTGTGGAAACGGAGACGTCACAAGCGTTATTGAATGCGTTGTCTAGTTGCAAAAATCCACATGATTACAAAATACCAGACTATGATGAAAGCCGAATGGAGTTCGATGAAAATCCTTTTATACTACGGGGATGGATAGTTCACGAAAACTCAGTCGAGGGACTTGATAAATTAGATAAGCTGTCTGGAGAAATATATTATCCTGTGTATAAAGTAGGTGATTTATTTGCAAAGCAAATGAAGCTTCAACCTGATAAGCAGTTCAGGAACTGGTATAAATCTGGAAATAATGAACCACTCTTAAAATGCAAGACTTGGAGCTATGAGATTGCTAATTATGGAGAGAGTGAGCAGTTAAAAGGTATGAATTTCTTTGCTTCACTTAAGTTTTTGAAAGAGCTATGCAAAAGTGAAAAAAAAGAAATGATAATTGAAGTCCAAATAAGGCGGTTTATTAGAGAATCTCGTTACAGTAGCCGTAATGAATCAAAATATACTCCACCAAAACATAAAGTATTCATTTTATCAATGGAAGGGGGTCTTAGAGATGAAAGAGGAAATATTGAAATTGGGAGAGCTACTAGTAAATGAATTAGGTTTGGAATCTAGTGTAGATACGTTATCACGATGGATGGCGCATTATATTGCAGAACAAATGAAAATAGCTGAGTTTGCCGAAGAGGAAGAGAAAAAGTTAGCTGAGGAAAAGTGCTTTGAAACGATACTGAAATTATGGAAACATATGAGTCGCTACAAAAGTGGACTTAGGCCGTTTGAGGATTTTGAACCTATTTTTAAGACCCTTAATAGATTGAATCCAGATAATGGAGATTCGTACTACTTTCAAAATGAGTATTCTCGAAGAAAAACTGATGGTGATAGCGAAAATGAAGTAGTTGCCCAATATTTATCTTTAGCGACAAGTGTGGATGAAACTGCAAGAATATGGTTGGAGTTCATATTTCAATCAGCCGCAGAGGCTGTGGTCGATGAGAAAATGAAGAAGTGGATTGAAGCAGCCTTACCACTATCTGATAATGCAGAAGCCTCATTAATAGTTCGAATTTTATCAAATGGTGAATTTGATGATTTCGAAGATAATCCCATGAATAGCGTTAAATATTTGGAAGGAAGAATTGAACAGTTGGAAGGTTTCAGAGACTTTAATGAAGAGTTGATTTCGATGTATAAAAAGGAGATTGAATCTAGAAGTTGAGTGGGATTTTGATTAATTCTATATATCAAACGGACTTTCTCGAGAAAAGCATAAATTTGTTTTTATACTCCAATAATAATTAAAGAAGAATATGCTACTACTATTTCGTGGTGGCATTTTTTATAGCTAATTAGGATGTACCAATACAATTTATGTAAAACGCAAAACCTAAATGTCATATCTCAAAACATTAATGTCTCATAACAACAAAATCCTCCATAGATTTTCCCAAAATGTTCTCTCTTTACACAGAACAAATGTTCTGATATAATAAGCTTAAAAGGAGAACATATGTATGGATAATTTGATCTTTCATATTGATGTCAACTCGGCTTTCCTTAGTTGGGAAGCCGTTTATCGACTGCACATCCTTGGAGAAAAGACGGACCTGCGGGAGATTCCATCAGCGGTGGCAGGCGATGTTAAGAAAAGACATGGAATAATTTTGGCAAAATCGACACCGGCGAAGAAGTGCGGTGTCCGAACGGGTGATACCATCAGCGATGCCAGGCAGCTCTGCCCGGACCTTATGCTGGTGTCGCCGCATTATGATCTATATGATACCTGCTCGAAAGCCTTCATGGAGATACTGCGGGAATTCTCACCCTGCGTGGAGCAATATTCGGTGGATGAGGCATATTGCGATATGACCGGAACTATCGGTCTCTACGGCTCGGCGGTAGTGGCCGCGAATCTGATGAAGGACCGAATTGCAAATGAACTGGGGTTTACCGTGAATGTAGGGATCTCCAGCAATAAATTACTGGCGAAGATGGCTTCTGATTTTAAGAAGCCAAATCTGGTGCACACGCTGTTTCCCGAGGAGATGGAGAAGAAGCTGTGGAAGCTGCCGGTGGAGGAACTGTTTTACGTCGGAAATGCGACAAAGAAGAAGCTTCATGCACTGGGAATATTGACGATCGGAGAGCTGGCGCGAACCGATCTTAACATCTTGCGGGCACATTTTAAAAAATACGGTGAAGTGCTCTATGCCTTTGCCAACGGAATTGACATATCCGTGGTATCGGATGCGGTGCCGGCGAATAAGGGCTATGGTAATTCCTCGGTGATTGCCTTTGACGTAGAGCGGCCGGATATCGCCAAGATGATCCTCTTGTCCCTGTCCGAGACCGTGGCGACCAGACTGCGGACCGATCATGTGATGATCAGCGTCGTGGCAGTCAGCATCGTTTATACGGATTTTCATCATGAATCCCATCAGATGACCCTCTTTAGTGCTACTAATATTACGAGCGAGATCCACCGGGCGGCCTGCCGCCTCTTTGACGAGCTGTGGGACGGTACGCCGGTTCGTAATCTGGGAATTCACACGAGTAAGGTGGTGAGCGGCAGCTCGGTACGGCAGATGAATCTATTCGATATGAATCGTTATGAGCGACTTCACAAGCTGGACTATGTAGTGGACCAGGTGCGCGAGCGATACGGTGACGACTCAATTAAGAGAGCAATCTTTCTGAATAACCCAATCTATCATATGTCCGGCGGTATTCCGCCGGAGAAACGAAAACCAAAGTATGTTAATAACGGAGAAGGGATTAAGTAATGTATCATATGCCTGTGGATGTGATTGCAACCTTTAATGTACAGGGAAAGATTAAACCAAATTTCATACGCTTAGAGGATGAGAGCCATGCCCTTCAGACCTATAAGATTGAGAGCATCCTATTTTGCAAGGAGGAGAACTTTGCAGGAGTACCGGTGATGCTGTTTTGCTGCAATATTGTGCGGGGAGAGTGCCTGCAGATGATTCATATCAAGTATCATATCAAGACGCACCAATGGGTGCTGGTGAATGATCGTGAGAACTGATGCGGCAAACGTTCTATGGCCGGAGTTGTTTTATTTGTCTTGGTCATAGAGAAAATGAGATGAAAATACTTAAAAAAAATCTGAAATATACAAGAATAATGAAATATTGTATTCCCAAAATGGATAATAGTTGAAATGTTTTGTCATTTAATGTAGAATTAAATACATCAGAATAGCTTTATTATTGAACGGAATAATTCACACTTGAACATTTGCGTCCACTCCCCGAAGTGTAATAGACACCGGATGCAAAGAGCTTCAAGGACGTACATATCATGCTAGGATGAAAATATTTAATTAAATTTCAGCAATCAGGAGGGCAATACTATGAAGTTAAGACGAGGTAATGTGCTCAAGCATCTCAAGGTAAGAACGAAAATTGTTATTCTGGCAGTATTTATGCTTCTTGTTACCATATGGATGTCCGTACTGGCTTTAAGTAATCAGATTAGGAATACGGAGAAAATGGTAACCAAACTGGAACAAAGTATCCGTACCAGCTATGACATGAATATTCAGAATCAGGTGGAGAATGCCATCAGCTTGATTAACACGATCTACAATAAGCAGGTAGCAGGAGAATATACAGAGGAGCAGGCGAAGAAGCTGGCAGCAGACCTAGTCCGTGAACTCAGATATGGTGAGAACGGTTATTTCTGGATCGATACTTATCAAGGTGACAACATTGTTCTGCTGGGAAATGAGACCGAGGGAACAAACCGTTATGAGCTCAAAGATGTAAATGGGTTTTATCTAATCAAGGCAATTATTGAAAATGGTCAGAAGGAAGGCGGCGGCTTCACAGATTATTGGTTTCCTAAGGCCGGTGAGACAGAAGCACTTCCGAAGAGAGGCTACAGCTTAGCATTTAAACCTTATGAATGGGTCGTTGGTACGGGTAATTATACGGATTACATCGATCAGGAGATCGCAGCACTGGAAGCAGAGGAGAGTAAGGATTTGAAGCAGGACATACTGTCCTTTGCATTAAGCTTTATGGCAGCGGTATTGTTTGCCGGTATTGTTACGTTTTATATCTCCCGGATGCTGAATCGTGATTTTAAGACCTTTGGACATTATCTGAATACGCTTTCCACCGGTGACTTTACGATCACCCTTCCGGCTGGTTACGAAGAGCGAAGAGATGACTTCGGTAACTTGTCGAGGGATCTGGAGGGAATGAAGAATTCAGTAGCGAAGCTGGTAGGCAATACGAAGCAGGAAGCAGATAACATCATCGGAATCGTCGAGCACATCAATAACAATATGAAGGATCTGAACGGAAATATTGAGGATGTGGCAGCAACCACAGAAGAGCTGGCAGCAAGTATGGAAGAGACGGCAGCTTCTGCTGAGGAGATGTCCAATACCTCTACAGAGATTGAGACAGCCTCCAAGACCATCGCAGAGAAATCACAGGATGCGGCACTTCAAGTTGTTGAGATCAGTAAACGTGCTGAGGGAACCAAGTCTGACGTTGAGTTAACGCAGAAGAAGACGAAAGAGCTGCAGCAGGAAATTGCGGGTAAGCTGCAGCAAGCGCTGGAACAGGCAAAGATCGTATCTCAGATCAATATGTTGTCCGATTCTATCATGAAGATTACAGCGCAGACAAATCTGCTTGCCTTAAATGCTTCTATCGAAGCGGCAAGAGCCGGAGAGAGTGGAAAGGGCTTTGCGGTTGTAGCGGATGAGATACGTCAGCTGGCGGAGCAGTCGAAGAAAGCAGTTGGGAGGATTCAGGAGGTAACCCAGGAGGTTACTTTGGCAGTTGAGAATCTGTCCGGCAGTGCGGGATCTCTTCTGAACTTTGTATCATCAGATATCACGGAGAGCTTTGAACGCCTTGCAGGTGTTGCAAGTGCTTATATGGACGATGCAATATATATCGATGGTATCATCACCGATTTTAGTGCAACCTCAGAAGAGCTGCTATCCTCGATTCAGAATATTATGACCTCCGTAGGAGAAGTAGCGCATGCGGCAGGCGAAGGTGCGGTAGGCACCGGAGATATTGCAGAGAAGATCTCCAGCATCACAGATATGTCGAACGAGGTAACGAAGCAGGTTGAGGCATCCAGGGAAAGTACAGAGAGATTAAAGGTTGAGATAGCGAACTTTAGAATCTAGATAATACGAAATAATTTCAACCTTAGAATCTGCGACGAATGTTTCGATACAACCGAAAGGTAAACCAATTACGAATACAATAGGAAAAGCTCCTCTACCGCGGCTAATATGCGGGATGAGGAGCTTTTTTATGTTCGATTCCAATTCCAGCTTCTACTTTGTATCACCCATTCGTTTCTCACAGGCTTCATAATAGGTATCGTCAATCTCGATTCCGATGAAGCGGCGGTTCAGCTCTCTGGCAGCCACACCGGTGGAGGCAACACCCATGAACATATCGAGAACGATGTCATTCTCGTTGCTGGCGACGTTGATAATCTTCTTCAGCACGGCAAGCGGCTTCTGAGTGGGATGCTTGGGTTCCTTCAGGCGCTCACTACCCATGCAGATGGGGCTTTCAATGAAATTATGCATCTCATTCTGCTTGGAGAAGTTCCAGGTATGTCCTTTGTTCCACATACACACAATCAGCTCGCAACTGTTGAGAAAGGAGGACTTGCGGATATTGGGAATGGGGTTTGTCTTATGCCAAACCATGAATTGAAAGGTATCGAACTCGCTGTCAAAGACCTCGTGCCACTTTCCGATCAAGTTATAGCTGGTGAAAACAAAGATGTTGCCGGTGGGGGAAAGCACGCGCTTAAATTCCTCAAGAAAATCCAGAGGTGCCAATTCTTTGAGGTCCCACTTGGCCACGTCATTATTGATCTCGCTTCTCCAGTCAAATTTCATATTGCCGGTGGAGTATTTGGCAAGATTATAAGGCGGGTCGCAAAGGATCAGATCGATGCTGCCGTCCGGAATCTCTTTTAGCTTCTCCATACAATCACCGTGCATCAACAGGTATTTATCTATGGTATTTACGTCTATCATAAGGGGGTAATCTCCTCTCGTTCTCTATCCGAACTGATTATATCAGAAACTGTCGTCATGTAATGTCCAAGGTCATAAATTCCTGCAAAGAAAGTTGATTCGCAATGGTCTTCTCAGTATGAAAATACAGATACTTGATTCGCTCCAAGGCAGCTTTCATATATTCTGAGCTGATCCGGTACTGGTCAAAGATCACCTGATAGCCCTCCGGGTCGTTGCAGACAAAATTCCAATAAGCCTTTCCGATGAGTAGCTCCTCTTCCGCAAAAAAGGTCTGAACACGCTCCTGTTTCCAGGGAGCATCCTCACCGAACTTGTTATAAGCGGTGGCAAAGTAGATGCGGACGGTCTCGTCATTCTTGAGCGAATTCTTCAGGATAAAGAATTCATTCAGCAGAGCAATCTTCTCGGATTTGGCCTTCTTATTATCCAGATCGCCGCCGGCCTTTAGCTCGATTAAGTAGTGACAGCCCTTCTCCTCATCATAGAAGTAATTATCGGTCTCATGGGAGGTGAGAAAGCTGGTCAGGTTCGTGGGTATGAGGCAGTTAAAATTCATATAATCTGAGATGTTGGGCTTCGCATCCCGTTTCTCATAGGCAGTCATAAGATAATCGATATGCTGCGTCTGCTGGGGAAGCAGATAGGACTCGATGCGACCGCGTACTGTATAGGAGATCTCAGCGATGGCATTGCCCATGTTCTCTAACACCTTCCCAAAGGAGCTGTCAAAGGAGCGGACAAAAGCAGAATAGAACATAAATTCCTCACCTAACTGTGTGATAAAAGCATTGTTCTTCTTCGCATTGATGACCCCAAGCGGATCCTCAACTTCAAGGCGGTAGCGGGTCTCCATTACATCCACAAACTGTCTTATATGATAATCAACGATATTTCTGATTAGGTTTTCTTTTTCAATATTCATGGCACAACTCCTTAATAGTGCGAAGCAAAAACATCTTCGCAAGGAAAGAATGGAGAAGTTCATCGATAGGGGCAAACTCCTTGTTCTTTCAAGCTATTTAGGATGCCGCACAGCGGCATCCTGTAGGTTAGTATACCATAGTTTTTCGCTTCGGAAAAGAGATATATGAACAAATTTTCGATTATGATTGTTTGTTGATGCAATATTCCACAAACATGTTGAACACATTTGAGGAGGTAGCGGCCTTGATGCAGTCAGTAAACTGCTTATCATAGGTGCTGTTTCTGCCATAGCCCGTCGGGATATTTGCCACATATACCTTCTGTAGTATACGGTACACAACATCATTACCGTAGATATCCTTCAAGAAATCAGTAAAATGATATCCGATCAGGGATGCATTCCAGCCGGTCACATTCAGATAATAGGTCTCGAAGTTATTCTTATTATCCTGAGTGAGGAAGCTATAATTCGTTGAATAGATACTGTCAAGTAAATCTGTACCTTGTGAATCGGAATGAGATACACCCATATAATCCATGGTTTTCTTAGCCAGCGTTGCAGCATTTCCTTCTGTCCAGGCTTCAAAACGGAAGCCGTAATGAAGCTGCGTTGCTTCGTAAAAATGTGCCATCTCATGCAAGTGGGCATAATAATCATAAAAATTGTCCAGATTCAGATAAGAGGGATCAAGGTAGATTAAGTTATAGGCAGTATTCGTTGTATTGTCCGGTAACTTGATAATTAGCTGACGCCCCCAGTTCTTACTTGGATAATAGGTATTCAAGCCTACTTTATTCAGGGAATTAACCATCTGCAGAAGCTTTGTGTTGTAATCAGGTGCCAATACTGCACTACCGGTGTCAGGAAAGACAACCAGACTGCTGTTAATCGGCTGAGAAGTCTTCTCAGCATAGAAGTAACAGCCGGAAGGAGTAGGCTCTGCAACGGTATGCTTTAATATGACGGTCATGCGCTGATAGGAATTTGAATAATCTACTGCCTCTGAGTTCGTAGGATTAAGCATCCGTCGGGAATAATCATACCCACAATTGATGCTAACCGGAGTCAACTTCATATGGTCAGCAAGGATAAAATATTGTCTTGCATATTTATCATTTGGATAGAGCCATGCAATTTGATTAAAGGCAAGAGAGGAGGTAGCCGTAAGAACAATCGGTTTTACCGGAGTAAAATCGAGTAACAGATTCTTGGTTGCACCGATGATTTTTAACTGGGTGGCAGTAGGAAAATCAATTAGGAACGCACCGGTCACAGATTTACTCTCTCCGACAAGCACATTGGCATTGTTATAACCCTGCAGAGTAATCGTTGTATCACAATACCCATATCCATATACCCCGGTACTTGGTAAGCCGTCCGCAATAAAGGCAGCATATACCTCAGAGAGGCTGAATAATAGAGGAGTAGTTGTCTGCTGGCTTTGATAGGTAGCCTCGGTATACTTATATTCGGAATAGCTTCCATGATATACTGTACTGGGTTTTACCGTAATGTAGGTGACATTATTAGAGAAATTATTCTGAGTATACCAAGGATTGTCCTCAAGATTTGTGACTTGAGACAGAGACGGTAAAGCATTGACCTTGGCAATCTTACTGTATACGATAACACCGCGATATCCCATATACTGATAGGATGCATCGGAAGAGGTATCATAGAATTGATAATAGACCTTCAGTTTGTAATCTAATGCATAGCTTATAGAGCTCTTCTTATGTTTGCCGGTGCCGGAAAGTTGTTTATTGGATATCCCAAGGGCTTTAGCCAAGGTTTTTGCTCGTACCATCAGCTTATTACTGCTACTTAAATAAGCGATATCATCATATGCTAAGTAAGTTCCATCTGCCTGGGCGACAAGGACCAGATAATCGGTTGCATATTCAGAATAGTCATTGCCATGGTTGTCTTTGGTATATTTCTTCCAATCATCATACCATTTTTGCCAATAATCATTCCAGTCATCCCAATGCTTCTGCCAGTTCGCCCGATCATCCTGCCAATCCTTCCAGTTACCTAGATGATCATTACCATGATTTTTTGGTTTTGCGGATGCAGTTGCAGTAGGATAAGCTACCAATATTACAGCTATGGCTAGAATTAATAGGAATAAGGTTCTTAATTGTTTTTTCATATCATATCCTCCAATATGCTATTATTACTTGAACATTAATAGTGAAAAAGTTTTTGTGCTAAATATGTTCTATCCTACATAATATGGTAATGATGTGGAAAATATGAATAAATGCAAAAAGAGACTAACCCGATTTGGATTAGTCTCTTTACTTCGTTAGTCGATCTAGGCAGGATATTTCTCTTCAAGCTTCGCTACCAGCTGTTCATAGTAGTTCTTTGTTTCCTTCTCAAGTGCAGCCTGTTCAAATTGGGCGGTGTCCCGATTCACTTTATCCATAATCTCTGTGGATAACTGGCGTGCAGCAAAGGTATACACAACCAAATCCTCTTTCTCGATATGTCTCTTCAGTAAGTGAGTATAGCCTATGGCATTTGCGATGACATCCAATCGGCTCTTATCATCTCCGGCCTTTACCCGGTCCAGGGCGGTGCTCAATTCCTGTATGAATAAACGTCCGGAATCGTGCTCTACCAGCATACCGTGGGTAATTAATTTCTGTCCCAAGGCTCCGAGATGAGTAACCATCTCCTGAAAGAGAAGCTTCTCTTCTTTGCCGTGGTGATGGGCATCTGCATAATTTCGGATGAAATCAATTATTTGATCAAAATCCTCATAATTGATCGCTTCTCCCTTCATTACACCATAACAAGCCCTGCGTACTACCTCCAGTACACGGAGAATATATTGGTGTTCCTCCATCATCAGCTTTATGCTATCCATGCTATGCCTCCAATCATATTTGATTCTGAAGTAACTACGTTTTACGGATACAATAATCCGATTAGGAAGTTACCTTATAATTTTATAGTGTAAAGAATACTTCCTTTAAATCAGGAATCTTCCCTTTACGATGTCACATTCTTAAGCCAGAATGATGCGATAGGTGGTATCATCCTTCTTCTCGAGAGAGTAGCTAAATTCCTGAACAAAGCCCATAAGCCAGGATTCCCGGAGCTCATAGTACAGACGGATATCTCCACCAAGCTCCACCCAATAGGGCGTATGGACACAGAGATTTCTGGTCCAGATCGCTTCCGTATCACTCTTCGAGGTAAGACGATATGCATGATCACAGGGCATTCCGTCCAACAGCTGATCGGTAATCAGCTTGAACAGCTCGTCTGCCTTGGGCTTAGTAGTATCCTGGTGTAGAGTTTTTGCCTGGTTAAGACCGGCATTGTACAGAGCGCTCTTTAGAGTATCGAGAGCATCCGGGAGCGTCTTTGCCAATTCGATAACAACATACGCATATTTATATTCGACCTGGGAGACGCGTTCCTGCAGCCACCCATGGATATTGCCGGTATCAACCATTTCCTCCAGAGGTCGGTTCTCGAACTTACCGTAACGATCCTCTGTTTCTGCCTTCAGGTTAAGTCCGTATTGTTCGCCGAGGCTGCTGAGCTCATTGACGATGGACTGCTGAAGAGTTATTTTGTTATAAAGCCAATAATGAATTGGTCCTAAAAATGCGCTCATATTACGATCCTTTCAGCGAGGGTTACAATAGTATTACTTAGTTAAATGACCTACCGGAGTAAAGTCATGGTGATTAATCCGGCAGGTCAGGTTTATTCTGTCCAGGGTTCAACGCCCGGGGCTTCTGTATCTTGTAGTGTTTTAATGTGTCTGATTATGCTGTGAATAACTGGATGTCATCCTCTACTGTGCCAATTCCAGCGATACCGAAGGTCTCAACCAGAACATTTGCAACATTCGGAGATAAGAAGGCGGGTAATGTGGGTCCTAAGTGAATGTTCTTTACGCCTAAGTAAAGAAGGGCAAGAAGCACGATCACGGCCTTCTGCTCATACCATGCGATATTGAAGGCAATGGGAAGCTCGTTGATATCCTGAAGCTCGAATACTTCCTTTAACTTTAATGCAATCAGAGCTAAGGAGTAGGAGTCATTACACTGACCTGCATCCAGCACTCTCGGGATACCATTGATATCACCTAAGTTGAGCTTATTATATCTGTACTTTGCACAGCCTGCAGTTAAGATTACGGTATCCTTTGGCAGGGCCTCAGCAAATTCGGTATAGTAGCTTCTGGACTTCTGACGTCCGTCGCAGCCTGCCATAACGAAGAATTTCTTAATTGCGCCGGATTTTACTGCGCCAACAACCTGATCAGCAAGTGCAAGTACCTGGTTGTGTGCAAAGCCACCGATGATCTCGCCGTTTTCGATCTGGGTAGGAGCTGCACATGTCTTTGCAAGCTCGATGATCTGAGAGAAGTCCTTGTAACCGTTCTCATCTCTCTCGATGTGAGTGCAGCCTGCAACGCCGGAAGCACCGGTAGTAAAGAGTCTGTTCTTATAAGAAGCAGCCGGAGGAACGACACAGTTGGTAGTCATCAGGATCGGTCCGTTGAAGCTTTCGAACTCTTCCTTCTGCTTCCACCATGCATTTCCGTAGTTACCTACGAAGTTGGTGTACTTCTTGAAGGAAGGATAGTAGTGAGCGGGAAGCATCTCAGAGTGAGTATATACGTCAACTCCGGTTCCTTCGGTCTGCTCCAGTAACTGCTCTAAGTCTCTTAAATCGTGGCCGGATATTAAGATACCGGGCTTATTACCAACACCGATATTTACCTTAGTGATTTCCGGATTGCCATAGGTGCTGGTATTTGCTGTATCCAGTAATGCCATACCGTCTACGCCAAACTTACCGGTCTCTAAAGTAAGAGCAACAAGTGCATCTGCGCTCAAGGTGTCATCTAAGGTAGCTGCCAGTGCCTTCTGCATAAATGCACTGATGTCTGCATTATCGTAACGAAGCTCATTTGCATGCTTCATGTAAGCAGCAAGACCCTTTAAGCCGTAAACGATCAGCTCGCGAAGGCTTCTTACATCTTCATTCTCAGTTGCAAGAACGCCGACCTTGACACTCTTTGTATCTAATTCTTCTCTGGTGGTACCGTTCCAAAGAGCTGCCTCTGGAAGCTTTGTGGTATCGGCTACCTTACTTAACAGCTCGTTCTTTATTCTTAAGGTTTCTAATACTCTTTTATAAAAAATCTCGTCATCAAAGTTAGCATTGGTAATGGTGGTGAATAAGTTGATGGTCACATAGTGATCTACACTAGCGTCGATCTGTTCACCCTGTGTTCTGAGAGCGGTTGTTACAGCGCTTAAGCCCTTGGTTACGTAGATTAACAGATCCTGCATTCTTGCAAGAGCGGGAGTTTTACCGCATACACCGGATAAGGTACAACCGGTACAGTTTGCTGCCTCTTGACATTGATAACAAAACATCTTATTTTCCATTTGATATTCTCTCCTTTGGTTATATGATTTATAACATCGCGTTATTGATTTCTAAGAACAAGGTGAGTATAATACAGATAGATTACAAAGATTGTAGCCATAGCTACAAAATGAAAAATAAAAAGTTTTGCAGTAAGAGGCAGACTATTCAGGGAAAGGTGTGAGATAAATCATGGAACCAGCAATGGAAAAATACTACCCGATCTTAAGAAGCTGCGCATTATTTCGTAACATAGGAGAGCCGGAGTTTGGGGCTCTGATGAGGTGTATGGATGCGCAGATCAGAAATTATAAAGCAGAGGATTATGTTTTCTTTACCGGGGATGAGATTAACTTTGTCGGAATCGTTCTGACCGGTTTGGTGGAAGTAATGAAAGAAAATCTGGCGGGAAACAAGCATATCGTCGCTTTCTTAGGCCCGGCGGATATGTTTGCTGAGGGAATCGTCTGTACAGTCCGCCGAATCTCACCGGTAACCGTTCATGTGAAGGAGGATTCGAAGATACTCTTCATTCCTTATGAGAGAGTAATCAAATCCTGCGGCTCTTCCTGCCAGTTTCACATCAGCCTGATACAGAATATGATGGTGGTTCTGGGAGAGAAAAATGTGAATCTCAATCGTAAGCTGGAGCTTCTTACCTTAAAGGGCATGAGAGAGAAGATAGCAAGCTATCTTATCAATGAAGCGGGAGACAGGGGGAACAGCATCTTTGATATCATGCTTAATCGCACAGAGATGGCGGACTTTTTGAATGTATCCCGGACCTCCATGTGCCGGGAACTCTCCAGGATGAAGGACGATGGGCTGATTGATTATTACGGTAACAGCTTTAAGATATTGAATAAAGAACGGTTGGCACAGTGTCTGGAATGATGGATGTCCGGAGCGGAAACCTGGTTATGGATTGACACTAACACGACCGAGCGCAGTCAACCCAGGAGAAGAATCAGTGAAAGGAATAGAATAGATTGGAGAAAAGGAATATGAATCTGAAGGAAGCAATCAATGCACGTACTTCAAGAAGAACCTACCTGGAAACCCCGATTGCGGAGGATAAACTCAGGCAGTTAAAGGATATGATAAATCAGGTAAATGAGCAGGGGGACTTACGCCTGAAGCTGATACAGGAGGAGCCGACAGCCTTTGGAAAGCTGAGCAAAAGCTATGGGATGTTCAAAGGAGTCAGAAACTATATCCTGCTAATCGGCAAGACTGAGCCGGATATGAGAGAGCGGCTGGGGTATTATGGTGAGAAGATTGTACTGCTTGCAACGCAATTGGGACTGGGAACCTGCTGGGTCGGCGGAACCTTTGACCGCTCGTTGGGAGAGACCTATGTCAAGGCAGAGGAGACCTTTTGTGGGGTGATTACCATCGGTAATGTAGAGCAGACGAAGAGCTTCAAGGAGAGACTGATCACTAAGGTTACCCACAGGAAGACCAAGTCGGTCCAGGAGCTGTCTAAGACTGAGGGCGAGGTTCCGGGATGGTTCTTTGCAGGAATGGAAGCCGTGCAGAAGGCTCCTTCTGCAGTCAATGCCCAACCGGTGCTCTTTACCTATCGCAAGGGTATCGTCTCAGCCCGGGCTACGTCAGAAAAGTATGGGCATGAGAGGACAGATCTTGGAATTGCCAAGCTTCATTTTGAGATCGGCGCCGGTGGCGGCACCTGGGAGTGGAAGGATGGCGGAGCATTCACAAGAGAAGCATAATCCTATTATGTGGATAATCGATCCGAAATGTGAATAACAAGCCACGAAAGGAACCGAAGTGTGGATAATCAAAGAAGAAAGGTTTATACAGACTAATAAAAGTTTTTGCAGATTAAGAAAGTTTCATATTTAGTAAGATAGGAAAGCTTATACAAATTAATATAACTTAATAGTAGAACGAGATGGCACTTTGTAAAGTGAGATGCAATGTTTGTAATCGACAACTGAATTAATATAGGGGATGGCTTTCGCGTAGCTGACGAAAAGGAACTGAGAAGGAGCACATGCTTCCCATAATGCACTGTTTGAAAGACGTCGTGCTGTTTTTGTATGACAAAAGCGAACTTATCTTTATGTTCGATTATGGCATACAAAAATAGTATGATGTCTTTCAACCTGTGTGTGAGGGAAGCGTGTGCTCCTTCTCAGTTCTATTTTTCTAATTGCGAAAGCCTCAAATCAATTGAATTTACAGCGCTTCCACTGCACTTCGTTCGATTGCAAGGCCGGCCTGATAGCGTTTCATGAATTCCTCAAAGCCGGAGACATCCTCAGGAAGAGGAGAGAAACTTGTACCTGCATTTGCTGCAAATACTTTATCCTTTAAGAAGGAGTCAAGGGTCTCCTCGGAATTCTTTTTAAGCAGATAGGAGGCTAAGAGTGCGATACCCCAAGGGCCGCCTTCTCCGGCAGTTTCCATGACAGAGACAGGAGTATTCATGGCAGCAGCCATAATTCTCTGTCCGACACCCTCTGTCTTGAAGAAACCTCCGTGACCGAACATATTCTGAATCTGAACCCTTTCCTGCTGCATCAGAATGTCCAGACCGGTCTTTAATACACCTAAGGAAGTCATCAGCTGCGTACGCATAAAATTAGCTAGGGTAAAATGACTCTCCGGTGTACGTACGAACAACGGGCGGCCTTCTTCAAAACCGGTGATATGCTCTCCGGAGAGATAGTTAAAGGAGAGTAAGCCACCGCCGTCCGGATCGCCCTCCAAAGCCTTACGAAACAGTGTCCCATAGAGCTGGTTTGCATCCGGCTTCATACCAAGGGCTTCGGCAAATTCCTTGAAGATCGCTATCCAGGCATTCAGATCCGAGGTACAGTTGTTGCAGTGAACCATGCCCACCAGGTCCCCCGAGGGTGTAGTAACCAGATCAATCTCGGAATAAACCTTGGACAATTCCTTCTCCAATACAAGCATGGCAAATACACTGGTTCCAGCGGAGACATTGCCGGTTTTGACCGCAACCGAGTTAGTAGCAACCATTCCGGTGCCTGCATCGCCTTCCGGAGGGCAGAACGGAATACCGGGATGCAATATTCCGGTAGGATCAAGCAGTGCGGCACCTTCTTTGGATAGGGCACCTGCCTTTTCGCCGGCTACCAGTACCTTCGGAAGGATATCCGAAAGCTTCCAGGGATAATGCTTTTCTAATATCAAAGCATCAAACTGGTCAATCATCCTCCGGTTAAAATTCTTAGTGCTAAGATCAATCGGGAACATACCGGAGGCTTCTCCGATTCCCATCACCTTCTCACCGGTCAGCTTCCAATGAACATAGCCGGCTAAGGTAGTCTGGTATGCAATCTCGGCTACATGGGATTCACCATTCAAGATTGCCTGATACAGATGAGCGATGCTCCAACGCTGCGGAATCGGATAATCGAAGAGCTTGGTCAGCTCGCTGGAAGCCTGCCCGGTCATCGTATTACGCCAGGTGCGGAAGGGAGTCAGAAGCTCTCCGTTCTGATTAAGTACCAGATATCCGTGCATCATAGCACTGATACCAATCGCTCCAATGGTGGAAAGTTCTTCTTCGTATTGTGTCTTCACATGATTACATAGATCGCGGTAGCTATCCTGTAAGCCGCTCCAGACATCCTCGAGGGAGTAAGTCCATAGATTATTCTCATAGCGGTTTTCCCATTCGTGGCTGCCGGAAGCAATGGGCTGATAATCTTCACCGATCAGGACAGCTTTGATTCTGGTCGAGCCCAGTTCAATTCCAAGCGTAGTTCTTCCATCCCGAATGGCTTGTTTTATTTGGTTCTTGTCTGCGTTCACTTGTACACCCCTATTCATGCTATTTTCTATTTCTATCCTATTTATTATAACATGTTCTGTCAGGAAATTCATTCTTGACAATAGAAAGTTCGCGAAACGTGCTTTCTATCGTTTAATTCGATAAGTAACATCTAATCCTATGTACTGATGAAACTATCGAAAATGTACTCAGGAGATAGAATTGGCCTTTATCTCTTACCGATAGAAAATAGAGTTCCAACGCATCTCATTTTTCAGTGTCCGGATATCGGTATTACGATCAATAACGATACTCTCAATCCTCATCGCATCAGCCCAGTCAACCATCTGCTCGACACTTAAATCATAGGAGAAAGCAGTGTGATGAGCGCCACCGGCTAAGATCCATGCCTGCGCACCAACCTCCAGGTTCGGCATCGGGGTCCAGAATGCGGTTGCGACAGGGAGCTTCGGCATCGGCTTTTCTATCCTCTTGCACTCGACCTCATTGAGGATGAGGCGGAAGCGATTTCCAAGATCAATCAAAGAAGCGGCTACACCCATACCGGTCTTACTGGTGAAGACAAGACGTGCGGGATCCTCACGATTTCCCATGGATAAGGGCTGTTCCTTAATTGCGATTCTTCCCTCCGCAATGGATGGACAGATCTCCAGCATATGTGCCTGCAGGATGCCTTCCTTACCCGGTACGAAATTATAAGTATAATCTTCTAGGAAGGAGGTTCCCTTTGCATCCTTCACTCCGGAGGTCATAATCTTCATAAGTCGGACCAGGGCAGCCGTTTTCCAGTCTCCCTCGGCACCGAAGCCATAGCCCTTTTCCATCAGACGCTGAATGGCAAGTCCGGGAAGCTGCTTCATTCCACCCAACATCCCAAAATGAGTGACCACCGCATGATAGTTACGTTCTTCCAGAAACTGCTCCATTCCGAGCTCGATGGCTGCCTGTACTGCTACATGCTCACGAAACTCCTTCTCGTCTCTGCCTTCTAAGAGAACATCATATTTACTGTAATATTCCTCCACCAGTGCATCGGTATCCGCTTTCTTTACTGCATCGACATAGGCAACTACATCATTGATATTATAATGATCGATCTCCCAGCCAAACTTCATCTGAGCCTCAACCTTATCACCCTCGGTGACTGCAACATTATTCATATTATCACCGAAGCGGCAGACACGGACATGACTTGATTCAATTACACCGACAGCGGTCAGCATCCAGGAGGCAAGCTGCTTCTGAACACCAAGATTTGCCCAGTGCCCGACTAAGACTTTACGCTCAATCCCCATGCGAGTCACAATATGTCCGTATTCCCGGTCACCGTGCGCAGATTGGTTCTCGTTCATAAAATCCATATCAATGGTGTCATATGGAATCTCTTCATTAAATTGGGTATGAAAATGCAACAGAGGCTTGCGATACTCCTGCAATCCGAGGATCCAGGACTTGGCTGGAGAAAATGTATGCATCCAGGTAATTACTCCGGCGCAGGTCGGATCTGCATTTGCAGCGTTAAAGGTCTGACGGATCACTTCATTGGTTATCATAGTGGGTTTGTAAACCACCTCGAAGGGCAGGATTCCGGATACATTCAATTGATTGACGATGATTCTGGAATGCTCTGCGACATGGGCTAAGCATTCTTCCCCATATAAGTCCTGCGAGCCTGTGCAGAACCAGAATTTATAATTTTTACCGGTTTGTAACATAAGAATACCTCCTTTAATTGATCGATAAACCATAAGTTCATGACAAGTGAAAGATCTTCTGGCCTGGCAGAGTTTCATTCACTTTGTATGCTATGGTTTTATCATATCAAGTAAGGAGGCTGTGGGCAATTTCTACATCCTACTGATTGCAATAAAAAAGTTACCTATTCCGACTTGCAATATATTCTGTCCGATCGCGGACCAGGTTGGGTTCCAGCCTTTTCTTCTTCAATCGATCTCTTTCTTGTTAAGATATCTTAATTTTGCGGGTGTCATCCCGAACTTTTCTGCAAAGATTCGATAGAAAAAGCCTTTGTTATGGTATCCGCACTGTTCGATGATTTCGTCAATGCTTAGGGAGGTGTCCTCCAGAAGCTCCCTCGCCTTCTCGATACGAAGCTGCTGCAGATACGCGCTGTAGGTAACTCCTTCAAGCCTTTTGAGAAGACGGTTAAAGTAATCTTCATTATAATGAAATTTTTTAACCAGATCTTGAATGGTTACCTCCTCCAGGTGATCCTTGATGTAACGGAGAACCTCATCAGCGATTAATACATTCTTCTCTTTGGCCTGCTCCTTGGAAAGACTAAAATCATAGGCGAGACACAGATGCCAGAGCAGACGCTTAATTAACCCGCGGCAGACATACTCAAAGCCCACGTCAGAGTGTACCATCTCATAGAATAGATTACGGAGGATCTCCTCGATGCAATCATTGGATGCTTGTTTGGGCTTCAGATGAAGATACTGCTTAATCTCTTTTTGAGAGAGCAGTGCTGTTCCGAAGAATTCGGCAAGAAGCCCTTCCGGTATATTCTCATGCAGTACCTTATGAAACACATGATTTGAGATACCGAGAAAGATCACCTTGGCACTCTGACCCTGCAGGTAATCCTGATGAGTGCAGTTAGTATCAATCAAACAGCATTCGCCTTTGCAAAATAACACATCCTTGCCTTGGATGCTCTGACAAAATTCCCCCTCCAGTACATAGGCCAGCTCCAGGTAATTGTGGGTATGTCGCTGCGTTTTCTTACTGTTAAGCTCATAGGAAAGAGCAGTGATATCACCTCCGGAGAGAGAAAATGCACGTAACCGGTCATCTTTCAGTTCCCAGCCAAGGAAGAATAGCTCGGCCGGATGCTTTTCCGGAAAAGACTTAATCTCTGTGATATCATCCTTGTATTCCGGATGCATAAGACGTTGCGTATACTCATTTTCCTCTATAACCGGGATACAATTTGAGAAGATATCATCCGTCATCTGTCGAAAGGAGTTCATGGCAGCACCTCGCATGATTTATTTTATTCTATTGTAGCTTTAGAGAGGGGGAATTTCAAGTCGAATGAAATAGAACTAAAAGATTGACGAAAACTTATAAGATACGTAATATATACATAATACTCTATTAAAATATAAAGAGTTACTATTGTCAATAGTACTTAAGAATTACATCATGCTATAATGTAGGATTACATCATGTCATAATTGTGCAGTTTTTTGGCATAATTGGTTGGAAAATATTGATAAACCATATAGTAAATTATAATCAGCCGTTGTATAATGATATTACGTAATAGATTCTTTGTTATGAAGAGAAGATAACTGAAAAAATTGTCGGCAAACTTATCGAAAGCTAAGGACGCAAAGCCAGAGCCTGTTGAGATATGGTATTAAGAGCATTATCTTATGGCAGTTCGGTTGCAACTAATGTGTATTTAATTCGCATATAGTTGCTTTTTTTTATTTATGACAATAGAAAGTTCGCGAAGCGTGCTTTCTATCGTTTATAGGTTATACAAAGGGTAAGCGGTATAGGCGGTTCAAAATACGGGATTGAGGGGGCTTTCTATGAATGATAAAAAGATCAATCAAATGTCCGGTAATATATCAGAGTTATTAGCAGAACGACTGGGGCAGCAGGTGAGTACAGCTTTGGTCGAAGCACTATATCCTGAGATTAGTCGACTCGGCCAGACGATGGAGCAGATGGCTCAGAACATTAAGTTTCAGAGTGAATCAGGGATCCACACCCTGGCTGATTCCTTCTTCGCAAGGCTGACACGTCAGACAACCGATTATAATGCAGATATCATAGAAAACATTCTTAATGCAAATAAGCTTCAACTCGTCGGTCTCGAACAATCCGAGAAACTCATCGAACGTCTGGAGGAGAAGAATACCCTTCTGATGGAGCGAATGATACAGGAGAGAGAAGAGCTTCAGCAATATATCAAGCAGTCCTCTGAGCTGTTATTTGTGCAGACGGATGCTATTCAAAGACTTCAGGGAAATCAGGAGCTGCTGTCCTCCCGCCTGGAGCAGATGGAGGAACAATATCGTATCACAGATGGACAGCTTAATCAGGCAATATTGATGACAGAAAAGCTTAATCAGGGTCAAGAACGGTTGAACCAACATACAGAAGAGCTTCTCGGATTATTTGGCGATTGTCAAAGACAATGGATCGAAGATGTACAAGCCTGTAACAGCAGCCTGGAACAGCAATCTCAAGCAATTCGAAGCAGTTTGGAGACCACATCCGGGCAGATACATCATAATCTGGAAGCTGCATCAGAAAACATCCGAAGCAATCTGGAGACCTCATCGCAGGCATTATTGGAGACGAGTACGAAGGCAAAGAGCTGTATTGAGCTACTGGATCGAAGCTTTACTGATTATCAGCAAAAATTAGAGGAGAATCTAAGCGATGTCTTTGGTGTGATGGATCGGCAGCTGGCCGAAATATCGAAAAGCCTTGGACAAGGTGCAGAAGAGATAGCAGCTGCTTCCAAAGCAGTTCCACGTGCGATGCGAAGCGTGATTGAAGAAATGAGGCAAGCAGTAGAAGGGTGATGGAATGCTGAGCTTTGAACCGATACAACTGATGCAAGCGATTCAGGAGCTGCAGGAGTTACATATACATAAGGGAGGACCGGCTCCCGAGCTGAATGCCGAATATATAAGACTTTTTCGGCTGATCGGACGATCCGGACTTCGACATACGGCAGGATGGAGCAGTATTCTGACACAGCCGGAGATTTTACTGCTGTGCCGGTATGTGCTTGAAGGGTCCGAACTGTCCGGGTTAGAGTCCATGACAGCAATGATTAGTTCAAGAATGGATCATGAGATTCTACGGCTGATCTATATAAAAAGCCAGGATTATTACAGAGATTTGAGATTTCAGGATATTCTTCAATGTTTTCGTACGGATCGAAGAATGTGCGAACTATTCTATCAGACTTACGGTTATCCGTGGGAAGGCTATCTTTCTTCTATTATGGCGAACAATCCGGCCGCCTATGCGAACGGTATTGCTGGTACCAATAATTATACTACCGAGGAAGGCTATTTCAATCGATTAAAGTCTATGGGAATTGTACCCGACACTCTTTTATATCGAGAATGCGCGATTCGGTTCATCACCGTATGCAATGGCACAGAATATATAAGGTTGGGCGCGGACGAGCTGAAAAGCATACTGTCAGACCAAAGCCTTGAGCTTCAAATCAGCACACTTAAGAATATGCTTCACAATCTTGACAGTGTACAGCTCAGAAGCTTTTTTCCTATATTGGAACTGCTGATGGGACAAGTTGGTGACCCGTGCAGCAGAGTGTTCAAGAAAATGATGTCGGATATGACACCGGAGGAAATTGATCAATATCAAATATGGTTAAATCAATATCGGATCGTTCATACCTTGAAAGACTATGAAAGAAGCAGCTTCTGGCTCAGTTATACGAAACAGTGCAGGATTCGAAGCCTGGAAGAGCTGGGAGCAATTCTGTTTCGATTCAAGGATTTCACGGTAATAGAATTTGCTTCACCAAATCGGGCAGCATACTTCTATGATAATCAGTATATGGAAGAAGTGGTGAATAAAGGTATGATAGTCGCAACAAGTGAAGCGATGCTGGAGGAGTGGCTGCATCAACATACCGAATGGAGCGCTCAGGGAGAATATAAAAATCACTGGCGCAAAGCGCATCGGGAGCATTGGCAGACGGATATGCGTGACTATATCCTGCAACGGAATAACAGGTAGATGTAAGCCGGAGAAAAGCAACCAGGAATTACAACAGCTTAAGATAGAAATTGACACGAGGAATGGGCGGAGGTAGTAATAGATGTTCGTCAGAGAGAAGAAGAGATTAGGTGATATGCTGCTGGCGGAGGGCTTAATCAATGAAAAGCAACTGAGTGATGCTTTAGAGAAGCAAAAATCAACCAAACAAAAGCTTGGTGCGATTCTGATCGGGATGGGTATTGTCACGGAGCATCAGATCGCATTCACAATACATAAACAGATGGGTTATGACATCATAGAGCTGGCTTCCTATAAGATTCCGAAGGAAATCCTGAATCTGGTACCGGACAGCGGTGTTCTGACAAAGCATGTCATCATACCCTTTGAATTTGACCCCTATGATTCGAAATACCTGAGGGTGGCGATGGCGGATCCGCTGGACATCGTAGCAATGGACGATATCATGGTAGTCACCGGAATGCAGATTACACCGGTCATTGCTACACCGGCAGATATTTTTACCAATATAGATAAGTACTACGGAAATGCAGCAAATCAGGCTGTTGCGGACCGATTCTCCCAAGAAAGAGAGAATGAATTGGCTGCTGCGGATGAGTTCATCAATGAAGCAGTTGAGAATGCGCCGATTGTTATTCTGATTCGTAAGATTATTGAGCAAGCAGTACGTCAGAGAGCCAGTGACATCCATATTGAACCCTTGGAGAACAAGATCCGGGTTCGATACCGTATCGATGGAGTATTACAGAATGTCGGGAGCTACCAGTCGAACCTTTTTTCGGCGATCATTACCCGCATCAAGATTATCGGCGGTATGGATATCTCGGAGAAGAGAAAGCCACAGGATGGTCGTATCACCCATCAGGTAGACCGGCAGGAATACGATATCCGTGTATCCTGCTTACCCACCGTATTCGGTGAGAAGGTAGTAATGCGTCTGACCTCCAAGCAGAACCTGACACGGGATAAGAAGCAGTTAGGTTTTTCTGAAGAGGAATTACATAAATTCAACCAGATCTTTGCCAACCCGAATGGAATTATCCTTGTTACCGGACCTACCGGAAGCGGCAAATCAACGACGTTGTATACAGCTCTCAGCGAGTTGAATACAGAGGATGTGAATATCATCACGGTAGAAGATCCGGTCGAGGCAAACCTGGACGGGATCAATCAGGTACAAGTGAATCAGAAGGCAGACTTGACCTTCACGAGCGCTCTGCGTTCTATCCTGCGACAGGATCCGGATATTATTATGATCGGCGAGATTCGAGACGCAGAGACAGCGAAAATCGCGGTTACGGCTTCCATTACCGGACATCTGGTTGTGAGCACTCTTCATACGAATAGTGCGGCTGCTTCGATTACCCGTCTGACGGATATGGGAATTGAACCGTATCTGATCGCAGATTCAGTCGTCGGTGTAATCGCTCAGCGTCTGGCGAGAAGGTTATGCAGCTGTAAGAGCGCACGTAAGCTTACAGAACGGGAAAAAAAGCTTCTTCGGACCGATCTGGAGCAGGACATCACCGTATATGAGCCTGTAGGCTGTACCTTATGCAACGAGACAGGCTATCGGGGACGGATCGGTGTCTATGAGATCATGCCGATCAGCAATAAGCTCAGGAATATGATCGCGAGCAAAGGTAACACAGAGGATATTCAGTCAACAGCCCTGGAGGAAGGAATGATCACTCTAAAAGAAGCACTGATCCATCATGTGCTGGATGGGACAACCTCCATGGAGGAACTGAAGCGTATTATTTACTCCGAGGATGAGGATGAGAACGTATAGTCCTCTTATGATGGAGACAATGAGATGCTGTGTAGCATAGGTGAAAGAAATCAGCCCGGAAGGAAGATGTGTACATGTCAATAGAAAATGCAAAGGAAAAAATGAATGATCTCCTGGCAACAGCAGCGCAGGTGAAGGCCTCGGACCTACATCTTATCGTTGGAGCCCCGCCAAAGGTCAGAGTCAATGGAGATCTGAAAAGTCTTGACCTGCCAAAGCTTATGCCCGGAGATGTCAGGGAGCTTGCTGAAGCTCTGATACCACCTGCTTTGTTATCAAGATTTGAGGAGGATGGGGAACTGGACTTCTCCTATTCCATCCCGAGAGTAGGCCGTTACCGAGTCAATGCCTATCATCAGAGGGGGTCCGTCTCGGTCACCATCCGTCTGATCAGCGAAAGAATACCAACACCCGAGGATCTCGGAATACCGGAATCGGTAACCGAGCTGATTCATAAAAAACGGGGTTTGGTCCTGGTCACAGGACCTACCGGAAGCGGAAAATCTACGACGCTGGCGTCGCTGATCAACCTGATCAATACACAATATGAATATAATGTGATTACACTGGAGGATCCCTGTGAATACCTCCATACCCATAATAAATCCGTTGTAAACCAGAGAGAGATCGGAACGGATACAAGAAGCTTCGGAAAAGCTCTTGTTGCCGCACTTCGGGAGGATCCGGATGTCATACTGGTAGGAGAGATGAGAGACTTAGATACCATATCCACAGCAATTACTGCTGCGGAGACTGGGCATCTGGTATTCTCAACACTGCATACCATCGGAGCGGCCAGTACGATTGACCGTATCATCGATGTATTTCCACCGTATCAGCAGACACAGATCAGAAGCCAGCTGGCTCTAGTTCTGGAGGGAGTCATCTCCCAGCAGCTGATTCCGATGGTAGAGGGCAGGGGCAGAAAAGCAGCTTTTGAAGTAATGCTGGCAACCCCGGCGATTCGTAACCTGATACGCGAGGCGAAAACTCATCAGATCGGGACCGCTATCCAGACAAATCGTAAGCTCGGTATGCAGACCATGGATGACGCACTCTACGATCTGTACATGAAACGATATATCGATCGTGAAAAGGCACTTGGTTATGCTCAGGATCCGAATTCATTGGCTTCAAGAATTTACCGATAGCAGATAGGAGGTTACTGTGGCAGATTATTCTTACATAGCATTAAACAAAGATGGCAGGGAAATCAAGGGAAGTATCCAGGCGGAGAACGTAAGTGCGGCCAGATTCAAGCTGAAGAGTGACGGAATGACACCGATTACCGTCAAAGAACAGAGTATCCTGGATAAGGATATCAATCTCGGATTTTCCAAAAAGGTGAAGAGCAGGGACTTAAGTATCTTCTGCCGACAGTTCACAAGCATCATCAATGCCGGAGTTCCCGTAGTGGATGCACTTCGTATGATGGGAGATCAGACTCCAAATCAAAATCTCAGGAAGGCCATCCTTGATACCAGAGATCGCGTCCAGCAGGGTATGACGCTGACGGAGGCGATGACAAAGAATCCGAAGGTATTCCCTTCGATGTTTGTGAATATGGTGGAAGCCGGAGAGTCTTCCGGTAATCTGGAAATCGCGATCAGCCGGATGGGTCATCAGTTTGAGAAATCCGCCAAGCTGTCCGGTCTCGTGAAGAAGGCGATGATCTACCCGATCGTCATGTTCACGGTAGCGATCGCAGTCATGATCACGATGTCAATCGTAGTCGTACCGAAGTTTGCAGAGATGTTCGCGGAGATGGGCTCAGAGCTTCCGCTGGCCACCAGGATTATCCTTGGCTTCAGCAATATACTGATTCATAAGTGGTATATCCTGTTAGCTATTATCATTGCACTGGTATTCGCGATCCGATTCTTTGCCTCTACCGAAGAGGGGAAGACCTTCTTCAGTACCCTGGCGATCAAGCTTCCGATCTTTGGCAAGCTGAATATCAAGAGCTCCTCCGCAAAGTTCGCCAGAACCATGAGTACCTTAGTATCCGCAGGAATTCCGATCACACAAGCGATCGAGATCACAGCCAGAACGATGTCAAATGTCCTGTTTTACCGGGCTCTGATGAAGGCAAAGGAGGATGTGGAGCAGGGCATCCCAATCTCCACACCGCTTCGAAAGTCGCAGGTATTCCCCCCGCTGGTATACAATATGCTTGCGATCGGTGAGGATACCGGTAATATCGAGGGAATGCTCGATAAGGTAGCGGATTATTATGAGGAGGAGACGGAGATCACCACAGCCAGCCTTGCTGAGCTGATGCAGCCGATCATCATCGTCGTACTGGGTGCGATGATCGGTGTCCTGGTACTTGCGATGTATCAGCCGATGATCAGCATGTACAGCGATATCGGAAATCTTTAGTCGTATCAAGAATTACGTTGCTTAAATCGGAACACTGCGGTGGAGAGCAGGACATCGCAGCTTCGGATTTAACATATATAACATTATTTCAACATAAAGAAAAGGAGAATAATTATGAAAAACTTAAAGAAAAAGAACAACAAAGGTTTTAGCTTAGTAGAATTAATCGTTGTGGTAATGATTATGGCGATTCTTGCAGTGGCATTGGCACCGCAGGTTATGAAATGGGTGGGTAATTCGAAAGTTTCGTCTGATGTTAATACCTATGAGTCCATGGTATCAAGTCTGCAGTTAGCACTGGCGGATGAAGTTGTTTATAGTGATGTTAAGTCTGGTACCGTTACTGTTACATTATCACAATCTGCTGATGTTACTTTAGTTGCCACTGGATCTGCTCAAGTTGATGATCTCACTACTGAGTTAGGTAATATTCTTGGGACAGATTTTAAATCAAAAATTAGAACAAAAACAGGTACTTACTCAATTGAAATTAAAGATGGGGTTATAACAAGATCGGCGGCATCCGCACCCACTACAACATTGGATTAATATTACATAATACTTATGCTAAACGTACTGCTTTACCTAATCATATTCCTATACGGAATCGTCATAGGCAGCTTTCTGAATGTATGCATTTTGCGAATTCCCAAGGGTGAGAGTATCGTGACGGAGCGGTCACACTGCGTGCAGTGTGACTATCAGCTCCATTGGTATGATTTGATACCACTGCTCTCCTACCTTCTCCTGCGTGGCAGATGCAGACAATGCCGGAAGCCGATCTCGATCCAGTACCCGTTGATTGAAGCTGCCAATGGTCTTCTCTGGGTACTGAACTTTTTCTTCTGTGGTTTTTCCTGGGACTCGTTACTCCTGTGCGGAGCAGTGTCGGTTCTTCTGGTAATCGGTGTGATCGATTTCCGCACCTATGAGATACCGGTCTCCTTGAACCTTACGCTTGCGATTCTGGCAGCAGTAGGAATGCTATTTCACCTGCAGGACTGGCTGACCTATGTGCTTGGAATTGCTGCTGCAAGTGGCATCCTCCTTCTTTTGTTTCTGCTGACGAAGGGAAGGGGAATCGGAGGGGGAGATATCAAGCTGATGGCTGCAGCAGGCTTACTGCTTGGCTGGAAGCTGGTGCTACTGGCATTATTCCTCGGTTGCTTCTATGGAAGTGTGATTCATATCACCAGGATGAAGCTGACGAAGGAAAGTCATGTGCTCGCCTTTGCTCCCTATCTGGCGATGGGGATCGTGACAGCACTCTGGGTTGGAGAACCAATCCTCAACTGGTATCTGACCTTCTTTCAATGAAAGGAAAGAGAACCATGATCAATGACTTATCTACATTACAGAGATAAATCCATTGGCAGAGTAATTTGACGGACCCGGCTGGTCGTTAATGATGCCGTCCGGAGGTACAGCCTTGAGATTTATTTCTGTAATGTAAAGTTTTAAGCAATCAGAGGCTGTTTGTTTAAAACTTTACATTACAGATCTTTAATAAATGGAATATTAGATGGAGGATAATATGGCAATTCATAAGGTAGTTACAATTGAAATCAGTGATTCCATTACCAGGCTTTGTGAGATCAGCTACAACAAGAAGCATCCCATGGTTTATCACAGTGCGGAATTTATGAACCCCTACCAGTCAGTGGATGACGGTTTTATCACGGATCCAATGACCTATACGGGGTTAATTCGGGAAGCATTTCGCAAGACGGGGATCCGCTGCAAGGATGTAATATTTGTCTTGTCCAGCAATAAGGTATTGAACCGTGAGATTATGATCCCTGAGATGAAGGAGAAGCTGATCGGAGAATATCTGGAGAATGAGAAGGACAGCTACTTTCCCATGGATACGTCGAATCATGAGTTGACCTACCATATTGTGGAGACCAATAAGGAACTCAAGCAGATGCGAATCATCGTCTATGCTGCTCCTGCCTTTTTGATCAAGAATTATCAGACGCTGGCTGCGGGAATGGATTTAAAGATTGTAGCAATGGATTATGTCGGCAACTCCATTTATCAGTGGCTTCATGAGAATCACCATGATAAGTACAAGCTCTATCTGCAGATCAATGAACGCAATGCGATGTTTACGATTCTTGAGAATGGTGTCTTGGCGCTTCAGAGGAATATGAATTTTGGTATGGATACCATTATCCAGAATCTGATTGATTCCCGTTTTTACGAAGAGGTGGATGAAGCTACGGCGAAGCTTTCCTTACAGCAGAATGACATTTTCTTCTCCTCCTTTGCTCAGATGAATGAGATACAGCCTCAGGATGAGAAACAGCAGCAGGAATATGATTTCAAGAAGCGTATGACAGAGCTGATCCGACCCTTGGTCGGAAATATCTACCGTGTTCTGGAATACTACAACACAAAGAACAGAGAAGCAGCATTAAAGACAATTTATATCGGTGGTAAGGGTGCAGGTGTCAAAGGGCTGAAGGAACTTCTGGAAAGTGAATTCAATGGTTTGGAATTCGAGATGCTCCTTAATCTACCGGGATTGAATTTTCATAAGAAACAAAATCCCTGTGCAGATCGCAGCAGTGAATTCACTGCCTGCATCGGTGCAGCAAAATCAAGCATTAATTTTATCAGGCAGGATGAGAGGGAGAAGATGAAAAAATCTCTGATGCTCAGCTTCGTAGGGCTCGGAGTGGTTATAATCTCTTCCGGAATTATCGTATTTAATGGGGTATCGGAATATTCGACGGCATTAAAGAACCGTGATGAATTAAGCGCCTTAATTGCGCAGCTTAGCCCGATTGAAGTGGAACAGCAGGATTATCTGAATCAGGTCCAAACCTTGAATGAAATGACAGCGATGGAAACCCAGGTCTATCGGTATAATGAAGAATGGAATGATATTCTGGAATGTCTTGAGACAGAACTGCCCTCAACCTCCGTAATCAGCTCGTTGGTCTCCTCGAATGATGGCTTGACCATGAACGTAATGGTTAATACCAAGGTGGAGGCAGCAAAGTTTATTCAGCAGCTAAGGCAGATCAAATATTTTACTTCGGTATCCATCAATGGGATACAGGAAGTATCCGATCCGGAGAATGGAATGCAGTCGGTATCCTTCTCGGTTGCCTGCACTTATCATGAGGAAGAAGCAACACAAGCCGCAGAAGGAACTTCGGTAGAAGCAACGACTTCCACGGAAGGAGAGGTGAATCCATAATGAAGAAATTGACACAGACTCAGATCCAATGGTTGGTTCTCTTATTGATGGTTGTAATCGTAGCGATTGCTTATCGTTTCGGCTACATGAGCTTTGACAGTAAGGCGAAGGCAATTATGACGGAGAACCAGCAGCTACAGGTACGCTTGACTAATCTGCAGCAGCTGGAAGCGCAGAGAAGCACCTTCGAGACAGATGCTGCAGATGCTAAGACACAGCTGGATAAGATCTATTCCAGGTACGGTACCGGTATCTCTCCGGAGAAAAGTATATTGTTTGTCAACACACTGGCGCAGGAGACGGGAATGGAGATTAATAATCTTTCCTTCACTCCTGAGACCATGGTCTATTCCTCTACAAAGCAAAAAGAAGACGGAACACCGGAGGTGGTTCTATCCAGTACGCAGCTGTCGATCGATTTCTCGGTTGGTTATGACGGCTTGAAGACTTGTATGGACTATATTAATCAGTATCCGCAGAGGATGAATGTAGAAAGCTTCAATGCTGTTTATGATCAGGAAACCGGTTTATTAAAAGGCGCAATGATAATTAACGAATACAGCATGGTAAGGGAAGGCGCCATCGACGAGAAACCGGAGATTGGTGATGTGCCGGTAGGTATCGACAATATCTTTGGAACCATAAGCCTTCCGGAGAATATTGGTCAGTAATCTGCTTACGCATCGGTGAAATTGATTGAACTACATAAGGATCTAAGTAAATCGATGGAAAGGGGGAGAAAAATGAGACTATTAAAATGGTTCAAAATACAAGGCAGACCTAAGAATCAGGGTATGACGCTTGTAGAAGTAGTCATCAGTCTTTTGATCATTATGATCGTCTTCGTTCCCCTGATCAGCAGCTTTACCACAGCCTCCAGGCTCAGCCGGACAGCCAAGAATAATCTGTATGCTTCGAATCTGGCAAGCAATGTAATGGAAACGGTGAAGGTACTTGGAATCGATGGAGTAGCACTTCAATTTTATACTACACCGGCCAGTTTTTTGATTGCCCCCGGTGCTACTGATTTTATAGAAGAGCTGACCGGAGGTGTAAATGCTTCCGTCAAAACAAATGGGGATGGAACCAAATATTTTGACAGCTCCAGAGGGACCAAACCCTATACCTATAAAATGACCGGAGTGAAACAGGGTACGGGCACCTATGATGTATCTATCACCTTTAGTTCGGCTTCTTATACCACAGAGACACCTTCAGGAGGTTCAGCTCTGCCAAATGACTATCTGTATGCGGATCTGTCGGCATTTAATGCTGAGTCCACCGTATTGATCAATCCGATGAGCGGCGGCACGAATTATGACGAAATGGTAATACAGTATTTTATGCAGCTCAATGATAGCTATTATTACGATGAATGGGTAACCGCCTGCGAAGCAGTAAACAATGCGAATGATGCGATCTATCGTGCATATGAACAAGCCTATGATGCCGCGTTAGCAGAGGGTACTCCGTTACCGACGATGCCAGCAGTCGCTCCGCTGCCGGTACTTAAGCCCTCGTTATCGAGAGCTGATATAAAGCGCAGTCTCTTTAAGACTACTACAGTGGAGATCTCTAAGGTTACCGACAGCTTGAGTGGTATTCAGAAGTACAAGCTGAATTCCTACATCAACTATACCTTTAATAATATCCTGGTTAATAGCGGGGGTGCTTGTGCGAGCCCGACGACTCAATTCCTCACCAGAAATTACTCCGGCTACTGCGATGATGTGCTCAGTACCTCTCTTGAAAATATATTTTTTATGTATCAGCCACTTGGCGATATCTCGGCTTTATCACTGGATGATGAGAAGATGGTAATCAACAATCAGCTTCCTGAGAGTTTTCATATCTACCTTGTAGTTCAGGCTCCGGCAACTACGGAAGTCAAGGCGAAGCTTCCGGTGCATCTGTCCGGCACGTCGAATACACTTCATCTGTATAGCCAGGCTGAGTTGGCAGTGGAAGGCACAGGCTCTGCATCCACGAGTAATTCGGCTTCTGAGGAGGACAGGCTGCTAAAGGAGCTCAACACGGATACCGGAAAAATCTATGATGTTACAATTAATATATATGAGAGCGGCTCCGGCTTTACCAAGCAGCTTCAGTCGCTTAGCTCCACGATAATATCGAAATAATGATGTTGTGAAGAACTTAACTTCAGAAGGAGGGAATTTTATGAAAATGCATAAGGATAACAGAGACAATCGCGGCTCTACACTAATTCTTGTCATTGTGTGTATGCTTATTGTCGGCATCATAGCCTCCCTCATCCTTGTTTATACCTCACATAATCTGAAAATGATGAAGGAGTCAGCCATGTCCTCCGACAATTTCTATACGGCTGAAAATGTAGTAAATGAATTCAAGACACGATTGGAGGAAGTGGCGGATCAAGCCGTCCGCACGGCTTATACCAAGTGGTTGCAGGAGTATACTTTAAAAACGACGGATCAACAGGAGGGGCTGTTCAAGTCCTTATTCATAAATGAATTAGATACACTGTTGCAGAGTGACTTTCTAACAAAATATAATTCGAGCAATCCTTCCCAGCTGCTGTACAAGTTCGATGCCACGAATGTTACCCGGCTCGCGGAAGCAACCACGGATAAAAACGGAACTACTCTGACTCTGAAGAATATCTCCATCTCTTATACGGATTCAGACGGAATGACTTCGGAAATTTCGACGGATTTAGTCTTTAACATAACCTATCCGGGCTTTCGGTCCAATACCGTGAAGGGCACGAACCTGGAGGCACCGGATTATATTATCATAGCAGATGAACAGATAACCAATGATATAGCCATACCAGCCGGGAAGATAAAGGGGAATCTGTACGGTGGAGGCTACGACCCTGCAGCTGCCACCTCGGATAAATACACGAAACCGGGGATTTTATTCAACGCGAACAGTAACCTTCAGATCTATGCGGATAAGATCATGACCAGAACCACGATCGAGCTCGCGGATCGAACCTCAGCTAACATCAAAGGCTTAAATGGGGAGTTTGACTATACAGGAACCTTGAGTTATTCAAATCTTTGGGCAAATAACATTCGATTGACCGGACTTTCTTCAAAGACTGACCCGGTAGAGTTAAAGATCCAGGGAAACTGCTACTTGGCAGATGATCTGACATTGGATGCGGAGGCCTCCAGCTTCTGGCTTAAGGGTACCTATTACGGGTATCATGCCAACAATGCTTATCTTGGAAAAAAGGATGATAAGAACGACAATGTCCTATTGGTAGCCGGTACTCCGGAGGGAAGCAGTTCCATCGTATTGAATGGAAAGGATTCCGTTCTGGATCTGTCCGAAGCGACGAAGATATGGATCGCAGGCAAGACCTTCGTTTCTGTTCCCAGTAAATATGGACCGGGTTCTTCCCCAAGTATATCCGTCGGTCAGGGAGAAGCCATCTCCTACCGCAGCTTACAATCGGCATATCTGCTGCCGGGTGATTGCATCAAGGGGATCGGACATAACCCGATGACGGAGGAAGAATTTATCAAATATAATTCGGACCCGACAAAATATTATATCGATGTCTCAGTCAGCAGAAGGAATGGCGGTATTCGTCTCGAGAATTATGTGGATCGGACGAAACCGGTTCGAATTGCTTCTGTGGATTATACCTCTTCTTATACAAATACAAAAATATTTTATTTCTATCTGAACTTTCAGAGCGCAGACAAAGCAGCCAAATACTTCGAGGATTATATCGCCTACAATGGTGAACTTGTCAGCAGCCGTATGACCATGCTGGGAGACGGAAAGATATTATTTGACCCGGCAGTACTAGAGAATACCGGTAATGCCATCGGGTATCATGATAATACGTTAACCTATACACCCGGAAAACACTCAAGCAGTGATCCGTTGATCGAGGATAAGCAGATAGAGCTGTCTACTAAATTTACAGGCCTGACCACAAGTCTGGATGAAAACTATACAGGGGCAGGAACGAATGGCTTCCTGACAGATCATATCGTAAATATGGCAATGATCACCAATCCTGCACAGGTGGAAACCGATCTGCATTATAATGCGGACAGCAAGGATTACTATCTCATCACCGGAGATGATGTCATAATTGATGAGAATAAAGCAGGAATTATTATCGCAAAAGGTGATGTATACATAAAAATCGGCGCTTCCTTTACGGGCTTGATTGTTGCAAGAGGTAAGGTGGTGCTTCAGGGAAATGTAAAACTGAATGCGGATCCCGATAACATCGGTTATTTGATGAAGAACAATACGACGGTGGCTCCGTATTTCAATCTGAAGGTAAGCTCTGGTACGAGTGGCAGCGGAACGGATATCTTTGCTTCGGATCTTATCAGCATATCCTATGAAAACTGGAGAAAAAATTAGGCAGGGATAGCGAAACAAAAGAAGCAGAAAAGGATGAATATAAATATGGAGAAAGCGTTCAAGGTGAATAAGAATGCAGGCTATACCCTGATCGAAATGGTGGTAGTCGTCTTAATCATTGTCGTCCTGTCCACTGGCGCAGTTGTCAGCTTCTCATCCTACAACCATAGCAGGATCGACAGCGCAGCCCAGAAGCTGGTGCTTGCACTGTCTCAAGCAAGACAGGAGGCGATCATTCGAGCCGACAGCTCCGTTCGAATGGAACTATCTCAGGCGGCTGGCGGAGAGGTCTATGCTAAGGTAATCTACCGAAGAGGTGGCTCGGATCAGGTGTTGGAAGAATATCAAATTTGTAACGCGAGGATTAAGCTGTTGGTTAAGGAAGGCGGTACGGCGACTCTGTTAAGCGACCATCCATCGGCAAAGCTCGAATTTAACTTTAAAAAGAGTACGGGAGGTCTCACCGAGAATTATACCGATCTTATTCTGGAAGGCTCGGAGACCAGAAATATTATTATAATCAAGGAAACGGGAAGATGCTTTTACGAACCGTAACTCTGGAACAGGAGGTGGCTACGATGAGCCCATTAAAGAAACTCAATAATAAAGGCTACACCTTAATAGAACTGATCGTAACCATCCTTATGACTGCGATCGTAGCGGCGATCATCTCTATGTTTATATCAGTTTCACGAACCTCGTATGACGAGGTAAAGAAGGAAGCGGTGCTGCAGGAGGAAGCCCAGATGGCGGGCTCCTATATCGGGGATATTGCAATCGAAGCCTCCGAATGTACCTTTATGTCCTCCTTAGTAATCGATCATAATAATTACAAGGTATTGACGATCAAGGCGCCTGACCCGGAATATATATCGGGAACGCTGAAGCATTATTACTTTATCATATTATGGGAGGAAAACACTCAGACACTTCGCTTCGATAAGGTGGAGGATACCGGAACACCACCGGATTATACAACGGTGCTACCCCCTATCATTAGCAATCCGCGATCGCTACTTGCCAGATATGTGACCGATCTGCAAGTAGTGACTCCAGACGCATCCACGGGTAATAAGCTTACCAAAATAACCCTGATATTCAAGTATAGGGACGAGGAATATGTTCTGACGAAGAATATCACTGGACGAAATTTTGATTAATATCGTGGAAGAAAAGAAAGGACTGATACTATGAGCAAATGGAAAAGGACATGGACAGGGGGCATGATCGGTGCCATCGTTGTGGTGTTAGCATCGCTTGCCTGGATTATGATAGAGATGCCCTGGGTGAAAGCCACAGCCGGTGTCGTGAACAGTAGTGGTGTATACACGATTCCCGGAACCAGCGGAAGCCTTGGTTCCAGTGGGAATCCTTTTGTTGTTCTGGAGATCGTTCCGAATGAGAAAATGGCTCAATTCGGCTATCTTGTCGGCGGGCAGGAGCCGATCAACCTGTTTAAGGCGATGAGTGACCCGAGTAAGGATGCAGTGACCGCTGCACTGGCGGATTATATGACGATTTCATTTACAAGTGATTCACTCGTGAAGCAGGAGTTTGACACAATGATTTCCGAGCAGGACAGAGAGAACTATTATTGGAATTTTAATATCAATACCGTACAATATGGCTATTATGAGAAACTTAAGGATCCGACAGGAGATTATAATACTACAGTAACACCGAAGACAGTAACAGTTCCCGGAAGCAGTACTTCAAAGACGGTATATGAGTATGGCCTCACTCCGGTAGCAGAAGGTACGGGCAACTATCAATGGGTAGGCTATACCTATGCTATTAACCAAGGGCTTACTGCTGCCGAAATTGCAACTTATCAAAATACCGTCACTTCGGATACGGCTCTTCTTCCCGACAATACCCAGCTAAAGAAAATCTATGGATATAAGGATAATATAGCAGTATACAATGCGTATAGCGGAAAAAAAGTAAATAAAGAGTTATTTAAGAAGTATGCACTGGGCCTTGTCTATAAGGATAATGTTTTCAGCAAGGGTGAGGATAGCTCGGCATATGAATTTGTTGGTTGGTACAAAGAACCGCAATGTATCAATGCTTACAATAGCTCCGAAAAGGTAAGCTCCAACATCACTCTATATGCAAAATGGAAGACTGTATACAGTGGCAGCATCAGTCTCTATAATATTACCTTTGACTCGAATGCAGGTACCAGGACCGTCGAGCATATGCCGGATAACATCGTATTTATAGATTCCGGTGATTTTATCATAGAGCCGGACCGGATTCCGATTTGTAACGGGTATCTGTTTACAGGCTGGTATCAGGATGCTGCCTGTACGACGCCCTTTGATTTCACGAAACCGGTTACTGCAAGTGCGACAGTCTACGCCGGTTGGACCGCGTTGCCATCAACCAAATATAAGATTACCTTTAATGCGAATAAGGGGGCAGGTAGTACCGATACGGTAGACAACCTACCTGCGGATATTACGGATGTTCTTCAGAATGGAAGGAACGCCGCGTTTACTCCGATTGAACCCCTGACACCTCCGGTTAGGAGTAATTATGTATTTGCAGGCTGGTATTGGAACGCTGCCTGCACGAATCCCTTTATATTTGATCAACCCATCCCTTCCGGTGTGACCTCGACGACCATTCAGCTCTATGCACGTTGGATTCCGAACTCGTCCACTACCACCTATAAGATTACCTTCAATGGAAATAAGCCCTCCAATGCCTTGTCCAAGGTTACCGGGGTTCCGGATTCCTTGACTGGTCTGACCTATGGTCAGGATATTACAACCGCTTTCCCCGCACAGGTACCCTATCTGAAGGGAAATATTGTTGAGAAGCTGAAGAATTATCGTGTCAGTGTCATCACTGTGACTCCGAAGGATTTTATCGATAAGCCGGAAAACCTTGATCTGATTAACCGTGCAAACCTGATTGTCATGAATCAGACCTGTACCAATGAGATGCAGACCTTTTGGACCAAATTTAAGAATGAGGAGCTTTTCTCGAAAGGAGCGGATAAGTACAGCCTGACAGCAACGGCTTTTACCGGGAACGATTTGTCCTGGGCTGCAACACTTCGCCTGATGAATAAGATCACCGGTATGAACAGTACCGCGATGTGCCCTGTAATCTATGATTACAGTATCTATACAGCGGTCACGGGAAGCACCAGTACGACGTTGAAAAAATCGGTGAGCTTCACCTCAACCTTCAGTAATTCAGCCACCTTTAACAGTGGTCTTAACGATGGCTACAACAGTAATGTATATAAACTGTATCTGATGACGCAGCAATTTAACCCGGTTACGCTGTACAATGCTTATATTGGTATTGCTACCCCCAAGATTGACAGCAGTGGTAAGTTTACCAATATCAATAGCACCAGTAGTGCTGATGCACGTATATATTGGAATCAATTTACCCTGCTTCCTTATTCGGTTATCTCTTCCTCAGATTGGAACAGTACGACGAAGACCTTTGCTACAAACTCGCTGGAGGTTATCGGAATCAAAAGAAGCTTAGAGCTGTCAGCAGGTAAAGGACTGATCAATAACCGTGTATTTTTGTATAGGAACTTAGATAGTATCAGTGACAACTTAGTCAAAGGGTTTATGAAGGAGCAGCTTGACAGCACCGAGCATGCGGCGATGAGTAGCTACATTTATCCGGGTGTAAGCACGCCTCCCAGTCGTTATACAACGGCACAGGGTCTCTATTATATGCTTCATAATACCGGACTGTATACAAATTATGATAAGAACTTAAATCTCTTAGAGATTGAGCCTTCCGATTCCTTCAAGAACGAAAGCTTCTGGTTCTGGTATATCAGCCGTTATGTTCCGAACTTTACCGGCAAGTGTAATGTGACAAAGAAGAACTCTTCCGAGTTCATCGGTGATATCGACGACTTGAACAGCCAGTATGATGCCGTCTATCTGGGGGTGGATGCAACGAACCTGATTCCCAGATTTATGCCAAGTATATCCTTCTCAGCAGCGGCTAATCAGGAAATCACCATAGAATCTCCACAGACGATACCGGTTGCATATGAGAAGAAGTCAAGCGGCACGAGTGTAACCAACTATTATGTACGTAGCAGCTCAGCGACTAACTATAATGCTGGTACCGGTATGAATAACCGAGCTCTTAATATTACATTAAGTGGGAGTAATGTGACTCTGAGTATCATCACTGCGAACCTCGGATCAGACATAGCTTGGTTAAACGACTTGTATGTGGATGCTCAGGGGGGAAACCGGAACAACTCAGATTATCGATATAAAATCAGTAGCAGTAGTTACAAATATTACAACAGCCTTGATATAAGAAGTGATAAGTATGGGGTGATAGGGACCAGCTTTGTAAGGGATGACAGTAGCAGGTTTCAGCAGTGGAGCGATAGTGAAGACAAATGGGTCGGTGGTTATCTCGTATTCCACTATTATGTAAGAACGGAGATAACGACAGTTCCTGCCTGGACGCCATATGCTGCAAATACTACCGTATCTGCAGGGGATGTGATCCGTTTCCCTTCGGGTTATTCTTATAACTGGAATTTTCGTTACGCCCATGTCGGAAGTCAGACTGGCAGTAAGGTTACCAGACGAGGAAGCTTTGACAATACCAGAGATGATATCGATCAATATCTTTATTCCGGTAATGACCTGACGGAAGCCAAGCTGAATGATTTGTTGGATTTTGCTATTGCCGGATATCCGGTTATTCTTAGCAAGGATTGCTTTAACTCCGATGGAGCAATAAACACTACCATCATAGATCGAGCCTCGAATGTCTACCGACTTTTGAATTCGCTTACAACGAATATAAACTATACACCCTCCTGCTTCAGGGAGACAGACACAACAAGAGACAGCGATTTCGTTCGTGGCCTGAATAAAAAGACCTTCCGTTTGCTTGTAACAGAAAAGCCTGTGGAATATGTAGATAGAACGCAAGTTGGTAAAGAGGGCTATACTGATGATCAGGTATATATCAATGGTGCTTCCGATGGAAGTAGCCGTAATATAAACAACAAGAATCTGGAGTTTACGATTAAAATTGATACAGATAATAAAAATTACTACGAGGTGAGACTATACATCGATACCAATGCAGACGGTAAATTCAGCGAAACAGAGGAGAAGCTTGACTCACTGGAGATCGAGAATACACTCACGCATAGGACTACCAGAGTGAATCGGTTGGTCGGAGGACAGACTTATCACATCGTGAGGCAGATTCAGGATTACACCGGTGCAATTCCCTGGAAGCTGGAACTTATTGATATTCATGCCCCGCTTGTACGTGATGATGTCACGGGCCAATGTGCGATTATGGTTCCTGTGAAGGACAGAATTAATGTATTGCAGATTATCTCGGATTCTCGTCCTACCGTATATTTTCCTACGGAGGAGGAAATATCACGGGCAACAGCAATGAACGGTGATATCGCAAATCCCGGAGTAAATAAGGACACCTATTTTGATAATGCAATCAAACGCGTTAATAGCAGCAGTTGGATCAAGCTCAGTAATATAAGTGATCCTGATGAAAGACTCTACTATGAGAAGATTATTAAAAATGCCGGCTGGTTCTATTACTATACCAATATATTGAAGGAGTTTGAGGTTGTATTCTATCGGAAATCGGTGACTGAATTCTCAACCTATGCTTTATCAGGTAATTACATAACACAAAACAATATCAATATGGTAATCCTCGGTTATGCGGACTGCTATTCGGATATTACTGTACCTGCGGCTCTCCAACAGATCGATGACTTCATTAGTGAAGGTAATACTACCTTGTTTACTCATGATACGACCTCGTTCGTTAATTTAAGCACGAAGCCGGCTGTATTTAATGATACCTACTGGGGTTATAATATTAACCAGTATTTTCGTGTACTTCTCGGAATGGATCGATTCGGAGTAATGACGAATCGGGGACTAACCGCCAGCCTGGGCAGTGCACCGGATAAACCGTATAAGGTGAATACCCCGCAAACCAGTAATAGCTATTACACAGCTTCGACCTCTACTATGGGTACGCGTGTGCTGACGCAGGGTATGACGAACGTAACTGTAGGACAGAATTCTAACCGTGTATACAAGGCACAGAAGACGAATAATGGACAGATTGTAACCTATCCCTATCAGATACCGGACAATCTGGATGTCGCAGAGACACATGCCCAGTATTATCAGTTGGATATGGAATCGGACGATATTGTGGTGTGGTATACACTCTTTGATACTTCGAAGGAGTTTTATAAAACCAAAAATGATGTACGTAATAATTATTATATATATAATCGAGGCAATATTACCTATTCGGGTGTAGGCCATGATGGTGGTTTATCCGATAATGAGAGAAAGCTGTTTGTAAATACGATGATTGCTGCTTATTCGGCAGGAACCGTAGCTACCGAACCGGTCATCATCAATAAAGATCGCTCCTCCACCGGTAATAACACCGATTATCTTTATATTGATTATGATGCTACCTTAGATGTGGGTACGGCGAAGCCCTTCGGCTCCGAAATTAATTCCTATGTTGACGGCGCAGGTAATACGATATATACCAAACGAATTTATTATACTCTGAGGAATTTTAGTATCGTCCCGAATAAGAGGATGACGGCTCATTATTATCCGGTCATTGTGACTACCGTCGGCGGTGTAACGACACGAAAGGTACTGACCGAATATCCGATGATACTGAGTACCTATGATTATGATCACGATACCGATACCGGTACCCTGGTAGCAAATGAAACCTTTAACTATAATCAGACCTATAGTAACGGAACTGTACATGCTATACCGTTAACCGGTGGCGTGGTTCAGTCTACCTATGAGTATTATGTTGATGTGCCAATATCAGATATTTATTATAAAAATCTGGTTGCAGGCTCAACGGATTCTCTCGAGAGCTTTGCACTTGATTCGAACAGCAGATTCGAGATTCAGCTGCAGGTCATTATGCGTTACGGTAGAGATCCGGCAGCGAAGGTGCCGTTGGTGGGAAGACGAAATGCCATCTTTGTAAAACGAGGCATGTTCACCTTAGATTAAGTGAAGTTAGATCGTGGGGGCGTATATGATAGATATACTTTAAGAAAGAAAAAGAAAGGCTCCCCATACCAGATAGTCTCTTTATAAGAGAAGCTCTGGTATGGGGAGCCTTTCTTTCTTCTTAAGTGCAAATCCTTTTGCAAGAGACCCCTATATATTCCGGATCGAAGCCTCGCACTCATTCATAAACTGATCCATTATCTCCTTTAAATTGGCGGAAACCTGAGGCTACCGGTGATAGAGGAGGTTCATCCAAAGGATGACGACATAGGTGATCAATAACAGCAAGCAGAGAAGGTATTAAAGGATTCGTTCCTGATTATTCATCGAAAATCCGCTGGTTACGACATCACTGATCTCAATGACCTCTTCTTTAACTTCAAAACGACTCAGCTTTTTCACCACTCCGTAAGGCTTCTTAAGCGAAAGCTCCTCACCCCGGCCACTGATTACCCACAATACCGGATAGCCGTTTGGGATCGCTTTCAGCTTATCTTCTCCTTTTCCGTCAGTAAAGTATACCAACAGATTTGCTTTCTGGTGGTTTGCATATTCAAAGACCGGGCTAAACCTAGTGCCACCGCTTGTGTGGGATCGATCCTTTATATCACGGATGGATTTGACCTTATATTCATTACGGATTTCGTTGTCACATTCGATAATTGTGATCTCATGATGATAATTCTTAACGATACTAAGAACCTCCTTAATCGCCTGTATGAATTCGTCATCGGTGATGCTCCCGCTGATATCGAAGGCCACGATGATTTTCGCTTTATGACTTCGTAACTCACCCCGCAGATCCAGACGTTCCGGTTGGCGTCTGCTTCTTCTGGTGATAATCTTCTTTTTATTGCCTTCCACCGTTCCCATCAGGCGGTTCAGATATCGATTCCAGGGCAATTCTCCCCGACTGTTACGAAGGGAATCGATGATACCGATTACATAGGCAGGAGCACCGCCTTTCTCTGCTTGGGAGATAATCTTATCGGTAAATTCCTGAAGCAATTCTTCCGAGATCTCCTCGGATTCCTCCCATAGTTCATGGGTAAGACCCGGATCGTACTCAGTAGCAATCGAATCTCGATCTTCACTGGCATCTGAGAGCGCGTCCTTCTCCTCCCCTGCGAGAGCGAGAGCATTGTGAAGCTTCTCCGCATAGTATTCGAAGGGTTGGTAGGGTGCCAGAGTAAGGGCGTAGTGGTGATTCACCCATTCTAAGGTAGTGGCGTAGGGAGGAAGATGGGTCAGATACTTATTTACCGTGATATCCATCGCCATATTCAACGCCAGCTTGCTGTAGCTATTTCGCAATTCTCTTGCTCGTATCAGATGCAGGGATAAAATATGAAGGATCTCATGCTTTATACTACCTTCCATCTGCTTTGTGCTAAGCTTCAGAAAAAGAAGAGGATTAAAATAGATCACATACTGTGCCCCTTGGAAATTCACAGCTGTTGGACTACTGAAATCGAATCTTATCTCACGTGAAAGTTGGAATATAAAGTATCCGTAGAAATTATCCTCATCCTCCATAAGGCCAAGATTTACCCGGTCAACAAGGTGATAGAATTCCTGCTCAAACGATACAGGAAAGGCCAGCCGTGGCTTAGAATCGACAGTGCCGCCCCCAGCCATCTGAGCAGCAATCTGCTTCGCCTGTTCCAGTAGTTCATATGCATGATCTTCATAATAGGTTTCCATTGTATCCTCCTCCAAGCCGCCGCATACAGTGTTTCATGATTGACACCTGTGAATTTAAACAGAAGAATTCGTAAAAGACAAAGTTTTCTTCTGTTTCATCGCTACCAATGGATTTGTACTTATGTGTAAGCTTCAAAATATAGATCAACAAAGGACTCATCCTCAATGGCATAACGATATACCTCAGAATAATGGTTTCTTATATCCTTCATAATACCGATTCTTAAGTCTGCCGGATAGCAGCGTAAAAAATCAATTAACCGTCTCATATAAAAGTCGCTCTCCTTAGCATCCGTCAATAGCTGTGCATCCAGGGCTTTTAATATATTTTTTGCTGATAGATAAAGTCTGGTATGACTTTCACTCAGGATATGGTTACGTAGCTCCTCTGATAATAATTCCGTTGTAAAGACGTCCTCAAAGGAGATCAGCGGAGCATGATCTGTTTCGATAAAGGTCATAAATTCCTGGGCAATAAAGTCACCGACATTTCCTCGAATCACATTCAAAAACACAGAACGGGGAATAGAAGCCTGATTCTCCTTATAGAGAGAATAGGCCTTTGAGATCCGTTCATAGCTTCGGGGTGTTGCATTGATTCCACCCTCATTGGTTTTCTTAAGATACTCCGGAAAAACCCGGATAAAATCAATTACCTTTTGCTCCAATCCGGCTTGCACAGCCCAATCGATCCATTGCATATAATCGGGCTCCATCGTTAGCCACACGAAACGATTTTCCTGAGCAGCATCCATATCTACTACCTGATAATCAAAATGATCACCATATTTGCCGGAGGGATTCATGGCAGCAAGGATCTTCACACCTTCATATAGTTGATATCCATTAATCTCCCGGTTAAGAATCAGATTCATCAGCTCCTGCTGAACCGTATGCTCGCAGCGATTGATCTCATCCATGAATAAGAGAACAGTATTTCCCTTCGCAATCTCATCGTCGATTTCACGAAGCTTATTATGAACCGCATATACCGTGGTTTTCCGCTCTATGGGATTACCTTTCTCGTCGAGGCCGGTATAAGTCTCCACGGTAGGAAGCCCCCCAATTTCACCTTCCTTCAGGAGATTGCCGTCAATAACGATTAGCTTCCAACCATTTTCCTTAGCGATGTCCTTCGCCAACGCAGTCTTACCAATACCGCTTTCGCCTACTAAAAGAGGAACCTCACCGGTGGCAAGAACTAATTCAACACTTTTTAATGTATCCGTAAAATTCATTCAGGTAACCTCACCTTTCTTATCACGCACAAACAGAGAATTCCTTACGCTCGTCCTTTTGGGCAATACGATGATACTTCTCTATGTAATTATTTATTATTTTATTTTTAATCTCTCGTCTACTGCGATCTTCTTCGCTTTTCTGCTGCCATAGGTCCGGAGCAGCTTAAGCTTATCAAGTTGCGAGAAGTATACGGCATCCGAGGAATTGTAATTTAGAAAGTACCTGATATATTTTTCATCCGGCTCTTCACAGGAGAATACTTCTTTTAAGATATCCTCCAGCTCATTCTTCGTAATCTCACGAAAGACATACTTGATCACCAGATAATTCACCTTCAAAAATTCAATTATCTTTTGCTTGTCCGGCGAGGGAAGGAACGGAAACGCACCTTCATTATGATATATAGCGATCAATTCGGTGGAATGCGTGGGATCTTTTATGAAGCGCAGGGCTTCGTAATTACTTCGCACCGCCGCCTCCTGCACGCTTGGAAAGGGATTCCTGATGAATCTGATCGCGTCATAATTCTTTCTGACAGCAATCAGCTGCAGCTCCTCACTGGGGTTCTCGAGGTATTTGATCGCCCAGCCGGCCTGAGCTAATGCAAGCCGAACTACGGCATCTGTCGGGTTCTTGATGTATTCCAGGTTCACCCAGCCCCCGGTTACTGCTTTCATCATCATCGATTCCGTGGGATTCTTGATGTATTTGATAGCCAAAGTGTTATTATTCAGGGCTTCCTCCTGAAGCTGAACAGTCGCATCAGGGATATGCTCCAACAGAAGACCGTTTCTTCTCACAGCCAGAAGCTTCATCTCTTCGGTAGGATGTTCTACGGAGACAATAGCCTGTGGATTGTGCTTTATCATCTCGAGCAGCTGTGATTGTTCCATATGGATCCCTCCTCTCATGCTACCAAACGGTATCAGTTATGTACACAGTAGCCAATGCTACTTGGATTCGCAATTATTTAAATGAATACTATTTGAAATAGATTGATTATATCACGTTATCACAAAAGGGTCTATTGCAGATATAAAACTTCTATAAAAAATGTATTAGCAACCAGAGGGCTCTCCGGACAGAAACGGGAAAGACTTCTATCGTCGAATTGACGATATCGTAAAATTTGACAATAAGCTACAGCAAGCGTTAATTATCTACAAAATTATCATAGAAAAGAGAATGGCCAATACAAAGGTTATTCTATCCAATTTTGTTAATCTATGTTATAAATAATTTGTGGGATAGAATGTGTACACAGTAGCTAATATGATCGAGTTGTGCCATTTTCAAAAATAAGAGAAATAAGCAGGAGAGTATTTATATGGAAAAGAAAGAAGAACAAATAATAAAACAGATGGACCCGGAAAAAATTGATAAAATTAAGCATTATCGGATTCTGAATCAGTATGTGAAGAAAGGAGCCGTATTGTTTACCGGCTCTTCCCTGATGGAGCAGTTTCCTATCTATGAATTTCTATTGGATTTTGAAAGAACGGAGACGATTTATAACCGAGGGGTCAGTGGATTTACTTCCTCCGAGATGATTCCCTTTCTGGACACCTTGATTTTCGACTTAGAACCAAGCAAGGTCTTTATCAATATCGGCACCAATGATTTGAGTGCTCCTGATTATACAGTTGAGGCGCTGATGAAGCGCTATGAACATATTCTGAATAGGATTCGGAAGCAGCTGCCACAAACGAAGATCTATGTCATGGCTTATTATCCGGGAAATGAAAATTATGATTTCGGGAATGAGGGTGCAAGAGAATGGTTGAAGCTAAGATCGAATGAGAAAATCAACAAGGCGAATGCTGAACTTGAGAAATTGGCACAAAGACTTCAGGTAAGCTTCATTAACATCAACGAGAAGCTATATGATGAAAACCGGAATCTGATACACGAATACTCGGTAGAGGGGGTCCATATGTATGCCAACGGCTACCGCGCGATTCTGGAGGACCTGATGAGGTATGTTTCGGAGTAATCTTTGATAAAAGGCAAACTTAGCTGAGGCTTATGTAGAAGAATGACTTATATTTAAATTATTGTAAGGTATATACAGTAAAACTGGATAATGCTACAATAATGGGGTGGTTATATATTACATAGAAAGAGAAATGACGCTTTGCTCCCAATTATATAGGGATAGCCTAAGAGGGGATTGCTCTTAGTCGGAAAATTATCTGTTTTGTGCATAATACCCAGTATAGTTGGTAACGCGGACAAGAGGTACTTGAAAATGGAGGCAATGATGTTTAGGGAGTATTTTGAAAAGAATCGATCCGTAAGTATTCGGGAGAGTAGCGACGAAGTGATTTTCCTGGAGTTGCTGGGCTTTGTGAAGGAACAGATAAAAAGCCGTGGAGAGATCAAGGGTAAGAAAAAATTATATTATATCTCCGCAGAATTTCTGATTGGGAAGCTGCTATCGAACAACCTGATCAATCTCGGACTTTATGAAAGTGTCCGTGAGGAGCTGTCAGCAGAAGGGAAAAGTCTGAGCAATATCGAATCGATAGAACAGGAACCTTCGCTGGGAAATGGTGGTCTGGGCCGCCTAGCCGCCTGTTTCCTTGATTCGATTGCGACACTTGGACTACCCGGGGACGGAATCGGATTAAATTATCATTTTGGTCTGTTTCGTCAGCGGTTTGAGAGTCATCTTCAGACAGAGGTCCCAAATCCCTGGATGCAGGATGCTTCCTGGCTGAAAGAGGAGCCAAAAAGCTATATTGTCCGTTATGGGGATTTTGAAATAGAATCAAAACTATATGACATAGAGATCACAGGTTATCAGAATAAGTCAAACCGCTTACACCTGTTTGATGCTAAGACGGTGGTTGAATCTATCGTGAAGGAAGGAATTTGCTTTGACAAAAAGGACATCCCCCGTAATTTGACGCTGTTCTTATATCCGGATGATAGTGATCGAGAGGGTCAATTGCTGCGAATCTATCAGCAATATTTCATGGTAAGCAACGGCGCTCAGTTCATCCTGGAGGAAGCGCTGGAGAAAGGCTCTAACCTCCATGATCTTGCTGAGTATGCAGTAATTCAGATTAATGATACTCATCCTACCCTGGTGATTCCGGAATTGATCTATCAATTATCAAAACGTGGAATCGGTCAGGAAGAAGCAATCGGGATTGTTTCCCATATCTGTGCTTATACCAATCATACGATACTATCGGAGGCTTTGGAGAAATGGCCCCTCGATTATCTGGAGCAGGTGGTTCCCCATTTGGTTCCGATTATTCGTGAATTGGACAACAGAATCCGTAGAACGTATTCGAATCCGAGAGTGGAAATCATAGATGATTGGAATCAGGTGCATATGGCTCATATCTGTATTCATTACGGGTTTAGCATCAATGGAGTAGCCCAGCTGCATACGGATATTCTGAAACAGAATGAATTACGTGCATTCTATCAGATTTATCCCGACAAATTCAACAATAAGACCAACGGAATCACCTTCCGGCGCTGGCTCCTCCACTGTAATCGTCCGCTCTGTGACTGGATAAGCCGGCATATCGGAGAGGAATATAAAAAGGATGCCTTTGCACTGAAAAAGTTGCGGGAATTAGCAGAACAGAAGGAGGCTCTACAGGAGCTTCTGGCAATCAAAGCAGATAACAAGCGTGCACTGAAGGAGCATCTGCAGGCGATAAAAAACGTTGAAATTGATGAGAACTCCGTCTTTGACATCCAAGTGAAGCGACTTCATGAGTACAAACGGCAGCAGATGAATGCCCTTTACCTGATTCATGAGTATCTGGAAATCAAGGAGGGAAGATATCCTAAGCGACCGATCACGGCAATCTTCGGAGCAAAGGCGGCACCTGCCTATACGATAGCAAAGGATATTATCCATTTGCTGCTATGCCTGGAGGAGCTGATTAACAAGGATCCTCAGGTCTCTCCTCATCTAAAGGTTATCATGGTTGAGAATTATAACGTTACCGAAGCGGAGCTGCTAATTCCCGCCTGTGACCTGAGTGAACAGATATCCTTGGCATCCAAGGAAGCCAGCGGTACCGGCAATATGAAGTTCATGTTGAATGGGGCGGTCACTCTTGGAACTATGGACGGAGCTAATATTGAGATCGCTGAACTGGTCGGGGAAGAGAATATCTATACCTTTGGTGCTTCTTCGGAGGAGGTTATCAAGCGTTATGAGGAGAGAAGCTACTCCTCCAGATGGATCTATGACAACGATGAGCACATCAGGACGCTGGTGGACTTTATCGTCTGTGACCGGATGCTCGCGATCGGTCATGCTGAGAATCTGCAGCGTTTATACCAGGAGCTTTTGAACAAGGACTGGTTTATGACCTTACTTGACCTGAAGGAATATATTACAGTCAAAAACCAGGCTCTTTCCGAATATGAGGACCGTCTTGGCTGGGCGAAGAAAATGCTCATAAACATCGCAAATGCCGGATATTTTTCTTCGGATCGGACCATTGAACTGTACAATCAGGACATTTGGAAACTAAGAAGTGATGATATATAAAAAATTTCTGAAAAGATGGAAGGGAGAAGAAGTATGGGAGAGTTAACAAGATTTACATCAATTAAGAATAATCCGGAGCTGACCGGACAAGCCGGGTGGATCGGAGGAGTCACCTACTCGGTTGAAACCGGGGTTGAACTGAAGCTAGAGCTTCTAAAACCTTGGGCAGCAGGAGAAGATAAGAGATATCCATGCATCGTATTTGTACAAGGAAGTGCCTGGACCTTCCCGGATGTGGGCTATGAATTACCGCAGCTTGGAGCCCTTGCCAGAAAAGGATATGTGGTGGCTACGTTGACCCATCGTTCTTCGGTTGATTATCATAAGGCACCTGCCTTCCTGGAGGATGTGAAGACCGCTATCCGATTCTTAAGAAAAAATGCGGCACAGTATGGAATTGATCCCGAGAGAATCGGAATCTGGGGAACCTCTTCCGGGGGAAATACTGCACTCTTAGTTGGCTTAACCGGAGATGATCCATTCTATAAGACAAAGGAATACGGAGAATATTCCGATGCAGTCAAGACAGTAGCAGAGTGCTTTGGACCTGCCGATCTGTTCGAGCTTTTCAAACAGGGAGTAACGGAGCTTGATGAGAAGGGGGAACCCTCCATCTTTATTCGCCTCCTTGGGGATACAGAGGAGGAGCAGAAGGAGCGTATGTCGATGATGAATCCGGTGGAGAAGGTTATCCCCGGGAAGCAGTATCCTCCCTTTTTGCTGATGCACGGGGATCAGGATGAGCTTGTGCCATATGAGCAGTGTACGATTATGGCGGAGAAGCTGTGTGAGAATGATGTACATACGGAGGTCATCCGTGTCGAAGGAGCACCTCATGAGGGAAACTTCTGGAGCCAGGAGCTGCTTGATCTGATTGAGGATTACTTTATGAGGACCCTGTAGAAGGCTGGAAGAAATCTGAGATAGGGGAACATCAAGGTTTGCCTATAAGATAATCAATGATTATGAACGGAGGAGCATATGGAGGAAGAAAGAGTTTTAAGACATGTTGTTTTATTCAAATTTCTTGATAATGTAACAGAGGAAAGCGTTGCAAAAATTGAAGCAGCATTTATGGAGCTGAAAAATAAAATATCTCAAATTGTATCTATCGAGTGGGGCACGAATAACAGCCCGGAAGGACTTAGCCAAGGTTTTACCCATTGCTTCTTTGTGACCTTTCACAGCGAGGCGGATCGGGATGCATATTTACCACATCCGGCACATCAGGCATTTGGGAGTCTGTTAAGCCCTTATCTTGATAAAGTATTGGTGGTTGATTACTGGGCGAATCATGAATAGGCTATAGTATTAGAATATTTTTATTTTTATTTTAAAGCTTAAAAAAGCAAGGGTTCCGAAGTTTGAAAAAAACTCTGGAACCCTTGCTTCATGACTATAAAAACTTAACCATATTATATTCATCCGCATAAGTACCATCCATATATCGTAAGGCATTCGGGATTGTGCCAACAATTTCGAAGCCAAAGCTCTGATACATCTGAACAGCTCTATCGTTGTTCTTGACGACATCCAATTCCACTTGAGTTATACCATTCTCTTTACACCATGCGAGGCATTCTTCCATCATTTTTCCGCCGATACCCATATTACAATATTCCTTTAATACGACAAAAGCCACCCCCGCCCTGTGTCTATAGCGCTGATAATGATTCACAAGTCCCACGGAGCATTGTCCCACAAGCCTACCATCCACTTCAACAACAAACCAGGCACGTTCTGTACTTTTAAGAATATCGGCTATCATTTCTCTTTCTTTTTCTATGGTTGCTTTAAATTCTCCCGGATTTCTTGCTAAAAACAGAGTTTCTTTATCTGCAGTTGAAATAACGGATAGGATTCCCTCCGCATCCTCTACGACAGGCTTTCTAATTGTAACTCTCTTACCATTCTTTAGGATATAATCCATAAACCCTCCATTCTCCTTGTCCGCTTTATCCGATTTTATGTAACATTCACTAAGGACTTACTTCATCAACTTGTTTCTAATTATTGTAATAACAGAATTGGCGGCTGTCAATATAATCCATAACTATTTATGCTGCTAATACCAGAGATACTAATTATATATTGCATAATTAATCCATTTATCCTATACTATGGTAAAACCTTACAATATATATTTTAAGTCGTACCTAACGGCGGACAGGGAGAAATTATGAGAAAATTATTTATTACATTTATTACTGCGGTTATTATGATGTTCGCTTTATCTTCCACTGCTTTTGCTGCGAAGCAGCCGGTAATTCACATTGCTGTTAATAATGAGATTCTGCTTTACTCTCAGAACGCACAGCCCTATACCGATGCAAAGGGAACAGTATTTGTCCCTCTCATCGTGACAGGGGAAAAGCTTGGGGTATCCGTAGAACAGGGAAAGAACTCCGATTGGATCAGTATGAAATACGGAAGTGATACCATCAAGATAACCTGGTCAAAATCCGGCAAGAATCCTATCGTAAAACGAAATAATAAGACTGTGAAAATGGCAGTATCACCTGTTAAGAAAAACAAAGCTGCTTATGTACCGTTGGAGTTTTTCTCTACGCTCTTGCAATGTCAAACAAAATGGGATAACCGAGTCCATACTGCATTCGTGACATCACCCAAAGATTCAAAAAATAATGAGACTTCTGCCAAGGCAAGTGTAACTACTTCAGAAATACTAAAAATAAAGTCCTTTGACGGCTATACCCTTACCGGAAAACTGGATTTACCGGTGAATGCTACGGAGGTACCAACCCTAGTCATATTTGTACCCGGTACAGGGCCGAATACCTATGACAATCACAGAATGGTGGGCACTAAGGAATTTAACTATTATGATTTATTCGCCAAAGAGCTTGGAGAGCGGAAGGTGGGATTCTTCCGGTATAATACCCGCGGAGTTGACATGGGAACACAGCCTCCGATGTATGATACCATTGACAAGGAGGAATATCGAAAATATACACCTGAAAATCAGGCAAAAGACATCGAAATTATGATTACTGAGCTGAAGAAGAAGAAAGAACTGAAGAATGCAAAAGTAGTTCTGCTTGGTTGGAGTGAGGGTACCATTATTGCACCATTGGTAGCAGAACGAAAGAATGTTGAAATATCTTCTTTAATGCTGGCGGGATACTGCAATGTAAAGATGCAGGATATTATTGAATGGCAGTTATCCGGTGAGTCATCCATGATTTTTTATTGTCAGTATTTTGATACTAATTTCGATGGTGTAATATCAGAAAAAGAATATCTCGCAGATCCCAACAAAATAGTAAGTTCAGCACTTGGGGGTGCCAAATTTGAACAGCTGGATGTTAACACGGACAAAAAGCTTTCAACCAAGGACTTTGCCATTATGTTAGCGGATCGTAAAAATCAAGTACTGGATGCAATCTCAAAGGGTGATGATGAATGGCTTTGGAATAATTATTTTCAGATTACCTCAGAATGGCTTTCAGGACACGCAAAGCTTGCAGCCAACAAAGACAGGCTGCAGAAATTAAAGATACCTGTAAATATCTTTCACGGTGTATATGACCAGAACGTACCGCTTCAGGGCGTTTACGATATCTATGAAGCATGCAGGGGAAAGAATAAGACAAATGTAAAAGCTTTTGTATTTGATCAGCACGATCATGATCTGAATTATATGGAGTATCCTTATTATAATCTGATCTCAGAGGGCTTGACCCGAATATTTAATGAATGTGCCAAAGTGAAGTAAAGGAGAGGGCTTTGTTTTTCATAATGTAAGTGGAGAAATTGCGCTGATTCATGGTAGTATTATTGAGAGTATATGGAAGCTCTATAGGGTGTTGAAATACGCTTTTATGCCCATAACTGGAATGATTTAAAAGAAGAGAAAAGTATTTTACGTGCTGTTGTAAATGGCAGAGTTATTGGTGTGCCTGAAGACTTCTATGACCATATTATCAGAAAAGAGCTTCCGGAGGGCGAGTTTACAGTGGGACATCTGAATGGAACGATATTGGGGAAATATCCAATTGGAGTAGGTGACTGGTGGTATGCGAAAAGAATCAATAGAATGATAGAACTTGGCGAATTAGTGATTGTCAAAAAACAGAAAGGGATATATGGACAGGTACTCATCCGGGGTCCCATCAATGAAGAAGGATAAAACCGGTCTGCAACTAATCTGGTCAGATCGGTTACTATCATCAAATAAAAATACTTACTCTTTCTTCTTAATAGGTTAAGCTTATAATTGAGATGTTTTGGGACATAATAGGGTATTGCTAACTATCCTTACTAAATCTATAAAAGAAAGAAGGTGCTGCTTCTCATGGAGAGTAAAGGATATCAGAAAAAATCAAAAGAAGAACTTGAAAGAAGCCTGACAAGGCTCCAGTATGAAGTAACCCAGAATAATGCTACAGAGCGACCTTTTCAGAATGAATACTATAACGAGTTCAGAAAAGGAATATATGTGGATATAACTACCGGGGAACCGCTCTTTATATCTAGTGATAAATTTGAATCCGGCTGCGGATGGCCTAGTTTTTCTAAACCGATTGACGGCAATTCTATCAAAAACATTACCGACAAAAGTCATGGTATGATACGTACAGAAGTAAGGAGCAAGACCGGAGACGCACACCTTGGGCATGTATTTGAGGATGGTCCAATTGATAAGGGAGGACTCAGATATTGCATCAACAGTGCATCCTTAAGATTCATACCGGAAGAAGATATGGTGAAGGAAGGCTACGGAGATTTTAAGACACTCTTGGGATAGCTTCAGATTTCCACATTGTAATCCAACTATAAGAATTCAAGGGTCCCGGAAGCTTTCAAAATTTCCGGGACCCTTAATTATTTAAAATAATAACACAAATACAGGCAAAATAAAATAGCTTAAAAACTTGATATTTCAAGATTTTAAGCTATTATAAGTGCAGTTGAGGGGACTTGAACCCCTACCCAGTTTACCCGGACTAGAACCTGAATCTAGCGCGTATGCCAATTCCGCCACAACTGCATGTTTTTTTACTACGGAACGAATTTGATTATAACATAATGTATTTTGAATTTCAAGAAAAATATTATTTTCTTATTCGGTTAGAAAAATTTATTACAAAGGGTATTGACATTACCACTGCAACGTATTAAAATTGCTAATGTATTCCTCGATAGCTCAATGGTAGAGCACACGGCTGTTAACCGTGGGGTTGTAGGTTCGAGCCCTACTCGGGGAGTTCTTTTTATGTCCGGAATGGATAGACATATCATAGTTACAAATAGGGAGTATCCCAGTTCTCTTGGTATTACATAATGAGAATTAGGATACTCCTTTATATTCAATATTCTATTATATCAATATTAATGTATCAATATTCTAATCTGTCATCAGCTCTCTGGGGTTCACCTTTCGAATACGAACGCTGACCAGGGTAGTGGTAATCACGGTCAGCAATTCCATCAGGATCAGAGAGATACCGATCAGGCTTACCGGGATGATGAAGAAACCGTTACTGATACCGACTGCGGAAAGCATCAGGGTGCAGAGGGGATTAATGGTTAACACCGCCAGAGCGCTACCGAGCAGCGTACTGAACAGTATGATGGTTCCGAGCGCGATATTATTATGCACGATTAGCTGCCCGGTCGTAAAGCCCAGAGCTTTGTTGATGCCGATCAGGTTCTTTTCCCGAAGGACCTTTACTTTCACCAGATAGAAAAGGATCAGAACGACGATGCAGGAGGTTATGACACCGATGGTGATACAGATCATTGTGATTGATTGCGTGATGGAGGAGAGTGTAGTGCTAAAGATATCTTCCATATTTACGATGGATATGTTGTAGTCAACCAATTTATCTTCCAGAAGCTTTATCGTATCCGGCACACTGATACCCTCTTCCAGATAGAGATAGAGAGAAACGGGGACAAAGGAGCTGTTACACCTTAGTATTCCTTCTTCAGTGATGGATGCCGACTGTCCCAGACTATTAATATGCTGCGAGATACCGACCACCATAAAATCATAATTTTGGTCACCGTATTTTACAGATACGACATCACCGATCCCGGCATCCAGTTTCTTTGAATTAATGGTACTAAGGACAATCTCATTGTCATGCTTCGGATACCTGCCTTCGATAATTGTGGATACAGTAATTTGATCATAATTATTGCAGATAAAGGTATTGGTAGAGATTTCATTCACACCGTAAATTATGGTTAAGTTATCTTGGTTGTAATGTAGCGATTTTGCTACTCCGGTAGCGGAAGCTGCCAGATCAAATACCTTCTCATAGTTCCCATCATAGCAAACCACAGCCAGATCGGAGCGTTCCATACCAACCAGCCTCAAAAAAGCCTGTTCATCCTGAACAAAGTTATGATACATCGCGATAGAAAAAACAATCGTGAAGGACATCAATGTACCGATGATACCGATGGATATACTTTGCTTACGGTTGTTGAAGATCTGCTTGAAACCGAGGAGGAGGTGCAGGTTCCCCTTGGAGCGCTCCAGAGGAAAATGATTCTTCCCAAAGTGGTAGGTATCAATACCGTTACGAAGTGCCATCAAAGGGGTAATCCGGGCGATCCTTCCGGTAACCTTAAAGGTGATGAGAAGAATGACGATAGCTATAATACTAAAGCTAAGGAGCATACTGATTACGCCCGGCTCCATATGCCAGTTGAGACCGATGGAGGAGGCTATCACATTGGTTACGACCCCGGAGCATAGGATGGACAGAAGGATTCCAATCAAGTAACCCAGTCCGGTGATTGTCATAAACTCTACGATCAAAGACCCCCGTATCATACGGTTTGTAAAGCCGACCGCTTCCATGGAACCGATGTTTTTGATGTCTTCCTCGATATGAGTGATTACCGTAAACCGGATTACAACCATTGAAATGATGATTACCAGTGCTGCGAAGAAGACCAGGATCATCATGATGATATTAATGGTTACTGCAGTTCCTATTTTCATGGCTTCATAGTTCAGATTGATTGTGGTGCTGGAGTCATAATCCGGATTTAAGGAAGCCTTCTTAATGAATGCTCCTTCAAAATCATCGGAGCTGACACCTTCCTTTAGCTGAGCCTTGATGCAGGAATAACGGGATGTGATATCGGCAGTATCACTTATCTTCTGAAAGGATGAGCCCGGTATAAAGCATTTATAGAAGCTGATGTTCGAGGTGGTAGAAAAGAAGATATCTTCGCAGAAACCATAGACAGTGAAGGTATCTGCCTTATTCTGAGAGGCAATCTCAATGGTATCTCCGACCTGGTAACCCTGAACAGATTTGAGCGAATAAGGAATAATAATGGAATCCTCTTTCATGGAACCAGTAGCATCGATGATCTTTAGCTTCTGAATATCACGCAGAGTGTCTGCATTTAGAAGGATGATACCGATGCTTTGCGCCTTTTTCTGAACCTTCTTATTCAGAATAGAGCCGGTGTGGTAGACAATTGTCTGCTCCTGCTCCAAGGTGTCTACCTGTTCCATTCCTTCTATCACACCTTTGATATGATCACTATAAACTTGTGGTGTGAAGCTTACAAAGTCCGCACCGTTTAGGGCTTCCTGCTTCTCGTCCAAAAAGCTGCCTAGGTTCGATAGAACATGAAGTCCGATATAAAGAAATAAAGTGGCGGTGATAATTAATAATAAGAGAGTAATCGCAGAACTGCGATTCTTTCGGATACTGCTTTTTGCTAACATTAATATCTTCATCCTGTAACCATGCCTTTCTAACTATTTTTTGCATCCTTGATGCAGATTAAAATGTATCTATGAAAATCAAAAATGTAAACAGGATTACCAGCCCATGCGATCGAGGAATTCTCTTGTGGCTGCATGCCGCATCGGATCATTTTTTACATATTTTCCGAGATTCAGCTCAGCTTCAATCACACCATCCTTCAGGTATAGTACTCGATTAGCACGTCTGGCAGATTTGATGTCGTGGGTTACCATGACGATGCTTTGACCATTTTCATTGAGTTTTGTCAATATATCCAAAACCAGGGTCGAATTCGTGGAATTCAGCGCACCGGTAGGTTCATCAGCGAAGACGATGTCCGGATTGTTGATCAAGGCACGAACGATGGCGACCCTTTGTGCCTCACCGCCGGACAATTGGGCCGGATATTTGTGATAGCAATCTTCGTTCAGTCCAACCGCTGTTAAGAGCTCCTTGGCTGAGGCAAGCACCTCGCTGCGACTTCGCTTCAGCAATAATCCGCAGATCACGATATTGTCGAGGATGCTCATCGTATCATTTAAATGAACCTGCTGGAATACGAAGCCGCAGTGCTTGCGGCGAAAGATGGCGAGCTGGTCATTGGAATACTTCGAGATCTCGGTTTCTTGAAAACTGATCTTTCCCAAGGAGGGCTTATCCATACAGGATAAGGCATAGAGGAGTGTGGATTTACCGGAGCCGGAACTTCCCATGATGACAGTAAAGTCTCCTTCCCTGATCTCGATATCCAGATTCTTTAGTACATGCTGCATTTGTTTCCCGTTGGAATAGGATTTACATAAATCCTTTGTTTGCAATATTGTATTCATATGCTTCTACCTTCCTTATCCGCTCATATACATGAATGTTTTCAGCTATTTTGCTTTACAATTTACGAATTGTGAATGAAGTCTTTACCATTGCACGCTTCGAATGTATCTGTGGGCATTTGTATGCTTCTTGGTTTACGTTATAAAAAACGTGTGATAAAGCATTTGCCTTAACACACGTTATCATAGCATGAATTTTATTAACAAGTCTTTTCCGGATTATTATTAAATCCTTATCAGTTTCTTAACTATAGCAGTTTTTGAGCGTCAGCCTGCCTTTTGCAGGGTGAGATGAACGATGAAGCCGTGATCCTTTTCACACTGCAGATCACCTCCCATACCCTCCATGAATTGCTTTGAAAGATACAGACCGAGCCCGGAACCGGATTGCGTGCCTGCATTATTTCCTCGATAGAACTTCTCGCATACGAGAGAAAGATCGTTATCCATAATAGAGGATCCAAAGTCCCGTACCTCAACAAGCAGCTGTTCTTTGGTCTCCTGATAGGTGATATGAACCGGGGTTTTGGCATACTTTGCACTATTACTTAACAGGTTATCCACTACCTGTGTCAGACGAAGCTTGTCGCAGCGGATCAAACATTCCGGAAGCTCATTCTGTATCCGAAGCGGATGAATCTGCTCCATATCATGGAGGATATCGGAAAGAACCGTGCTGGGTTCCTCAGTCGGATTCACCTTCAATACCTGCAACTCGGCTAAGGTAGCATGGAACATATTGCTGATCAGATGATCGATCATGTTGGATTTCTGATGAATGGTCTTTATCTTCTCAAGGTTTTCGTCCTGTGACAGCTTGATCTCCAGAATCTCACACAGGGCATTGATGGTTGCAACCGGAGTCTTTATATCATGGGATAGACTTGCTACCAGTTCCTTCTTGCTGCGGTTTGCCTGATATTCGTTTTCCCTGGCTTTCTTTAATTCCTCCCGAAGGATATCGAAGCTTTCGGTAAAGGCACCAAAATAATTATTCCTCTGCATAGAGAGAGGAAGATCCAGATTACCGATAGAAAGGTTGGTGGCAAAGCTCTTCAATCGGCGAAACGGCCTCAGGATACGAAGGTAGATCATGAGTAAAGTGATATCGGTAAGTAGTAATACCACTCCGGTCATAACAGAACAGAGAGTAAGAAGCTGATTCTTGATTCGAATTAAGGAATCATCACTTCGTTCAAAGATGATTTTGCCTAAGAGGCGTCCATCCTCGGTATAATCCAGAAGTATGTCACCATGGTCAATACTCTCATAGAGCACCGAGGTGTAATCTGGGGAAGATACGGGTAAGACTCTGCAGGAAAAAGCCTTCTCCAACTGCTCGACGGGAAGTCCTTCTTCCAAACCCTGCTGTACCGATTCATACCGGTCATGAAGCGCCGGAAGATCAGCTGCGTGGTACTCCAGTTGCCGAAGCTGCAGAATACAATAAAGTAGCACAGCACATAGACCGACATTTAATAGAATTATAATAGATCTTAGCTTCATACTTCCAATCGATACCCTGTGCCCCAAACGGTCTTGATATATTCGGGTTCGTTTGGATTCCTTTCTATCTTTTCTCGGATTTTACGTATATGAACGTTCAATGTCCCGTCACTGAAGAATTCATCACCCCAGACATTATCAAAAAGCTCCTTTTTGGGGATGACCTTGTTTTTGTTCTGATACAGGTAGTGTAAAAGCTTGAATTCCTTTGTCTTAAGCTTTACCTCGGCTCCATCGACAAATACCTTCATGGCATCCTCATCCAGAATAAGACCGGTGCCGTTGGAAGGAATCACCGTATGCGTTTCGCTCTGCCTCTTGAGTGCGATGCGAACCTTGGCAAGCAGTATACTTAACGAGTACGGCTTTTGTATGTAATCATCACCGCCGATATTGAGCGCGATCAGAACATCATCCTCACTTTGCCTTGCACTGATAAATAGTATGGGTATGTTCGTATTTTGCCTCAGCTTTACACATAAAGCAAAGCCACTCTCACCCTCCAGATTAATATCCAGAAGAATTAATTTCACCTGATTCTGCTGCAGAAAATCAAGACACTCTGCAGAAGTTGCCACATACGCCGCCGTCAGGCCAAACATCTGAAAATATTCACAGGTAGCCAACCCCAGCGCAGTCTCATCATCTACAATCAGACAATCGTATTCCATCCTTTGCTCCCCCTGTAACGCTCCTTTATTGATAGACCGTAAGCATCTCTGATCAGATATCACAATTAAGATAATTATAATCCGGAGAATGGAAAATGTCATTCATTTCTATGAATAAAGTCATAAATACCGGCCAAACCAAAGCCGGAACCGATGTATAATTCCAACTGCCTCTGGTAAATATAGCCTTGAGATGAAATAAGGGTATTACAGGTTATGAGAAAGGTGTGGTTATTAATATGCAGACTATATGGAAGGAAAACGGAAACTTCACACTCGGAGGCAAGGAACGGGGCGAATCCTTATGGATTCAGGAGGAATACCGATATACACAGGATAATGTTAAGATCGCAAGACCTACCCTTACCGAGCAGATCAATGCGGATGTGGCGGTAATCGGAGGCGGACTGGCAGGAATACTTACAGCATTCCATCTGAAGGAACGGGGGCTGTCCGTGGTAGTGCTGGAATGCAGTGAGGTCGGAAGTGGTATGACAAAGAATACCACGGCGAAGATTACTTCGCAGCATGGATTGATCTATGATAAGCTTCTTACCAGCAAGGGTGAGGAACGGGCACGAGAATATGCGATGGCGAATCAGAAGGCGATTGAGCGGTATGAAGAGATCATCCGCAGTCAACAGATAGATTGTGAATTTGAGATATTACCGAATTATATCTATGCAAAGGAAAATGATCGGAAATTACAGAGTGAGGTGGATGCAGCAAAGCGACTTGGTCTACCTGCGCAGCTGACCAGAGAGACAACACTTCCCTTCCCGGTCAAAGCGGCGGTCCGCTTTGATCGTCAGGCGCAGTTTCATCCTCTCAAATTTCTGGATGCGATTGCAAAGCAGTTGACCATATATGAACACACCAACATTACGGAGGTTCGGGATGACGGAACCATCCTTACTTCACAGGGGTCCGTACGGGCAAAATCCGTAGTAATCGCAACGCATTACCCCTTTATCAATGTACCGGGTTTCTATTTTCTAAAGCTTCATCAGGAGAGATACTATCTGTCCGCTCTGGAGGGCTGCTACTCGGGAGGCAGGGAACAGCTTGACGGTATGTATCTCGATGCTGATCCGCAGGGTTATTCTCTGCGAAACTATAAGGATCTTGTGATCTTCGGTGCGGTTAATCATCGATCCGGAGAATATAAGCCAAAGGATGCCTATCAGAAAATTGAAGAAGCGGCCAGAAGATACTATCCGGAAGCGAAGATAAAATATATGTGGTCCAATCAGGATTGCATGACGCCGGATTCCGTACCGTATATCGGAAGATATTCTTCGTCGACCCCGAATCTCTATGTGGCAACCGGATTTAATCAATGGGGAATGTCTTCGTCCATGGTATCTGCTATGATCATCAGTGATTTGATTACCGGAAGGAATACGGAGTACCGAAAGGTGTTCTATCCCAGACGTATGATGCTGTCCGGAAGCAAGAAGATGCTTCAGGATGTCGGAATAGTCACTAACAGTCTGCTATTGGAGCACCTGAAGATTCCCCGCGATACCATAAAGGATATCAAGGTAGGTCAGGCCGGTATAGTGAACCGGGGCGGGCAGAAATACGGTGTTTATCGGGAGACAGAGGAGAAATATTATTTTATTTCTACCAAATGCCCGCACCTTGGCTGCAGCTTGGAATGGAATCAGAATGAGCTGACCTGGGATTGCCCCTGCCATGGTTCCAGATTTGATTATCATGGTAAGCTGATTAGTAATCCGGCGATGCGAGATGTCTTCGATGCATGTCAGAGGAAGAAAAATAAAAAATGATAGAAAAAGCACCTCCGAAGGTAATTTATATAATTAAAGGTAATTATATAATCGTCATTTGGAGGTGCGTTTTATGATTTACTTGAATTCAGGAGGCTTTACCTAGTTATTTTTTTAAAAGCTCCTTGATGTACTTCTCCATATCCTTATCCAGATCTGATTTTATACTGGCTATGTTACTATTTATTCTATCCGTAATTTGCTGTTTGGTCTTATTCTTTTCATCATTTACTACAGCATCGAGCTGCTTCTTGAGTTCAGCAGTATATGTATCTATTTCCTTGTCTGCCCGTGTCACCTCATTGTTTTTATGTGCTTCAATATCACTTATCGTCTGTTGGGAAGTAGCGTCAATGTACTGTTTGATGTCGCCTGAGCTGTCGGTATCAATCTTACTGATTTCTTGGTCTGTACTCTGCATGAAATATGCTGTAATGGAACTAAAACCATCTCTTATCAAGCTGATAATATTAGTATTTAGTACCGTAGCCGCATATACTTGGGTACTTCCCATAAGTATCAAAGCAACTAATAAACTCATTATAAATTTCCTTTTAAATAACTTCTTCATTAAATACATCCTTTCCGTGTTATGTTTAAACACTTAACTATATTAGCACGAAAGGGTAATGAGTTTAAATAGTAAAACAATGTTAAAAGGTATAATAGGCAAAAGAATTTGCGGATGATGATATAATTGCATACGGATATGTTAATGGAGAAATAAGTGATTTTAAAGTTCAAGATAATTAAGGAATTGGGTGACGTAGAGTTGGTTTTAAGATTGATTTTGATAATGAATAGTAATGGTGCTGCCCGGAGCAGCGGGGCTAAGGATTGGAGATTACAGCACAATACAAAAATTGGCAAGAGAAAAGTATTAATTTTTAGAAAAAGTAGTTGCAATTTAATGAGATACTTGCTATAATAAAATTCGTTCGCTAGACAAAATTTAGCGAAAAATCAGCAAAACATCTAATGCATGTTATATTAGATTGCTTGATTTAATTAGTACTTTGCAGTCGTGGCGGAATTGGCATACGCGCTAGACTAAGGATCTAGTCCGGGTTTCTGGGTAGGGGTTCAAGTCCCCTCGACTGCAGTTAAACTTCCCTTAATCTCTATGGTTGAGGGATTTTTTGTGTCATAAAACAAGGTAAATTATACGTTTATACGCGTGAGATTATTGGGCTGATTTTAACCTAATCTACTTTGTATCTGTAGACGTATTTTCTTATTTTGAAAGGTGATGCACATGAAAAAAATCTCTATGAAAGTGGACACTGATTTAACGGTAAATGAAGCATTTGAAAACTTCATCAAACGGTGTACCATAAAAAATCTATCGTCACAAACAATCAAAGGGTATAAAACACACTATAATACTTTTGAAAGGTTGGTTGATGGTCAAACTAAGGTCAGAACAATAGATTCTGATACAATCGGTGAATTTATACTTTATCTTAAAGAGCGCAATAATTGTAATGAAATAACCGTTAACTCCTATTTGCGGACAATAAGAGCCTTTCTCTATTATTGTATGGAAACGGGATATCTTTCTAACTTTACAGTCCATATTCAGAAAGTAGACAAGAAGATTAAGGAAACTTATAATGAGCAAGAATTAAATTTGTTATTTAAAAAGCCTAATTTAAAAGAATGCAGTTTTGTGGAATATCGTACATGGGTATTCTCTCATTACCTGCTTGCTACGGGAAACAGAATATCATCAGTATTAAATTTAAAGATTGAAAACTTAGATTTTGCAAATAACCTAATAACAGTTAATAAGATGAAAAATAGAAAAGCACAAATAATACCTATGAGTAAAATCTTGTCAAATATACTACAAGAGTATTTACAATACAGAAATGGTGAACCAGCTGACTTTCTGTTTTGCACTAATACTGGAAGTAAAGCAACAGTAAAAGGTTATCAAGATGCACTTGCAAGATATAATAAAGCAAGAGGTGTAATGAAAACGTCAGCCCACCTCTATAGACATACGTTTGCTAAGCAATGGATTTTAAACGGTGGAGACATATTCAGGTTGCAGAAAATACTTGGTCATTCTGACTTAACGGTTGTTAAAGAATACGTAAATATGTTCGGCAATGACTTATCGATTGATTTTGATAGGTTTAACCCCTTGGATAAACTAGGTTTGAACCAGCAGAGGAAACAAATTAAGATGTGATGATATCATAACTAATGAATAAAAGTTGAATCGTGTGGCACAATATGCATGAAGGGGAAGGCTGTAATAATGGAAGGAGGAATTTGAATGGATGCTATTAGATTATCTATTCTTATTAGATCTTTGTCCGATTTATTATTAAGCATAACTGCTTTATTGAATGCATATCGGACTTATAAGGATAGATAGGAAAAAAGCTTTTCGTATATGCTTAGTAAGATATGCGATTAGCCACAATAAAGAAGAGATATATTAAACATAATTATACATACTAATGCATCCTTCGGGGTGCTTTTTGTTTAGCTATGGAAGGATAAATATATTGGTTTTGATAAGTCCAATCCGTTATCAAAGTCGGATTATATATTAAATTATAAAAATTACTTTTTTATGTAATATATTTAATTTTTTGCATATATTAACTATATAGGCATTAATACTAAAGAGCTATTCGATTCCTTCTCGAATAAATCGAATAATAAGTGTGGCTTGTACCACTGCGATTAGACTTTAAGTAGTGCTGTCAGAAATGATATCACAGTGTTTATATACTTAGAGTTTTATTAGCGGTGGTTTTTTTGTTCAGTTAAGAGGGGTTAGGGTTCTAGTAAGTTTGGTTTTTATTACTTAAGAAAGGAGGAACTAAGATATGAATAATGATGTTGATTCGTTGGTGGTTTATTCGGGTAGTACAGCAAGGTACTTGTTAAAAAAAGGATATGCTGTAATTGATATAAAAGCAGATAAAGCTAATAAAGTAAAGTCTGTATTTATTTTTCGCAGAGAAAATAGAATAGAAAAAGATATGAGAGAATTTATCAGAAATAGCAAATACAATGTTATAACAAAAGAATTGGAGATTAAAGATGAAGAACAGAAAAACGCTACCGAACCAGAAAATAATTAGAAGCCATAAAAAAGAAAAATATTATGGTACGTTTATGACAATAGGATGTAATGAACTTAGTAAAGCTATGAAAGAATTAAGCGGTACGGAATTAAAAGTCTGGATGTACTTAATGAAGAACCAGGTTGGCGGTACATGGGTATTATTTATGGTTGACTGCTATAATTTCACAGGTGTTTGTGATAAAAGTTATTATCAAGCTATAAACGCTTTATTAGAAAAGGGGTATTTACGAAATGAAGGGAACTCTACATACGGGGCTTATGATATACCCTTTAATAGTGGTAGCAGCAATGATGAAATACTAGAAGAAAAATCTGGCATTATAGCAGAAACTCTAGAAGAAAGTTCTAGTATTATTGATGATACCCTAGAAGAAACTACCAGACAATTATCTGGAGAAAAGTTCCTCGAGATACCCGAAAAAAATACCAGAGAGAACAATACAAGAAATAATACAAAAGAACAATACAATAAAGTCGCTAACGCTCCTGTTGACGCTTCGCTTGTTTCTTCCGCTAACGCGTATGGTTATATTGAGAATGATGATACAGATGCATGGATAAAGGAAGCTCTTAGCATACCTGAGATAAAAAAATTACCACTTGAATATCAAGGTTACAATAACGGATTCTACAAAGAAACAGCAGATGAAATTAGAAATGCTGTACTAAAAGGTTTGAAGAAATCGGAAAAAGATAGAAATGGTGTTAGTAATAATGAGATTTTTACCGACCCATTGGACTATGGTCTTGTAATATATCATTTAATGTGGGACAGCTATTTCTTACGTAAAAAGAAAGACTATACAGAGAAAAATGCGCTTGCATTTCATGTTGGCATTGTTCTGAATCAGTTAAAAGCTGGTGATTTAAAAGCAGAGCGTGAAAAGTTTAAACAGGAAAACATTAATTTTAGAAATGCTAGATAAAGCAAAAGAAGAGGAGAATGTACAAATGACTTTAAAGGAAGAAACTAAAATGGCACTTGATTTATTGCTGGAAGGAAAACGGGATAGGGAAGATTACGAGCTTGATGAAGATAAAAGGGTTCATATCTGTATGCGAGAAGAACAAAATAATGATTGCATTGCTGAATGCTGTGGTGGATGTGAAGACTGTGAAATTGATGAAAGAGGAAAATGCAAATATGAAATAGTAGAAAAGTTTGATTTGGTATTATCTAATTATTCTGAATGGAAATTCTTCTATATTGATTTCAATCGAAAAGGAAAGCATTATAGTAATTTTTATACAATAAATAATCATAAGAGGTTATATGATGTAGTTATAAAGATTAAGAATGATGTGTTTAGTTATGAAAAGTTTTGCGTTGATATGCATGTAAAGATGGATGAATTGGATACATATGCTGTTGAATTTGCAAACAAGGTGTGTGAAGAAATTTTTTTTACTAAAAATCAATTCAATAAAAATTCATTGCTTATTAAGTATGATAGTACTGATAAGGATTATGATTATAAAAAAGTCGTTGAGAATGGATTTAAAACTGATATTAATAAATTGAAAATCAATTTGCGTCATGAATTAATACATTTTTTACTGAACTTATATAAATTAAATTATAATGATAATTCTGCTATGTTTTGGATTGTGGCTGAGAAATATGATGCTGGACCATATGAGGAATTATCTGGAAAAAAACAGAATTATATGACAAATTTCATGAAATAGTAGACTATTGTATTTATACGAAATCTGAAGTTACGGAGCTGGATATATTAAGAAGTTTAATAGTTAAACATTCCAAATTGGTAACTGGAAATAAAAACTCTTATAACTTGCTATGTGATGAAATATGGAAATAATCATGTAATATGTAAATATAAGAAGCAGTAACGAAATAATTAATACAAATGAGCTTAAAATGTATATTACTATCTCTTGTCTTTTATTAGGGATAAATTGCGCTGTGTAGCTCATTCAGGGGCTTGATTATGTTAGGTGAGCATTTTATCATCTAATGGTTATAAATCGTTTCTAGGGGCAAAATGGGGATTAAAAGCCTTAGAATTGGGAGCATTGAGTTAAGGGGTAGGCAGTTATATTCTGGCTATCCCTTATTATATAGTTAGACTCTGATATGGATTAATATTTAATAATATAACGACAATTTGCTGAATTTTTTATTTCATTTTGTTGATAACAGCCCCGTCTTAAGTGTATTACGATAGTTCTTATATTTCTCATACGACAAGTAGGTATTTTGTTAAGTCTGCTTAATATACTGTATTTCTTGAAATAATTATTAGCCATACGACAACTTTCTATTAAGTGGAGTAGCATCTCTTAAAATGAGGATAGCAGGATAGTCTGGACTATCCTTTTTGTACGGAAATGTAAATAATTGTTGAAATTAGATGGAAAATAGTGTAATGTTTAGATATGTTGTGTTGAAAGGATTTAATAATGGGTGCTGAAAATATAAAGTATTTTAATGAAATAGTATTATTCATAATAGTTAGTGAAATGTTCTTCTGGCAACGAGTAACTAAGCAATTTAAAGATAAACATTTTGTACTGAAGAAAATCACAGACACCATGAGACTTTTGTTATTATATTACTGGTGTATCTTTTATTTCTATTATTACCAACCAGTAATCAATAAAATGGATTTTGAATGGCCAAAAATATTATGGATGCTAATACCAAGTATTATAATTTTATTGATTTATTGTTTGGGTTTAAAAACTATATTGATGAACAAGCCATCAAAAGTGGATTTTAAAATAAGCTTTTCAATTATTATTAGTATGTTACTAGCAATAATAATATATTTTGCAAGTATAAATTTTTGCATATACTATCTGGACGTTAACGCATACAGTACTTTCGATATTACAGAATGGTATAAAATAGCGTTTGAGTTTCTATATTATTCGTTTTCGGTGAGTATTACATTTGATGGTGGTTCTATAGAACCTATCTCTATTACTGCTAAATTAATAGCTATGATACAGATATTTATGTTTTACTATAGTATTGGTCAGGGAATTTTAGATTTTCTGAATAATGGTAAAAAATTGGATGATATAAATAAGGAATGATGATGTATTAATGATTGATTAAGTTAGAAGATTAATTATGTCATAATTAATAAGGAGTAAGCATGGAAAAAACGAATTGGGGAAAGATAATCATTGAAGCAATTATTACTGTTTTGATAACTTCGATTTTTACATATGCAATATCGTATTTTATTACAAGAAATATATGCAATATAAGTATTGGAACGTCTATTATCAATGAAAATGAGATAATGACACCAATAACAATTAGCAACACTTCAAAAAAAATAGCAATTGAAAAATTGGAAATATCAGTAGGTGAATTTAATAAAATCGAATCAGGAATATCAAACTTATCATATCAGATTGATAATGTTAATAATATTATTACTCTAAATTATATTCCACCCATGGAGACTACTTCTGTTATTCTGATAACAAAAGAGAAAATAAATTTAAATAGTGTAAAAATAGCTTATGATGGTAATGTAAGTACGACTTATCTAGAAAATAAAACTGATATTTATATTATTGTTGTTTCGCAAGCAATGATGTATTTAATAATGCTTATTATTTCACAATATTTATTTGATAAAAAGAATAAGAAATATTATTTACGACTTAAGGAAGTTGAAGAAACCTTAGATAAAGACGAAAAGGAAACGCAACAATTAAGAACAGAATCACAAGAACTCAAAAAAGATGCAAAAGAAACCCATAAAGAACTATACAAAATTAAGCTATATTATTTGACTCGTATGAGCGATTATGAAAAGGAATTGAATTTTTGGAAGGATACAATTAGAAAGTTTATTTATCAGAGTGGTATAAATACAAAAAGTGGTGATAAATTATTTGAATTAGTTACAGATACTTTGAAAACATATAGTACAAAAAGTGATGCAGCCACAAACATTAATGAAATATATTATTTGGCACATATGATGAATGAAAATAATAAGGAAGGTCAAAATAAAGAGATTTAGCAAAATAAGAAGAAAGGGGTAAGAGTATTATGGAGTTTTTAAAACAATTGTTAGCAGCTGTTGGCGGTGGTGTTGGAATTACATTAGTAATACTTGCTTTATTTAAAACACTATTTCAACGGTGGTTTGAAAATGTAATAATTACCTCGTCTCAAAAAACAATAATAAAACTTACAAATTCCTTACAACGTAGTACGAGAGCGTACGAAATGGTTCTAGATAAAGAGTTCGAATTCTATGAAAGAACTTCTAATGTTGTTTCGGATTTAGCGGTAAATATACAAGATTTATTATATTATATTACTTTAAACGAAGATACGGAAAATAGTAAAAATATAGATGCTGCTAGAAAAGTTTTATTAAGTATTCTCGAAAGTATTCCTAAATATAAAAATGATAATATGGTATATGGTTGCTATATTACCCAAGATATTAATGAAGCGGCTACAAAAATAATTAAAGATTTGCAAGACGATATGAATGTCATGACAGAATGCTTTAAGAGTGCTAATGATAAAATGTTATCAGAGGTTCAAGAACAAAAGCTAAAAATTACTGTTGATAGGACTTTGATGAATTGTGCACTTATAACAACCTTAATTAAATCCAGACTTATAAAATTGTCAGAATAAATTATTCCGAAAGGTACACTTTAACGAATATAATAAGATTAAAATAATGGGGGATATATGGATAAGAAAGTTAATTGGAAAAAAGTAAAATCAATTATGAAAGAATACATAAATAGTACCACATCATTAAAGTTTCATATTATTACCACTATATTGGGTATCTTAATATCTATATTTTCTTTTTTATCATTTCTGAAATTATTTGACGATAATAATAAAAATATCAATTACTATATCAATCTATCTACTTTGACATACTTCATTGTGCTTGGGATAGTACTAATAATAGTGAATTTTAATTTAAACAATCCAAAAGTAAAAGTAATTTCAGTCTTATCAGCTGGAATAATAATAGGTATGGCTGTATATAATGAACCTTTACGAATGGGTCTCATATTATTGCTTGTAGGGATATCACTTTTTTTAATCATGAAAAGATTTGTAAACATATTTTCGACAATTATAACATTTTCATTATCATCGATAGTATTCCTAATTATTGCAAGTATATTAATTATGTATATAAATGATAAATATATAAATGTATTAATGTATATTATTATTACTGTATTTCTTATTGCTTATAGATTTGCTGGCGTTAAAATGAACCATTTTTTTATAAAAAATTTAATTGGAACAAATGACGATGCTAAGAGATATGACCATAAACAATTGGAAAATCAGATCTCATTACTATACCTGATAATTTTCATAATATTCAATATATCAAATTATTTTATTGATAATGCAATTATAGCGAATGTAATTAATAATAGTTTTGTTACCATACTTGCAATATATCAAATTAAATGGGACTTAATATTGAATTATCAACGTAGTGTCATTATCAAACAGGATTAAATCATTAACCTAAATTAATAACCATTACAAACAGCTCGGTAAAATATAAATTGAGCTGTTCTTATTAATTAGAAAGAGCCATAACTTAAAAGTATTGACACCGAAAACTCGATGCAGTATAATGGCCTTATTCAGTGGTGTCATAACTTGGGGTCATAAATACATGGGATAAAAGGGGGTACATTATGGTATATGGATATGCTAGAGTAAGCACAAAAGGACAGGCTAAAGATGGTAATGGTTTAGATGTACAAGAGAAGATATTAAAAGAGCATGGTGCGGAAAAGATTTTTACAGATAGTTTTACGGGAACAAAAATGGATAGACCCGAATTTGATAAGCTACTTAAAGATATAGAGCAAGGGGATACTCTTGTTGTTGCTAAACTAGATCGATTTGCAAGAAGTGTATCGCAAGCCAGTGAATTGATAACAAAATTGATTGATAAGGGAATAAAGGTTGATGTAGCTAATTTGGGTATATTGGATAATTCCTCTGTCAGTACTCTTATGAGAAACATTCTTTTATGTTTTGCACAGTTTGAACGTGATATGATTGTTGAACGAACACAAGAAGGTAAGGCAATAGCTAAATTGAAACCAGACTTCAAGGAAGGTAGACCGAAAACCTATACAAAGAAGCAGATACAACATGCTTTAACATTACTTGATACTATGTCTTATAAGCAAGTAGAAGAGACAACAGGCATATCTAAGAGTACTCTTATAAGGGCAAAACGAGCATTACGAGTTAAGGATGGTGAATAGAATGGATGAGAATAGATATTGTGACCGATTCAGCATGTCTCCGCAAGAATTCCAGAATTACAAAGACAGTAAATGGGGAAGGTTGGTAATATACATAATAGCCATGATAGCGGTATCAATATTCGTAGAGAGATGGTGCGGTTATGTGTGCTTTACATTCTTATTACTGTTGTCTTACTACAACGATTATAAATGTGAGCGACAATGGATTGTGGATGGAAGTGTTACTAAGGAAGATTTAGGACTTTAAGAAATATCGTAAAGATTGAGGGGATATCGGGAACGGTATCTCCTTTTTTAACAGCAGCAAGGGATATCCAATACTTTCTCAACTATTAAGGATATATTTTATTAATCATGTATTATTATAAGTAATAATAAATAATTACTCAATGCAAAAAAAGCATCAATAAGAAATAAAACGAAATGAAAATATAGAATGTATTGACAAATGAAACCAAACGGCTTATAATTAGGACATAATATACTTCTGGGAGGTAAAATCATGAATAGTTCAAGAGTTATGGTAGAAGTAAACAAGGAAAATCTCGAATCACTTTACAACGATGTTACTAGAATTGAAGCAGAATTAGTTGGAATAAAGAGCAAAATAGATGTGTTTTTAAAATCATCTGGTGGAAAAAAACAAGTTACAGTTTATAAGATTCGGAATATTGCAATACTTGAAGAGGTTTACAGGAGAAATGGTATTGTAACAGCTGATGAATTAAGTGAAATTTCCAAGAAATGGGGAAGAGAGCCTAAAGGGTCTGCGGGTTATTTCTCGGGCAACAACCCATCCTTAAAAAGCATAGCATCAAAAAGAAGAGCTTTAACAGAAACTGGAGAAAACACAGTGTTGAATTGGCGGGCTGAATTTGGTGATGATTGGCTTGATAGGGTTGATAATAACTATGTTGGAAATTTTAGTACAGAAGTAAGTTCTGAAGTACTGTTATAATTATTTGGAAAGGGGATATCGGAAACGGTATCCTCTTTTCTTATGATAGCAGGGGCGGTATTTAACACTTCTTCATAGATTATGTGAATGAAAAAGGGTATAGCTGATTTTATTTAATACCTATTTTATTTCATTGATTACGTTATACTAGCCATCATGCTTTAATGTGGGAATTATTGTATTTACTTTGTGTCGAATAAGAGATAAAATTATCCTTATAATAGAAAAGGATGGTGATAAAGTGTGAATAAAGTAAAAAAGCAATTCTTCCCATATTATGTTGATAAAGAAAGGTTATTAGATATATATGCTGTAATAAATGATGGTTACGCCGATTATGAGGAAATTACCACTAGTTATGATAAAAACACAGAGGGAAACATTAATGGAAAAGTTGGGTTTAAGATATTTAAAGTACAAGCAGATATGCAAACTGGAATTAGAAGAGCTGGAAAAAGCAGTAAGTCTTTTTCTCATAAAAAAGTTCAAACCATATCGTCCATGTTGAATTTTATTATTAGTAGTTTGAGTATTAATGATATATTAAAAACTAATTTTAAGGAAGCTGTAGAAGGAGATTTTGTATATACACCTATAACTTTATCTAATAATTCATTAGAAATATTACAAGATAGATTTAATGATATATTGAGAATTATGAAAATGCTTGAAAATCCTTTATTCGGGGGAAAAAAGATTGATAATAAACAAGTTCAAAATATGATTGATGTTATAGGAAAAGCATGTAAAACAGTTATAGATGGTAATGAAGTAATATTTGAGAATGATAATTATGGAATTGTAGCTAATATAAATAAAAATAATTATTATCAATCTGTAATTTATGATTTGATAGATTGTGAGTTGATGTGTTTGTGTAAAATAAAAAAAGTATATGACCAAGGAACAGAACTATTAAAAAATACTATATTTACTAATCTTAAGAATGATACTTCTAAAGATGAATTAATCGCAGCTTTAACTGGAATGAGTGATAACGATACTTATAATCTGGATTGTAATATTAAAACCTCGATTAAGGGGAAGCGGGTATATGAAATACAAATAGTTTCACTGTCCAAATAAGAAGTGGAAGAGTTCTATTTATTTAATGGCGGAAAGGTAGGTGTTATTATGCAGGAATTAGTTAAATGGAAATTGCTTGATTTTGAAAAAATAATCTTGGAGTGTCAAGATATAATTGCAGAAGTGGCTATTACAATAAAAGCTGAAATGAATTATGATTATTATTTACTATCGAGTTATGCGAAAGCAATATTAAATATAAGAGAAGTCCTTTGTTTATTGCATAATGGCTTCCCTGATGGTGCTTTGTCAAGAGCAAGAAATATATATGAGCAAATGATAATTATGCATTTCATATCAAGACATAAAGACGAAAAGGATGGCTATGATTTGATAGATAGATATTTTGATAATCAAGATATACAAAGTCATTATAATAATAAATTATATTATGAGGAATTAATAAATTTTAATGAGGAAAGTCTTAGTGATATTTGTAACATGGAAATAAATAGGCATAATATGTCTATTAAAGAGTTTCAAAATAAATATCCAGATTGTAAAAGATTTAATGATTATTGGTGGGCATCAAAAATAATTAATCAACCAAGTTTCGAAAAACTTCAGAAAGTTTGTAATGCTGGACTTTTCAGAGTGATATATAGAAGAGCCTGTATAAGTACGCATGCTAGTGCTATGGGAGATTTCGCATTGTTAGGGAGAGATAATCCAGATGGAAATATCTTGACTACTCAAGAGACGTATGAGGGATTTGAAATGCCGATTTGTCTTTCAATGGATTCGTTTGGAATTATGACGGATATTGTATTTGCTAATTTTAGTTTGGAAAATACTTATACCGAATCATTAGAACTCATTTGTACAGAATATAGGAAACATGTTTTCGAATGATGCTTCTATCATATTGTTGATGTATTAATTAATTCACATGCCCAAAAGGGTGATATTCTTGCTGAGTTGTGATTAGCATAGAACAGGAATTGAGTTATTGTTGAAACTTATTTCATATGGTACATATCAATAATGGGGATGCTTATAGTTAGTGTCCTCTTTTTTATGGAAGCAGGGGTGGGGCATGTTTTACGCTTTGGATGAACTATGTTAAATGATATAAAGGCATAGCTGATTTTTCTCGAAACACGTATGATTTGAGAAGATACGAAACATTAGGCTTTGGATTTTCATGGAATTATTGTGGTTAGAATCGGTAATGCTATTACCAAAATAATACTTAATGAGGTATTTATGAGTAGAAGAATGAAATATAGATTTGATTACCAAGTTATACTTTACCTTTTTATAATAGCTTTCTTATGGAAAATGCTCAAAGATAATTTATGGTTGTTAACTATTCCTGTTATAGCTGTTCTTATATATTTCTATATTAAGCAACAAAGTAAAAAGGATATGGTAAGAAGATACCGCACAATAGAAAGTCTATTAGATAATTATAAAGGCAGAGAAACTGATTTTGAACATTATGTTGCTTATTTATATGAGTTATTAGGATATAAGGTAAAAGTCACTCCTGCATCAAATGATGGAGGTAAAGATATTATTATGCGGAGGAATAGTTTGAAAGCGGTTGTTGAAGTAAAGTTATATGCGAAATCAAATAAAGTTAGCAGACCAATGATACAGAAGCTTCATTCAGCAATGATTGATTGTGAAGCCAACGAAGCAATATTTGTTACTACCAGTGAATTTACTGAACCAGCAATAAAATATGCTGAGAAATTTAATATACAGAGAGTAGATGGAAAAGAACTTGTAAGGCTAATAGATAAGGTGAATAAATAGTAAAATTATGGTTTACTTATTATCGAATAAGAGGTAAAATATACCATGTATTAAATTGTAAAAATATAATTTAATAGGCGGTGAAAATGAATGACTAACAAAGAGTATTTTAAAACTAAGTTAGATAGTTATAATCAAAGATGGAATCCGCTATCCCACCTTATTGGATATGCATCCATAGATAAACACTATAAAAAACGAAAAAAAGATGATGAGAATAAACGTCTTGTCGTATTCGCGCAAACAAATAACAACAAAGAAGTAGAGGCTTTAATTAATAGGTTTAATGCTATTGTGTCATCGTTTGAGAATTGTGAACGATTGTTTTTTGAAGATGGTTATGAGATGTATAAGCAACAATATTATTGTGTGGTTGGTCTACAGAAAGCAAATCAATGCCTAGATAATTCCTTATGTAAATTTAAGTATACGAAAAAAGATATAGATGATATTTTCGTTAGATTGGAAGAGGTTTCAAATAGAATGGAAACCATCAATATGAGAAGAGCTTATCAAGATTAGTTGGAGAAAGAAAATGAGCGTAAATTATGATGTTGTAGAGGAAGATGGTAGTAAATATAATGTAACCTATAAGAAGGATAAAAATATATTATGGGCAACTGTATGGATTAAAGGGTATGAAATAAAATCATATGGTATAGATGTTCATGATGCATATTTTTCATTAACACAGAAAATATATCAGACATTTCATTTTAAATTGTAATACTAAAAAAAATGTTTATTGGTAGAGAAAAAATGAATGAGTATATATTAAGCATATGTAAAAACTTAAAAGGGGTGAATTAGCATGGTATTAATTATTTGTCCTGAATGTAATAAAGAAATATCAAATAAAGCAGAAAGTTGTCCTCATTGTGGATATCCAATAGAAAAGAAACTAGACCCTATTTTTTATACATACAACGGAAAAACATATATTATTTCAGAATTATTATACTATATCAAAATAAATGATAATGAAACAGCTATCAAAAAAGTTGGAGAATCAATAGACGGAAGTATATATTTCTCCGAAGCAAAAAAGATAGTTGAAGATATTAGGACTACAAGAAAATATTATGAAATACCTTTAGAAAGGATTCCATTTAAACCTATTAAGTCTACC
>JAEZLZ010000110.1 GCA_023415055.1 Bacillota bacterium | reverse complement strand
CAGGCCGGACACGCGCGCGCCGCCGCAGGTCTGCGGCGTGGGCGGAGCGGGAGGGAAGTGCGGGTTGCGCGGCGTGCGCAGCGCGCGGAATGGATGGTGGCTATGGGTGGACTCGAATAGCTGCCTCAAGCCATTGATCTGGATGGTTTTATCTCGCAGCTGTTGAAATTGGTACCCCCATCTGTACCCCAATGTGCCCGAAGGGACTGGGTCGATGTCGTCAGGAGACCAGCATTGGCGTTCGCTGACTCCACAATCACGAAGACTTCTAGCTCTTCACGAGCGCGCGGAGCGTGAGCAGGAGGGGACTCCGCCTGAGCGACGTCTTCCCGGGCGTGCGAGCCGACCGAGCCGCCGGATCCGCCGGCTCACGTGGGGCCTTATGACACGCTATCTTCGACACTTCTTCCGCGGTGTGGTGTCGCGTCGATGAGAGAGTGCTCATGTCTGCTGCAACGATAGCTGAGGGGTGCGACGGACAGGCCGCCGATGGACCATCGACCATTGAGGATGTCGTTGACTCCATGTACGGGGTGGCGGGTGCGGCCTTCTGGGCCAGGGTCCCGAATCTCGAGCGCATCGACATGGCGCAACGGTGGGGGGCGCCCTATTTCGCGATACGGCATCTCTGCCCTGATGTCTGGACGTCCGGTCAACCAGTGCGCGTGGTCATCGGCGACCGGGCTTTCCATTTGACCGAGCTCGGTGGCCGCTTTCTCACGCTGCTCGGTCGCGCCTTCCGCGCGCCGCCCCAGCTTTCAATAAGCATCTGGAGCGAGAAGACGATGCCATCCGTGCGCAATGCACCGCGCGAGCTGTTGCTGATTCCGCCCACAAAGATCGTGAGGAAGCCGTGGCAACAGGCCTTGAAGCCGGGTCTCGAGCCGCCGGAAATCTTGTTGCTGGTGTCCCCGCCCGAGTTGGACCACCTGATGCCATTCGTGGGCCGGCTACTGGACACCCCGTCAGCTGTTCGTACGATCATCGGTGCGTTCTCGTCCCTGCACGCACTGCTTCTGCGCGCTTTGCTCGTCGAGTGCGGCTACACCGTTGGCGAGATGCACGAGTACACCTCCAGCACCAGTGCTGCGCGTGGGTGCATGTCACGCGTGTGGTTCCAGGTCAACTTGGAACCTGGGCACCTGCGGGCCTTGGGATCGGTTAATACGGCTGACTGGAAAGCCGCGTGCGTCGCCATTGAAGACGAGGGAATCACCACCTGGCTCGGCGATGCAGAGCATAGCCGTTGGTACGGCAAGATCAGCACGCTGGTGGGGACGGCGCAGAACTACGTGTGCCTGTTCACAGGACCTAACGACGGGATCTGTCTGGACACGGGCCAATATTTCGTGGTCAACACGTCCACGTTGCCCGGATCAGCCCCGCTTGTGTTCGAGGACGAATACCCGGTCACTGGTGAGCTGCTGGAAGAAGCCCGTGCGATTGCCGGGCTCATGGAACCACGTGCGGGCATGGACGTTGCCGAGGTTCGCCGCTACCGCGCCCTGTGCTGGCTCGCCGATGTGCGGACATATGCGGCCGCTGAAGCCTTCGATCTTGAGCAGCGGGTGGACGAGGATTTGGCTCAAGCGACGCCGCTCCGGGTCACTGCGACCGTCGTCGCCGAAAGCCGGAGCGAGCCAGAACCCCCCGGTGTCGCGCCTGTGGTCCGCCCGGTCCGGTCTGCCCGTCTCTCACGCGCCGCCGGTACGGTCGAGGTGCTCGCTCTCGCAGCAATCCTCGGTGGCGCTGGTGAGCGCGTAACCCTGGAGCAGGCAAGCAGCATCGTGGCCGCTTGGCTGGCAAGAAAGGGTTTCTCCGGGCTCAGTGGCACCGTCAGCGACCAGGTGAGCACCCCCGAAGGGGAGGTAACGGTCGAGACCGACGGATCCACAGTCTGGGCGGTCCGTTTTGACGATCGCCGCCAGATGGAAGAGGGCGCAATCTGGCGAGTGGAAATGACGTTGCTCGCCTTGCCAGACACCTGTGCTCTGGGTGTTCGGCTATCGCAGCTTCGTAGCAAGGCGTCGGCCCCTGATCCTACCAGTGGGGTACCCGGCGCAGTCGTTGCCCTTGGGCGAGGGCTCGGTCTCTGGGATTCGGGGGCGAAGCTTAAGCCCGCGGCAATGCGAATCGAGACTGATGACCAATTCGAGTGGTTGAAGACACAGCTGTTCCAGCCGGACCGTAGTCTCGCAATGGTGGTCGTATCGACGCGATCCGGTGACGCCGATGCGTCGATTGACAGACTGGCCAGCCGCCTTCTTGGGCTTGCGCATGTGGTGGTGATCGGCCCCGCGATGGCGCGGCGGCTGTCTGACTCGTTGCCCGACCGGTACGCCGTCTACGGCAATGCCATCCGCGTTTACCGACCACGGCCCGGGGAAGAGGACCACCACTTCGACCACCCACTTTGGGCCGCCTTCTCAGGCGTGACTTTGACACCGGCGTTGGCAGACCAAGTTGCTGAGGCAGTTTCGGCCATCAGCCTTGAGCACGAGAGTCTCGAGGAGCGTGCCCCGTCGTTCCGGGTGGTGCGCCAACAGCTCTCGGAATCCAGGCTGCGGGCGCTACACAAGCGCACCCAGACGCTCGCCTCCACCGCAGACGAGGAGCGTGCCAGGCACCGGGCGATCGTCGACGAGCTCGAGAAGAACTGTGCCGATCAGAGCCGTCAGAGCGACGAGCTGAGAAATGAGGTCCTTGCACTACGCGAGGAGGTCGCCGCTCTCCGCCGAGAGCGTGATGACGCGCTGGATGAGGTCCGTGTATTGCGCCATCAGGCTTCGCTGGCATGGACTTCGCACATCTCGCCCGAGCGCGAGGAGGACGGCCTTGGTGAGCCGGAGATCCCGGCGACTTGGGACGGCCTGGACAGCTGGGTGGCCCGCCACTGCGCCGGCCGACTTGTCCTCCTGCCAAGCGCGGCGAAGGCCTGTCGAGAGTCTCCATTCCAGGATATCCCGCTGGCGTACCGGTCATTGCTCCTGTTGGCGAACGAGTATGTGGACATGCGCCGACGAGGTCCCGACGAGGACATACGCAAGGAGGCGTTCGAACGCGCGAGACGTGCCCTGGGCCTCGATTGCTCCGGTGTGGGTAGCGCAAAGGACAGTCACCAGTTCAAAGCCGGTTACCACAAGATATTCGAGGAGCGCGAGATCCAGCTGGATATGCACCTCAAGCGCGGAAACGGGTATGACGAGCGGACGATGTTCCGAGTGTACTTCCACTACTGCCAAGACACCGGCCGCGTGATCGTCGGTCACATGCCAAGCCACTTGACCAACCGGAAGACACGCAACGCCTGATCGCTCGCCGTTCCACAGAATTTGGCTGCGACGGCTAGCGCAGCCGAGGCGAGCCATGATCAGGTGCTCAGAAACCAGACAATACCCGCGGCCTCGGCGGCCTAACTCATGCCGATAACGGCTCAGTTAGGAGCGTAGCAGCCCACAGCTGATCGCTACGGTGCTTGCGTCGGATCGCAGACGCAAAAAGGAGAGCACCGATGCACGAGTTTGACCCTGTCCTTCGCTTGGCTGAAATCGCGCGGCTCCTGAGCCGCTCAGCCAGTTCCATCAATCGCGATCGCCGGCTGGGATTGTTCCCGTCTCCGATCAGCGTAAGCTCCCCCGCCTGACAGACACCGCATAAGTAGATCTTTCTGGCATCGTTTCCCCAGCCAGGAGGTTCCATGCGCACATCGAAGTTCACCGAGACGCAGATCGTCGCGACGCTCAAGCAGGC
>JAEZLZ010000098.1 GCA_023415055.1 Bacillota bacterium | reverse complement strand
ACCCAGAAGGAGGGTCCTGTTGTGTTTGATTTTGAAAAACCCAAAATAGAGATTGCAGAAATTTCCGAAGATAAGAAGTTTGGACGTTTTGTGGTAGAACCTCTGGAGAGAGGCTATGGTACAACCTTAGGAAATTCTCTCAGAAGAATTATGCTTTCATCCTTACCGGGTTCTGCTGTTAGTCAAATTAAGATTGACGGTGTTGTTCATGAATTCTCTGTTATTCCTGGCGTTAAGGAAGATGTAACTGAGATCATCATGAATATAAAGAGCTTAGCAATCAAGAACACAAGCGATACGAACGAACCTAAAACCGCGTACATCGAGGCAGAGGGCGAGGTTGTAGTGACAGCAGGAGATATACAGGCTGACCCGGATATCGAGATACTTAATCCAGATCAAGTAATTGCAACCTTATGTGGTGGACCGGATAGCAGACTTTATATGGAGCTGACTATCACCAATGGTAGAGGTTATGTAAGTGCTGACAAGAATAAGAATGATGATCTGCCGATCGGAATCATTCCGATTGACTCCATCTACACTCCTGTTGAACGCGTTAACCTGACTGTTGAGAACACCCGTGTAGGACAGATTACTGACTTTGATAAGCTTACCTTGGATGTATACACCAACGGTACGCTCATCCCGGACGAAGCAGTAAGCTTGGCAGCAAAGGTACTGAGTGAGCATCTGAATTCCTTCATTGATTTGTCTGAACATGCTAAGACAGCCGAAATCATGGTTGAAAAAGAAGACAATGAAAAAGAGAAGGTTCTTGAGATGAACATAGACGAATTGGAGTTATCCGTTCGTTCTTACAACTGCTTGAAGAGAGCCGGTATCAATACTGTAGAAGAGCTAACCAATAAGACCGCGGAAGATATGATGAAGGTAAGAAATCTTGGACGTAAGTCTTTAGAAGAAGTTCTTGCTAAATTAAAGGAGCTTGGGTTATCTCTAAACGCGAGCGATGAATAGTCTCGCATGATGATGCGAGCCTTCAAAGAATTCCATAATGAAATACAATGGAATTTCATTATGGAATTCTTCTAGATACTTGATATTTATAAAGGAGGGAAACAAATGGCAGGTTATAGAAAACTTGGAAGAACCTCAAGCCAGAGAAAGGCATTGCTGAGAAACCAGGTTACAAATTTATTATACAATGGTAAAATTGTTACGACCGAAGCTAAGGCAAAAGAGATCCGTAGTATTGCAGAGCATATGATCGCACTTGCTGTAAGAGAAAAAGATAATTTTGAGACTGTTACAGTTACTGCTAAGGTTGCTCGTAAGGATAAAGATGGTAAGAGAGTTAAGGAAGTTGTTAACGGTAAGAAAGTTACTGTTTTCGATGAAGTTAAGAAGACAATCAAAAAGGATAGCGCTTCTCGTCTTCATGCAAGAAAGCAGATGATGAAGTATCTCTATCCGGTTACCGAGGTTCCTACTGAGAACGCTGGTAAGAAGAGAAATACCAAGGAGATCAACTTATCCGATAAGTTATTCAATGAGATTGCTCCTAAGTATGCCAACCGTAACGGTGGTTACACAAGAATCGTTAAGATCGGACCCCGTAAGGGCGACGCAGCGATGGAAGTATTAATTGAATTAGTTTAATTCAATCGAATCAGTATAATTCTATAGTGGATATAAACGACAAAAAGCACGCTTTGTACAGCGTGCTTTTTTGTGTATTATAGTTCCAAAAAATAGTACACCCTGATCGTTATCTATGTTACTATTAATAACAGAAAGTGTAACATTTTCTTACTGCGCTATCTTATAATGGTATGTTCGCAGAACATATCGTTACCAATAAATCAGATCGGATACTAACCTGGGTAAAAATCAATAACATGCATTGGTAGAACGAAAAAGGAGACAATCATATGATTGATAAGATGCAATGGAGAATCGTAGTGGCAGATGACGAAGCGATGCAACGAAATGTATTAAAAGATATTATTCAAAAGCTTTATTCTGAATCAGAGGTAATTGCATGCAGTAATGGAAAGGAGGTCTACGATATTCTGACTCAGATGCCGGTGGATATCGTACTGACGGATATTCGCATGCCCATCCTTGGAGGAATGGAGCTGATTAAATTAGTCGCTACGGAATATCCAAAGACAAAGGTAATATTAATCAGTGCCTATCAGGAATTTGAATATGCCCAAAATGCCATCAAGTATAAAGTAGTCGAATATTTGATCAAACCCTTCCGTGTGTCCGAGGTTCAAAAACTCTTAGAAAAGGTGACCTCAGAGATTTATAAGGAAAATGAGAATGAAAACAGCATGAATAAATATCAGCAGCTAGCCTCAAAAGCTAAGAAACAGGAGGAGTACAGCTTACTTCAAAGTGTTCTGGACAGCAGTGCCGATCATAGAAAGCTAGAGGAAGAACACTATACTATATTGCAGGATTTTGGGACCTTGGCAGTACTGCGTTGGAGAACGGAGAATATAACTTCTAAGAATAAGTACAAAGCAATTACAAAGCAACAGGAAGCAGTTATGAAAGAGCATATCGCCTTCCTATTCCCGCATATGTTTATTTTGCCTCAGTCGAATAGTTTTGATCAGTCGATTCATAAAGAAATTCTCTTCTTACCCAAGGAAACAGCACTGGAGGTATCGCAGAAGCTGGAGTATTGCTTCGCTCAATTGAAGGAGAAGGATATTATCTTCTGGGCAGGGCTGTCCAATACCAAGCTATGTTTAGCAGAAGAGGCAGGGCAGGCACTGGTTCAAGCAGAGGAGATGCTGGCCTATTACTTTTATGAACCGAACGGAGGAGTGTTTTCCTTTGATAAGATGCATACCTTCATGGATACTCCGACAAAATCCACGACTTCCTTCGAAAATCATCTCAGGCGTGCTATTCGCAATTATGATTTAAACCAAATCACGCTTATCATCAATGACATGAAGGTGACGTTGTCCAAGGAACAAAGATGTTATCCGAATAAAATAAAACACCGGGTATCCTCTATCATCGTTATGATTGTAAAGGAGCTCGAAAATGAGATCCCGGAAGAGCAATTTGATCTATTATTAAACCGTTCTTATCAGATGTACGCTGATTGTGATTCCTTTGAACAGCTTTTTGAGATATCGTTGCAGTTGTTGAGTCAAGCACTGGAGTGTTCACAGAAGGAAGCGGATCAAACAGATGCAGTGGAAGAATGTATCGCTTATATAAAGACGCATCTGGACAGTGATTTATCGCTGCAGCGTGTGGCAGATTATATTCACTTTCATCCGAATTATCTGTCTGCCAGGATCAAGGAGAAGGTAGGACTCTCCTATAGTGCCTTTGTGCTTCAGCTTAAGATGGAGCTTGCCAGCAGACTGCTTCTGGAAAGTAACCTGAAGATCCAGGAGATAGCACAACACTGCGGTTTCAATGACAGTAACTATTTCAATCGGATGTTTCGGCGTGAATACAATATCTCTCCGGAGCAATACAGAAAGGCACATAAAAAATGGTGAAAAAATACATAGAAAAACTATTGTGCTTAAGCCTGCGAACGCAGTTAGTCTTCATTCTTGCTATTTTTGCGATCCTTCCTTCCTTCGCTATCTATAATCAGGTAATGAGAACCTATGAAGAGGATATGGTAAAGGAGGCATCACAAAATGTGCAGTCCATAGTGAAAACGAACAATAATCTGATAGATTCTACCTTAAACCGGATTGAGGACGCCTCGTACCTCTTATTAAGTAATAAAGACTGCTTTGATTGTTTCTCAAAAATTGAAACCTTTTCGGTAAGTGATTATCTGAATAAGGATCGAGTGATATCCGATGTCCTTGGAAAACAGTTTGCTTCCAATAATACGGTATATGCAAAGTATCTCTATTCTTCAAAATGGATCTTCGAATCCAATAATTTAAATAACACCTCGATGAAACCAACAATCGAGGAGGTACAGGGTTTTGGGTTGGATCAGAAGGCAGCGGCTGCCGGGGGGCAGGTGTGCTGGATTACCGGTTACGAATATGGAAAGTATTTTCAGACGGAATATCTGAGCAAAAAAGAAAATTATAAATTCAAATATCCGATTACTATGGTTCGGCAGATGAATTTTCAGTATTCACAGAACGGAAAATTGAATGTATTGAAGGAGCACCAGGAGAGACCGGTGTTGGTCGTACATGTCCTGGAGGAAACGTTGGCTTCGCTCTACAAATCAAGTGTAAATTATAAGGATAGTGTCTATGCGTTAGTGAACGAGGAAGGTAGAATTATTTCTTCGGATAGTGAACTATTTCCCATATCGGAGATAGTATCGGAGGATATCCGCAATCTCCAGGGTTCCTCCGGTTATACCTCTTATTGGCTAGGTAATATGGAATATCTGCTGTGTTATGATGCTATGGATGGCCGAGACTGGTTTTCCTTCTGCCTGATACCCATGTCTGAGGTGATCAATACCACAAAACAGCAGATGCAGAATTCGCAGAGGTGGATCACGCTGATATTACTGGCTGCCTCGGTACTGATCGCGGCACTCCTTTCCTCCACGATTAATAAACCGATTGCTGCCTTGACAAAAGCTGCAGAACGAGTTTCCACGGGCGATTTCAGTGCGGATACACCGGTACCCAGAGGAAAGGATTTTAAGATACTTACGCTAACCTTCAATCAGATGGAGAGACGAATAACCTCTCTCATTGATGAGAATTACAAGATTTCACTACGGGAAAAGGATACACAGATTATGGCACTGACCATGCAGATTAATCCCCATTTCTTATACAATACACTCAACACGATCAATATGATGGCAATCAAGAATGAGGATCATGAGGCCTCAGAGCTCATCGTCAGTTTATCTGAGATGCTTCATTACTCTTTCAAAAACAGCAGTGAAAAGATACCCCTTTCCGACGAGATCCAATGGACGATAAACTATATCAATATTATGTCCAGACGTTTTGAAGGCGTATTTGAAACAGAGATAGAGATTCCAAATGAGCTTCTGGTATATCAGGTTCCTAAGTTCTTTCTTCAGCCCATTGTTGAAAATTCCATCCTTCATGGTTTCGAAGAAATGTCCGAGGGAGGCATCCTTCGTCTGAGTGCCGGAAAGCAAGGAGATTTTATCGTATTCACAGTCTCGGACAATGGTAAGGGCATGGATATCGCTGATTGTGAGACGGCCATCCGGAAAGCGAAGGAAGGCAGTATCGGCTTATCGAATGTGTACCGCAGGCTGTCACTTATCTATGGTGATCGCTACTCCATCGAGCTGAGTTCGGAGCTTGGGAAGGGGACAAGCTTTCATATATCGATCCCATGTCAGAGCGATTAAACACCTTTGATTTGTACTATTTTATGAGAATCCTCATATGGAAGATCCGGATGGGCTATGTTAAAGTGGAATTACCAGGTTAGTAAGACGTCTATTTAACAGGATAGGAGAACTGAAAGGAGATTTTATGAAAATGAAACGACTAGTAAGTGTACTACTGATATCATTATTAATTTTTAGTGCTGCTTGCTCCGGTAAGACGGAAGAGGCAGTTAACAAGACCGAAGATAAGACAACTGAAGGAAGCACCGCTGCAGGGGGTGACAGCGAAGAGGTGGTTGAGATCCGTTTTACCGAATGGGATGGCGGTGATACTCTGGCTGTTTATGAGGAGATTGCTGAGAAATTCAACCAATCACAGTCAAAGGTTCATGTAACAGTAATGAACATTCCGGATGAATATGATACCAAGATAACTACGATGGTAGCCGGTAATGATGTACCGGAGGTATGTATGCTGGATGCAGCATCCTTAATGTATACCTATGCTGAAGAAGGCATTGTAATGAATATGCAGGACTTTATCAATAAGGATACGAGCTTTGATAAGGCAAGTATGCTGGACCAGTTTAAATACATGCTCACCAGCGATTATATGGCGGGATACGGAATTGGCTCGGAGAATATTACGATGTTCTATAATCCTTCCTTATTCCAGAAGTACGGAGTACAGGAGCCCCCGGCAAGCTATAAGGATGCTTGGGACTGGGATACCTTTGTCAATGTTGCACAGCAGCTGACTATCGACAAGGAAGGCAGAAATGCACTGGATCCTGCCTTTGACCCGGAAAATATCGAGACCTACGGTGTAACCATCAGCAAATGGTGGGCTGGCTATATGCCATTCCTGTACTCAGCAGGCGGAGATTACTTAAGCGAGGACGGAGCTTCTATCGGTTATGCGACCGAGCAGGGCATTGATGTATTGCAGAAGTTAGCAGATCTGACTTACGTATATCATGTTGCACCGACACCGACTGCAAGTGAGACCATGCCCGGAGCATCGGAAGCATTATCAACCAATAAGGTTGCGATGACCTTTGATGGTCAATGGACAAATGCATCATTGATGGCGGATGGGGTAGCGTATAATGTAGCAGCACTTCCCAAGATGGGAGCAACAGCTAAGACGACGTTGACCTTTGGCGGTATCAGTATTATGAACACCAAGAAAGCAGATGCTGCTTGGGAATTCGTGAAGTACATATTATCCACCGGCGCTTGTGATCCCTTATATAAATCAGGCTTATGGCTTCCCACCAATGCAAACGAGTATACCGATGAATATATCAAATCCTTTATTACCGACAAGCACCCCTCTAATTATTATGATGCTATCGTAGCACCGATGATGGATGGTACAGCAGAAAGACCGGTAGTAGCAACCGTCAAGAACTTCAATAAGATCAATGACATCATTACTCCTGCACTCGACTTACTTTGGTCCGGAGAAATGTCAGCAGCGGATGCAATTGCTTCTATTAAGGATCAGGCAAATGCAGAGGTTCAGGGTTACTTAGGAAAATAGACATAATTTAAGGAAGAGGCTGTTGTGAAAGATACTTTGTTACCGGTGAGAGGATAACAACATCCCTCACATGCGGGTTGACTGACATCTTGCAACAGCCTCTTTTAATTAGATGAGAGGAGTATGTTCATTGAAACTTAACAAAAATATAAGCGCTAAGACAAGATCCAATGTCGTCGGTTGGACATTTGCGTTACCTGCAGTATTAGGCTTTTTATTTTTAAATCTGATACCGATGCTCCTGAGCGGTTACTATAGCTTCTGCGATTATAATATCATAAGTAAACCGGTCTGGACAGGTTTAAGCAACTACATATCGCTCTTTAGCGGAAATGATGTTACCTTCTGGCTATCGGTAAAAGCAACCTTACTTTACGCGATTATGGCTGTTCCCGCCAATTTGGTATTTGCCTTTGCGATTGCACTCTTGCTCAATCGGGATATGGTCGGACGGGCATTTTTCCGCTCCTTATTCTACCTGCCCTGTATCCTCCCTGCAGTAGCTTCAAGCTTTGTATGGATTCTGCTTATGAACCCTGATTTTGGATTGTTCAATGTAATTCTGGATTTTCTTCATCTTCCGGAAAGCAAATTCTTCTGGGGGAGAGGAAGTGTACTTCCCTCCATCGTATTCATGGGAATCTGGGGTACCGGCTCTACACAAGTCATCTTTTTGGCAGGACTTCAGAATATCCCTCGTGTATATTATGAGGCACTGGAGATTGACGGCGGCAATGCCTGGCATAAATTCTGGAGTGTAACGCTTCCCATGGTATCCTCAACCCTATTCTTTAATCTGGTGATGGGAATCATAGGTGCGCTGCAGGTCTTCGGAGCAGCATATATTATAACCGAGGGTGGACCAAACAACGCCTCTCTATTCTATGTATTTGACCTATGGCGGCAAGCCTTTAAGTATATGGACATGGGAAAGGCTTCGGCAATGGCCTGGATCCTGTTTATCGTTGTGCTGGTAGCAACCTTACTCGTATTCAAGACCTCCAAAGGCTGGGTATATAATGAAGGAGGAGATCAGTGATGACGAAAAGAAAAGATACCCTATATTATATAAAAAGAGTAATGTTTTATCTCCTGGTTGGCTTGTTGGCTTTTGTATGCGTGATACCCCTTTATTGGATGGTGCGCTCCTCCTTTATGAAGAATACGGATATCTATGTCATGGATCCCTTTGTATTCTGGCCCAAGGAGATGCTCTGGAGTAACTTTGTGAACGCCTGGAACTCAGCACCCTTTACCAGATATGCTTTGAATACCGTGGTTATCGTCATAGCGAACCTGATCGGGACCCTGATCACTGCTTCTATGGCGGCATATGCCTTTTCCAGGGTAAAATGGAAGGGTAGGGGAATCTGTTTTGCAGTGATTCTGTCCACGATGATGCTGCCCGGTGCGGTTACCATCGTACCGCAGTTCTTAATCTGGAGAAATTTCGGCATGGTTGATTCCTATTTGCCACTGATTCTGCCATCGTTTCTGGGTGGAGGAGCCTTTAACATATTCCTGCTTCGACAGTTTTTTCTCGCTATCCCGAACGATCTGGATGAAGCAGCAGAGATTGACGGAGCAGGTAAACTAAGAGTTTTCCTACAGATTATCCTTCCTTTGTCGAAATCAGCGCTTATTGTAGTTGCACTATTTACGTTCTTGGGGAATTGGAATGACTTTTTTGGTCCGATTATCTATCTAAATACAAAGGAGAAATTTACATTAGCTGTGGGACTTTTACAGTTTCAAGGGGATTACGCAACAAAATGGAATCTGCTCATGGCAGCTTCTACGATTGTTGTCGCACCCTGTATTCTCATCTATCTCATTGGTCAGCGGTATTTGATCGAGGGAATTTCCTTAACAGGATTGAAGGCATAATGGAAGATATGACATAAGGCTAAGGAGGATAAAATAAATGGAGTTATTTACAGGTAAGCCGGTTACCTTTGACGTATTGGATGTGAAGGGCGGTTTTTGGAAAGAGAAACAGGATCTATTTAACAAGGTAACGATAAAAGCAGTATATGATCGGTTTGAAGAAACCGGTCGTTTCGAGGCATTAAAGCAGAGCTGGAAGGAAGGAATGCCGAAAAAGCCGCATATCTTCTGGGAATCGGATGTCACCAAATGGATCGAGGGGGCAGCTTATTTTCTCAGCAAAAAGAGAGATCCCGAACTGGAAGCCTTGGTCGATGAGCTGGTCGAACGGATGGAGAAGACCCAGGATAAGAATGGCTATCTGAATACCTATTTTACTGTGGTTGAACCGGAGGCTCGTTTTACGAGAAGAACGGATCATGAGCTTTACTGTGCAGGTCATCTTGTAGAGGGAGCAGTCGCTTATGCGAAGGCTACCGGTAAGACAAAGATGCTTCAGGTGGCGATACGGTATATCGACTTAATCGATCGGGTTTTCCGAATCGAGCATTCTGCAGCCTTTGATACACCTGGGCACGAGGAGATTGAGCTTGCACTATTCAAGCTGTATGATTATACCGGTGAAGAACGTTATAAGCTGCTTGCAGAGTATTTTATCAATACCCGTGGTACCAGCAGTCGTGACACCACCTACAGCTTCGCGGATCAGGAACATATGCAGTCACATCTGCCGGTACGAGAGCAGGTTACGGCAGAGGGGCATTCGGTTCGGGCCCTTTATCTCTACAGTGGCATGGCTGATATGGCGCTTAAGAATCAAGAGTCAGAGCTATACAACATCTGTCACACTCTATTCTTGAATATCATTAATAAACGGATGTATATCACCGGAGGAATCGGATCGACTCACCTGGGTGAATCCTTTACCTTTGATTATGATCTGCCGGAGTATACCTCCTATAATGAGACCTGTGCCTCGATTGCGCTTGCCATGTTCTGTAGAAGAATGTGGCTGATCGAGCCGGATGGTATGTTTGCGGATTGTGCCGAGCAGGCATTGTATAACACAGTGCTGAGCGGAGTATCGCTAACCGGGGATAGCTTCTTCTACGAGAACCCACTATCCGTTGATCCGAAGAGAAATGCTTTTAATGACTCCAGACCCAGAGGTCTGAAGGAACATCTGCCGATAACGGAGCGGGTAAAGGTATTCGATTGTTCCTGCTGTCCTCCGAATCTGCTGAGAATCGTGGGCTCCATTGCGGATTATATGTATTCTACGGCACAGGACGTGATCTATGCGCATTGCTATATGCATGCTTCCGGCAACGTAAGACTCATGGACAGAGATATTTCACTTCATCAGGAGACGAACTATCCTTATGATGGTAATATTAAGATTACTACACAGACGGAAGGGGACTATACCATCGCTTGCCGTATTCCTGGCTGGGCAAAGAAAGCAACGATTCTGGTGAATGGCCAGGAGGAGACACTCCCGATTATAAAGGGTTATGCTTATTGCAAACGTAGCTGGAGAGAAGGGGATTGTATCGAGCTAAGACTGCCGATGGAGGTCAAGGTGCTGGAGGCTAATCCCGAGGTGATTGACTTATGCGGACGTGCCAGTATCATGCGTGGTCCTTTGGCCTACTGTGCAGAGGGGTTAGATAATTCGTTTGAACTTCGTGATGCCAGAATATCGCGAGGTGCCGATTATACCGTAGTGCAGGACAGAATCGATAATACAGAGTTTCCCACGATTATTACCACAGCCTCGGTACGTAAGAAGAACGAACAGCTCTATAGCGAGGTGCCTATGGAACGGGAGAGGCGAGAGCTTAAGCTCATCCCGTATTACACCAGAGCAAATCGAGGTACTACAGAGCAGAATACCTGGTTCTTATTGGGAGATTGATACCAATGAATACAGATATTCAATCCACTCAGGCTTCGCGCATGATATGGCTGGATCTATGGAAGGGTATGCTGGTGTTCATTATGCTGTTGGCACATTGTATTCAGTTCTTTGGGGATGAGCATACCTTGATCCAGGGTGTTATCTCACAGTTTGCCAATATCACGACCTTTTCCGCGTTCCTTTTTATCTTTGGCGTAACCAATGCCATAACAAGACAGAAAAAGCCGGTAAAGCAGTCAGTAATAAAGACAGCAAGGTCCTTCTGGCGCTATTTATTTGCGTATTATATATCGGCATTTGCCTATGGGATCTTTGTGAAAGAAAGCTTCTTTATGCCACGTACCCTTTACAAGATTCTGGGGCTTCGTGAGCTGATGGGATACTCTGAGTTTTTGTTGGCCTTCGCGGTGATGCAGCTGTTGATCCTCCTATTGCTGCCGTTTTGGCACAGGATGCAGCAGAAGCATTATATGCTGATTGCCATCCTCAGCCTTCTGTCCTCAATATTCCAGTATAGACAGAATCAAGAACCGATCCTAGGTCTTTTTACGGGTTCCGAGCAGTTTTATTCTTTTCCGGTGCTGCCATATCTAATCTATTTTATACTTGGTCTGTGGTACTACAATTATGTTCAGAACTTTACGTTGAAACAGAAGAGGCTGATCGCCATGGTAGGTGTCCTAATATCCATACCGGCTTTCTATCATATCCTGAAATATCAGGAGATACCGGAACGTTTCCCGCCGGGACTGGTGTTTATCCTTGGCGCAGCCTTTTCACTGCCGATGTATATCAGCTTATGCAAGTGGCTGGAGAAGTCAGGCAGTCATTCAAGAATATTACATTATGTAATGATACCTCTGCAGATTATGGGGGAGAATTCCCTATTGTTTCTTTTGATCAGTAATTTGGTTATGTTTGCTTTGAAGGGAACTGCATTTTACAGGCAGTCCGTTGGGTTCGTGGTTACAATTTTCCTTCTGATTCTATACCTGTGCTTCTATATTGTAAAAAACACGGCAAGGAGAAGGATAACTTATACCGGATAACCAATTATGCCAAAAGGGAAGACCCTCTATACTGGAAGGTCTTCTTTTTTTGGTGTGCCCGGTGGGCACACGATCTATACAAGTTGCTGATAGAAATGGAATTTCTCTCAATAACCGTCCCTAGAATGCTATATCGAAAAAGATGCTACAGCGAGGCTTCATACATATTTTGAACTGTACAATTCGCCAGAATATGCTATAATATGGAAATAATGCACAATCTCGTGAGCGGGGGGGTATGGTAATTGAAGGAGCTTGACTTAGTATTTTTATTGGAATCAATCATTCAATCTTTTGTATTTATGCTATCAGCACAATTGATATTTATAAAATGTTTTCCAAGAAAAGTGAGCTTAAAAAAAGCAATCCTACTGATTTCTGTTTACTCATTGTTTCAGCCGATTGCCGATAGTATAACACTATATCTGATTGCGGGACGTAAGGTAGAGTATACGCTATCCTGGTATGTGATACTGAAGCTGATTATTATCATAGAGATGTTCCTTCCGATCCCGCTCCTTATGCAAACCATCAGTATAAAGTGGTACAAAGTCTATTGGGTCTTTCCAGCATCCATTATGATACTAGGTCCGGCTACCTTAATTTATGTCAATTACTTTATCAAGACGGATGTAATGAAAGCCTATACCTATCGACCGGTTACCCCGGAGAATGCATGGATCTATCTGTTGGGATTATTTGCGGTGATTTCATCAGCAGTGATCTTATCGGCAATCATCAAGAAAGCAGCTACAGTGAAACGTTTGGAGCAGGTGCCGAAGATCGCATGGCTGTTTCTGAATTTTATGATTTTTTTCCTGATCTCCCTGGGAGAGAAGAACTACTTTGTAGAGAATAACATGATAAAGGGGCTATCCAATTACAAATTAATATTCATGATGTTCGTGATAGCATTTGTCGCTGTATTCTTCTTAATTATACTGGCCGATGAAAGAGTACTTTCGGTGGAAAATAGACTACTGAAGAAGCAAAATGAGATACAGCTCGAAAGCCTTCTAAGCAAGCAGGAGTATGACCTTGAGCTGCATAAGCTATATCATGACATCGGAAATCACATCAAAACCATTCAGCTGCTGGTTGAATCGGGAGACAAGCATAAAGCATCAGATTATGCCAATGACCTGCTTCATGTCTATCAGTCCCTATCCAAAGATCAGTTATGTGCCAATAAGATTGTGAATGCTGTATTACTACAGAAGATGAAGCTATGTGATGAGCAACAGATTCAAACCGAGCTGGAGATTAATCTACCACAGGAATTACCGATCCGCGATATTGATCTGATGAGTGTACTTTCGAACCTGTTTGATAATGCTATTGAAAGCTGCAGTGGACTGTCCGTAGGGGACCCATATATCAGACTTAAGGCATCGGTTCAAAACGGGTACTGCTGCTTCTACATGGTGAACAGTAAAACCGGGTTACAAACAGAACTTACACCCGAGGATAAAAAGACCTGGAAGAAGGATAAAAAATTGCATGGCTATGGAATGAAAATCATTAAGGAGATTGTAAATCGATACCAAGGTCAACAGGAAATCAAAGAAACAGAGGAGGAGTGGCAGACCCTGATTATGTTAAAAATGTCTGAGTAATAGCTACAACAAACAGGCTACATATGCTTTACAATATATTCCCGATAACCGGAATAAAAGGATTTTGTATAGGTATAGCTGATCGGGATTGTAATGCCGGTAGTCGTGATACATCTGCTTGGCTGAAGGGTGTGTACATAATGATAATTAACGATGAAGCTTTTATGACATTGCCCGAAGAAGCTGTTTAATTCCTTCTCGATATCCTTCAGTGCACGGATGCAGGTAAAAGTTTGCTGCTTGGTATGTATCGTAAGATAACGGCCTAAGGACTCCAGATAGATAATCTCACTTAATTTGATCTGATGATGATTGTGCTGGTAATGGATGGACAGTAAGGCATCCTTTTGCTCTCGGACCAAGGAGACAGCGCGGTCCAAGGCCTTCGGTAGATTTTTCTCGGCTTCATTTTTCAGTACAAAATAGAGGTGTGTGACTTCATATACATCCAAAGCATACTGAAGATAATTACTGATAAAGATCACCACACAACCGGGATTTCTGTACTGGAGCTCCTTCACCAAATCGATGGCATTCGCTTCCACCAGATCGATATCCGTGATCAGAATATCATACGGAAAGTCCCCGGCAGCGATCAAGGCTTTTAACTTTGCAGGAAGGAGAACTTCACAGATCATCTGTGGTTGATCTGGCAGGAGCTGCAGCGTAAGCTGATGCAGATAATTAAGATAAATTTCATTATCATCACATATTCCGATTCTCATAAGGTCCCTCTTTCGTCTAAGATAAGGTCCGGATCTGATCCATACAGAGAAAATTATATCAGAAAATCATAAAAAGAAAAAGAGAAATAACAAATATATGAAATATATGGGAAATACAACCATATACATTTAACTCAATTTAGTTAAAATTCAAATTCACTCTAATCTATGTTATTCCAGGCAACAGGTAACAACTCAATGCTTTACTGTCATAACTCATACTATAATTTCCAATACGAGTGATATAATGGAAAAGTAAGTTAATTTTTAAATTATATTATTAGTAAAGGAGAGTAGAAAGATGTCAGTTTGGCGAGGGCAGAAAAGACTCAAGCAAGTTCTGGTAGGTTTACTGGTATGTGCTTTGCTATTGACACAAAGTGCTTTACTTCCAAAGCAAGGAGCAGAAGCAGCAACGAAGGAACCAACAATGTCGAGCACTACAAAGGATATCCTGATCGGGGGAAAAGCAGGACTGAGTATTGCAGACAAGGTAAAAAACTCATCTTACCAATGGAATTCCAGCGATAAGAGAATCGCATCCGTTGATAAGGAAGGTAATGTGAAAGGTATCAAGAAGGGGAAGGTTACCATAACCTGCTCGGTACAAACACCAAAGAAAACCTATAAATTGAAGACCACGTTGAATGTAAGAGTACCGGCAAAGACAATCGCAATCAGTAATCCAATTAAGGAGATGAAGGTTGGAGATACCTATGATCTAAATAGGACAATCACACCGAAGTCCTCCAATGACTTAACTACCTGGACGTCCAGTGATCCTTCTATAGCAAAGCCGGATAAGAACGGTAAATTCAAAGCTCTGAAGGAAGGTACCGTTACGATTACTGCAAAGACATTAAGCGGTAAGAAGGACTCGGTAAAGATTAAGGTAGTAGCTGCAAAGAAGGCTAAGACCCTCACAAAGAAGGATGTAGTCGATGGAATAATCAGATTGTCGAACGTAAGCTATGACAGCGTCACCATCGACAACAGTGTAGGTGAGGCAGAGGTTATTCTGGAGAACGTAACGATTAAGGATACCTTAGCCATGGAGCCAAATGCAGCGTACATAGTTCGGGCAATTGACTCGGAGATCGCGAAGGTAATATCCCTGGAGGATACAGCCGAGCTCGTTTCTATGGCGGCTACGGACAAAGTAGTACCGGTTGCACCTACCTTTATTGCTGAGAAAGGAACTCTGGTCGTAACCATAGATGCCAGAGGAAATGTATCCGTAAAACAAGAGGGAGAGGCGAAGATTGGAACGGTTACCGTGAATCGATCCATTGACGGTAATATTTCTGTCAGTCTCGATGGCTTTGAAGGGAACCTGGTGGTAAATACGATCTCGAATGCAGATATCGAGATACAGACCAAAAACTGTACGATCGAAGAGACTACCATCAGTGGATCCTCCTCAGGGCAGAAATTAACCTTAGCAGATAATACAGCAGACGGTGAGAAGTCAAGTCTTGGCAAGGTTACAGTGGAAACAAATGCAAAGCTCAAGCTTGATGTTCCTGCAACACAGGTAGTCATCTCCGAAAAGGTGACACAAGCCAATGTTATCATCGAAAAGCCGGTTGACAAGCTCGTCAATGAAGGCAAAGGGACGCAGCTTACGATCAACAGCAATGTCACCGATATCGATTCTAAGGGAGAAGAGCTGTCGATGAAGGTCGCTGCCGGGTCGACAGTAAAGAATATCGGACTGACCGGCAATAAATCAACCGTGGACGTAGCTCTTGGCTCCAAGATTGAAAAGGTGATTGCAAAGGGGAACGAAGCCTCTATTACCGGTAGCGGTAATGTCGTGAGTGTGCAGGTCCAGGGCAATAACTCTAAGATCAATACAGCAAATACGAAGGTGGAGGTAGCCTCCGGGGTTACCGGCACGACACAAAACGGAAAGGAAGTAAAACCCGGTGATACGACTACACAGTTACCGGTTTATACTCCTTCTACGCCGTCAACACCCTCGACACCCTCGACACCGTCAACACCATCTACGCCCTCCACACCGGCTGTATCCGGTTCCGTAATAACGATCAATGACCCGGGACTCATCATCTCCGGAACCCCAATCCAGCTGACGGCGAGTGAAGCAGATGTAACCTGGTCTGTATATAATTATATGGATGATACCTGGGGCTATGCTGACATCAGCGAAAGCGGCTTATTTGAACCGTATGAAACCGGTGTTGTACGCGTCGTAGTGCAATCGAATATGAATAGCGTAGATTACGGGGCGGTTGATTTGACGATTACCGGCAGACGCTTCGTACGAATGGAGCCGATTGCACCGGTGGAGCTCACAGCAGATGAAGCCTTATATGATATCGGAAAGCTGGTAAGCTCCGGAAAGCTGCCGACCAAGGTGAATCTGATATTTGAAACCGGGAATGGGACGGAAACTGAGACAAAGCAAATGGATCTGTACGGTGGGGATAGCTGGTATGGAACCTATGACGGAAGAAAAACCGGCAGCTATATGCTCAAATGTTACGCCGGAGTGCCGGAGGGTTATGAACGTCCGAGGGATCTTTATGCCTGTGTTGAAGTGAAGGTGAAGGTACCGCAGTCCGGTCAATCCTTATATGTACAAAGTATCGATCCTCTCGCGACACTTACGTTGTCCACGGATACGCATACTGTGAAAATCGAAGATTTAGAGAGTACCTATTATAATGGTAAAAAGGTAATGGTTCACCTTTCTGACAACACCACGAGAGAAGTAGAGTTATCCGGCTATTATGTAGACTCCGGCAATCAGTATAACGGGGCTGTTCCCGGAACCTATCTGGTAAAGCTCCATGCCACTCTTCCGGAGGGTGTACTGTATAAGCATGACAACTTATATCCGACGAGTGTTAACTGGTATACTGATAGGGGTTTAGAAATCCCGGCCACCGTGGTTGTAGCTGTTACGCAGACAAGAGAGGCAGAGGATTCGCATCAGATACCGGATACCACACAGCCAAAATTTGCGATGGCCGTGACTCCGGCAGCTATCGTAGCCGTTCAGCTGAATGCTGTCCCGGCAAGTCTAAATAACGGAGAGTTCATAGATCTAACGCAATATGTATCCGTAGATACGGCTTCACAGCTCGCTTCGGATCATCGTGTCATCTGGACCTATAATGGCTATAGTAATTATGATATCATTGATTCAGTCAGTGGTAAGCTGCTCTTGAATCAATCCGGAGAGGCAACAATACGTGCTATTTCAGCCGTTGACAAGACAAAGTATAGTGAAGTTAAGATTACGATAGTAAACACGAAGCAAATTATTGCATTTCAATCATTTACACCGATCACGGTGAATACAGATCAGGGAATCTACGATTTCAAAACCATGTATCGGGCATTGGAGAAACAGCTGCCGGTAACAGTATCCGGAACCACATCCTCAAACGAAACTATTACTACAGTCTTACGAGGCTGGAGTCTAGAATCTTACGAGGGTAATACTATGATTTTAGGGCCTCTTCTTGATAACGTCGCCGGATATGATATAATTTCGTGGCCTAAGCTATCGATTAACATCACCGTTCCCCAGACGGACAATCGTGTAGTAGTGACCTCGAGTCGGGCACAGCAGTCCAGCATTACCCTTGCAGAGGACAAATATGCTACTAGTGCATATTATCTTATGAAAACATTATATCAGTATGAGGACTATGCGGATATGATACCAGTTTATGTGACACTGCAGGACGGAACTGAGAGGGAGCTACGTTGTAATGTATATAATTATTACATCACCTCCGACAATAACTTGAGATATAAGGGAGAAGCCGGTACCTATACCTTACATTATAGTATAAGCCTTCCGGAAGGCTATAAGTCACTCGGTGATTCTTATTATGACTTTGATATCACGCAGGAGATTAAGATTACCGTCGCTCAGAATCCCAGATATGATGGGATGTTTGTGTCCAACCAACCGACAAAGCTCTCCTACAAGGTTGGAGAGACTCTGGATCTTTCCGGCATCCTGCTCATGTATAAGGATACCTCAGAGGTTGAGACTGATTCTTATATCTTTGTCGGGGCAGATCAATTTGCATCGAAGGGCTTTGAGCTTCACCTCGACTATAGCTCCGGTGAAGAGCTTACGCTTACGACACCCTTAACCAAGGAGATGGATGGAGAATATATCGTAATCGTCAATCCATCGAATTCTTCCTCCGCCTTCTTTGGACCGATTAATGTGACAGAGTAGGCTTAATAAGTTTTTCGTACCGATATGAGGGAAGTAAGAAGATAGAATAGCACAAGGGCTGTCTCAGATACGTTGTTCGTTTATGATCCGTATCAGAGACAGCCTATTCTTTAAGAAGCTCAATTCTATTCCGATTCAATGGGGTTATAGGTATACTTAAATCATTTTGAATGAGTTTCTTCCTATTAAAATATGTATTTCAATACTAGTGGTACTCCGCAATTTGCAGACTACCATAGCTAGCATAGGAAATCGTTCCGATGTCATAACTCAATTTATTTCTATCATAACTAATCCATGTATCAAATTATCCGCTTATGAAATAATCAGGATAACGAAGTGGCAGTTCAATCGATAAGGGAGCTGGTACTCTTTTCGTGATTCTATTGAATTTTTATATTTTTACTTTTTTTTTGCAACCGTATGAGTTATAATCATGTGTAACCATATTTTTCTGAATAATAAGGCTAATACGGTATAATACGAGAGTAGAATATCGATATTAATATTGAATTGTGATAGAAATGAGGTTCCCTTATGGAAATGATAAATGTAGATAAATTGTCCTTTGAATATATTCGCCGAGATGAGGACGGGAATGTGGAGTCGATCAATAAAGCGATCGATAATGTCAGCCTCAGTGTGAAGAAGGGTGACTTCATCGCGATCCTGGGTGCAAACGGCTCCGGTAAATCAACACTGGCGAAGCACATCAATGCGATCTTATATCCGACCGAGGGCAGTGTATGGGTGAATGGGCTGAAGACCTCAGAGGAGAAGAATCTTTGGGATATCAGGCAGAGTGCCGGTATGGTATTTCAGAATCCCGACAATCAGATCATCGCTACGGTCGTCGAAGAGGATGTTGGCTTCGGTCCGGAGAACCTCGGAATTCCGACCGAGGAGATCTGGCAGAGAGTAGAGAAGAGCCTAGAAGCAGTCGGCATGCTGGAGTTTCGACATCATTCTCCGAACAAATTATCCGGAGGTCAGAAGCAGAGAGTGGCAATCGCCGGAATCATGGCGATGAAGCCGGAATGCATCGTACTCGATGAACCCACCGCGATGCTCGATCCGAATGGACGGAAAGAGGTAATCGCAACGGTCCGCGAACTCAATAAAACAGAGAATGTAACGGTATTACTGATCACCCATCACATGGATGAGGTAATCTATGCGGATCATGTCTTTGTCATGGAGCATGGGCATGTCGTGATGGAAGGAACACCGAGGGAGATCTTCTCGAGAGTGGAGGAGATAAAGAAGTATCGTATGGATGTGCCTCAGGTAACCGAGCTTGCTTATGAGTTAAGCAAAGAAGGCTATGATATCCCGGCAGGATTACTTACCGTAGAAGAGCTGGTAGCTGCAATCGATACTCTTGCCAAAGGCAATCATAATAGTTGACTGCCGCCCATATTCACAAGTCGGCGGCAGATTGGAGATAAACATGCAGATAATATTTGATAAGATTAATTATATCTATAGCGGCGGAACGGCATTTGCCAGGCATGCGATTAAGGATGTCAGCTTCTCGATTGAGAAGGGAGAATTCATCGGTCTGATCGGACATACCGGTTCCGGCAAATCCACCCTGATCCAGCATATGAACGGACTGATTAAAGCGACCAGCGGGCATATCTACTTTAACGGCGAAGACATCTACGGCTCTGACTATAAGCTGAAGGAGCTTCGCAGCAAGGTAGGACTGGTGTTTCAGTATCCGGAGCATCAGCTCTTTGAGACGACGGTATTCAAGGATGTGCTTTTCGGACCGACGAACCTGGGACTGGATAAATTAGAATGTGAGCTCCGTGCCTATGACGCATTGAAGATGGTTGGAATCGGCGATGAGCTTCTGGATGCATCACCCTTCGAATTGTCCGGTGGACAGAAGCGCCGAGTCGCCATCGCCGGAGTGCTTGCGATGAAGCCTGAGGTGCTGATCTTAGATGAGCCTACCGCAGGACTAGACCCCAAGGGCAGGGATGATATCCTGGAGCAGATTGCAAAGCTTCACAGAGAAAGCGGTATGACCATCGTACTGGTTACCCATAGCATGGAGGATGTAGCGAATTATGCGGACCGCCTCTTTGTCATGAATAAGGGAGAGCTTGTACTGCAGCATTCCACGAAGGAGGTATTCTCTCACTATAAGGAGCTTGAGAGGATGCATCTGGCAGCACCCCAGGTGACTTATGTCATGAATGCTCTGAAGGAGCGGGGATATTCGGTTTCCACCGATGCAACTACAGTAACCGAGGCAAAGGACGAGATACTCGCGATGCTTCGCGCAAAACGATAGGAAGTGAGACATTATGATCAGAGATATTACGATAGGACAATACTATCCCACAGACTCCATCCTGCATCGATTGGATCCCAGAGTGAAATTAATCGGAACCTTTTTATTTATTGTATCACTGTTTATGTTCCAATCCTTATTTGGATATATCGTGGTCACCATATTTTTAGTGTCCGTGATAAAGCTGTCCAAGGTTCCCTTTGGCTATATCGTGAAGGGACTCAAGGCAGTGATTATACTTTTGCTGTTTACTGTGTTCTTCAATATCTTTTTTACCCCCGGAGAGACTTTATTCCAATATGGCATCATTAAGATTACGAAGGAAGGACTCACGAGTGCAGGCTTTATGGCGATCCGCCTAACCTTCCTGATTATCGGATCCTCTCTTATGACCTTCACCACGACTCCGAATCAATTGACGGATGGACTCGAGAAGGTGCTGAAGCCCCTGAACCACATCAAGGTTCCGGTCCATGAGATATCGATGATGATGTCCATCGCACTGCGCTTTATCCCCATCCTGCTCGAGGAGACGGATAAGATCATGAAAGCACAGATGGCGAGAGGTGCGGATTTTGAATCCGGTGGGATCTTAAAGAGAGCAAAGAGCTTGATTCCTCTTTTGGTACCGCTGTTTGTATCTGCTTTCCGCAGAGCCAATGATCTCGCGATGGCGATGGAGGCCAGATGCTACCGGGGCGGGGATGGAAGAACCAAGATGAAGCCGCTTCGCTATCACAGCAGAGACTATGTTGCATATCTTGTTATGTTGTTATATCTAGGTGGAATCGTTATCTTAAACATTATCATCGCATAAATGAAGAGGATTGCACATGAAACGAATTAAACTGGTCATCGCATACGATGGGACGCATTACTGTGGTTGGCAGCTTCAGCCCGGACAGCCTACGATCGAAGCAGAGCTGAACAAGGCACTGTCTGAGCTTCTTCGGGAAGACATCACCGTAATCGGTGCCAGCCGTACAGATTCGGGAGTTCATGCACTTGGTAATGTAGCCGTCTTTGATACGGAAAGTGCTATCCCTGCCGAGAAGCTTTGTCTGGCACTGAATGTTCGCTTACCCGAGGATATTCGGGTCCAAAGCTCAATAGAGGTTGCTCCAGATTTCCATCCACGAAGGACAGTCAGTCGGAAGACCTATGAATATCGTATCTTGAATCGCAAGATCGCTTTACCAACCGAGAGGCTGTATTCCACCTTTATATACTATAACCTGGATGTTGCAAGGATGCGGGAGGCCGCAGAATATCTGGTGGGGGAGCATGATTTTAAGAGCTTCTGTTCTGTGAAGACACAGGTGATGGATACGGTAAGAACGATTTATCAGCTGGATATTCGCCATGATGTGGATAACATTACGATACGCGTAACCGGAAGTGGATTTCTCTACAACATGGTTCGTATTATTGCCGGAACCTTGATCGAGATAGGTAGAGGTGCATATCCTCCGGAGAGGATGATAGAGATGCTAAAGGGCTGCAATCGTAATCTAGCAGGACCGACAGCTCCGGCGGAAGGATTAACCTTAATCAAGATTGAATATGATGAGACAGCAGAGGGAGCGGAGGTATAGAAGTGTTTGAATTTTCAAGTGACTTAATTTCTTTGAATGATACATCGATTCTGCTACGATTACTTATGGCGATTCTTTGTGGTGGTATCATAGGATTTGAGCGCGGAAGGGCGGGCCGCCCTGCAGGGCTTAGAACACATATTCTTGTCTGCTTAGGCTCAACCTTGGCAATATTGACGAATCAATATGTATATGAGACCTTCGGTGTCAGTGATCCCACAAGGCTTGGAGCGCAGGTCATATCCGGGATCGGTTTTCTGGGAGCAGGAACCATCATCGTGACCGGCAGACATCAGGTAAAGGGTCTTACAACAGCGGCTGGCCTTTGGGCTACGGCATGCATGGGTCTGGCGATCGGTATTGGCTTCTATAAGGCGGCTATTATGGGATGCGTCCTGATCTTCTTCTCAACGGTAGTGTTGCATCGCTTCGATAATTTTATGCTGTCCAAATCCAAGGTGCTGGATCTTTACATAGAATTTGAGAAGTCCGCTTCCATTACCAATGTACTCGATAGTATGAAGAAGTATGATTTTTCAATCGATGCGATTGAGATGGTAAAGCCTTCCTATGGATCAGAGGCCTTAGCTGCTGCTATCATGACACTAAGATTAAGACAGAAGAAGATTAGAATCGATGTTATCTCTAGAATCAGTACGATTGATGGAGTAAAGTTTGTGGAAGAGATTTAGACGGATAAGTTATGCTCGAGGGCTCCAGAGCCCACACCCAGAATATATGAATATGTTCTTCTTATGATAGACAGTTTAATGTTTATCATAGGAGGAGCATTTTTTTTGTGGGAAATATGGACTAATTTTCTATTTAAAAAATGAACAACAATGGTATTGAAGTATATATATGTTGAAATACTGCGAATTTGGTAGAATAATTAAATAATGGGGAATTATAGGAGAATATTTCATCAAATTGTAAAAAGAGCGTTGACATTTACCGTATCGGTTATTATAATTAAGACTCGAGATAGCAATTTATAACAAATTTAGTAATTACATGGTTACTGCATTGTAAATTATTACTAGAAGCTGCTGCTTATGTCATCAATAAGCAGAAGAAACCTGGTTAGGATGAGATTATATCTTAACTGCAGATTTTGTAACATACATAAAGTGGGGGAGCTATTATGGAACGATTCTGGACTTTAATTGTGAATTTCTTCGTAGGAAATCAAGAGAGCTATAGCTTGAAGGAAGGTACATTGATTCTTGTTCTGGCGATACTGTTAATTGCCTTGACAATTAGCTTTGTGGTGGCGAAGAGAAACCATCTGTATGGCGGTAAGAATTATGATGAGCCTATGAGCGAGTCTAAGCAGCCGCATTAATACAAAGATGGAATGAGGACAACCTATGAGAAATATTAAGACACGAGTGACAAGTTTGATAACACTACTGATCGATGTGATAAGTATTGTGATCGCGTTCTATCTGTCAGCTTACATAAGAGGAGGAATTATAAACGCTGGGTATTTTAATGATTTATATAGTAATGCCCTGATTATTCTGATATTTACAAAGATTATCATCAATAATATTGATAACGAGAAAAACTATGCCTTCAAACGCGGTTATATGGAAGAATTTATACATATTATAAAGAACCAGTGTAAGCTGGGAATGGTCATTTTTGCTTATATGTTCTTTATTAAACAAGGGAGCGAGTATTCAAGAGTATTCCTTGGAGTATTCTTCCTGATGAATCCTATGATCAACTATGTCCTGAGAAGCTATATGAAGATCTATATGCTGGTATTATATAAGAAAAGCACGAACAGCAGTAAAGTTATGCTGATTACTACCTCCCGCAATGCAGCCAAGGTCATACGACGGATGCGGCAGGAATACGATTGGCAGATCTATGTTACCATGATAGCCTTGTGGGATGAGAGTCGAATCGGAGAGAGGATCGAAGGAATTGAGGTGGTCGCGGACCGTGAGAACCTATTTGAGGTGGCAAGACGGAATGTGGTGGATGAGGTATTTATCAACATACCGCGCAGTATCAAGATTGACCTAGAGGCTCTTGTACTCGAATTCGAGAAGATGGGTATCGTAGTTCATCTGAATCTGGATATCTTCGGTAACATTAGTATGAAGGAGAAGCGGATTAATACTCTGGCCGGTTACAATGTCGTGACCTTCTCAACTAATATGTTCGAATCAAGTCATGAAATAACCAAGCGCTTTCTCGATGTCCTGGGCGCACTGGTGGGGTGTGTGTTACTATTCGTTCTGACTCTGGTGCTGACTCCGGCTATTAAGCTGGAGTCTAAGGGTCCGGTCTTCTTCAAGCAGACGCGAATCGGGAAGAACGGCCGTAAGTTCACAATCTATAAGTTCCGATCCATGTATAAGGATGCTGAGCAGCGCAAGAAGGAGCTGGAGGATAAGAATGAGATGAATGGTCTTATGTTCAAGGTAACGGACGATCCACGAATCACAAAGGTGGGTAGGTTCATTCGTAAGACCAGTCTTGATGAATTCCCTCAGTTCATCAATGTATTGCTGGGGGACATGAGCCTGGTAGGAACAAGACCTCCGACTGAGGATGAGTTCCTGCAGTATGATGGCGCTCATAAGAGGAGATTGATGCTTAAGCCGGGATTAACCGGACTGTGGCAGGTCAGTGGAAGAAGTGATATCACCGACTTCGAGGAAGTTGTGAGGATGGATCTGGAGTATATTGATAATTGGTCGATTAAGATGGATATGAAGCTAATATTTAAAACGGTGGGGATCGTGGTGTTTGGTAGAGGGGCGAAGTAGAAATGGGTTTATCCTAATTCAAATTTGATTTAGCACAAATGAATAGTCATAAAGTGTAATTATACTAGCTTGGAGAGAATAAAGGAGAATCCGAATCACACGGTGAAGTTATTAATAATTGGATGAAATCAATATAAGGATTTAGAGGTAAACCTCCCCGCCAAGTAAACAACACTTCTCAAAAAATGAGAAGGACAGTGTTATGAGCCGGAGAAGGGAAAAACGGGAGTACCGTTTACCACTAATTGAGTGAGGACAGGATATACCTGGAATACGAGCGTATATCCCTCAAGCCATCATGGAGGCAAACTATCAAATAATAAAAAACACCATACCACCGAGAGTGATAAAAAAGACCATACCACACCAGGGCGTGGTAAAAAACCAACCCACCACTAAACCTCCTCGCCATATCGCAAATGGCGGTTTGGGTGGAAATGGAGCAAAAGTGCTCAGAATCTGTGGGAAGAAAGAAGTGGTAAAAAAGACCACATCAAACAAGGGAGAAAAGAAGTCAAGCACTAAACCAAACTCCTAATCAGGAGTTGATTAGAGGTTTTGTTTAGTAGTTGATGCTGCGCCTGGGTGCTAAACTCCTAATCCATAAAACTACTCAACCACAACATCGTGGTGTGCGGGGTGGTATTAAGGGATAGAAGTAGACTGGAGCGGCACGAGATGCTAGACAAAAGAAAGATAAATAAAGAGGAGAGAAGTAAAGTGCAACATGTATTTTTAGTTGGAGCTAAATCCTTTGGTGCTTATGGGGGATATGAGACTTTTATAAATAAATTAACTGAATATCATCAGGACAATCCAAAAATCAAATACCATGTTGCAGTTAAGGCGAATGGTCAGGGAGCTGGTGTGCCTGATGGTGCGGAAAGAACCTCTCCAACCACATATAAATACCATAACGCTGAGTGCTTTGAGATTAAGATTCTGGAGAAACTTGGCCCAGCTCAAGCTATTTATTATGACTGTGCTGCTTTGAAGAAGAGTATAGAGATAATAAAGAAACAGAGGATAAATAACCCAATTGTTTATATTATGACTTGCCGTATTGGATCGTTTTTTAATCAGTATGCGCGTGAGGTACATAGGTTGGGTGGAAAAGTATTCCTCAATCCAGATGGCCATGAGTGGATGAGAGCTAAGTGGTCTGCTCCCGTTAGGAGATACTGGAAGTGTAGCGAAAAGAAGATGGTTATGAGGAGCGACGTGGTAGTTTGCGACTCTGTGACTATCGAAAAATACATAAGAGAGACTTATGGCGTGAAGAACACCACATTCATCGCATATGGGGCGGAGACAGCTCCAAGTAAGTGCGGAGAAGAAAAATATGAAGCATGGTTAGAGGAGAAGGGACTCAAGAGGAATGACTACTATTTAATTGTTGGTCGTTTCGTTCCTGAGAATAACTATGAAACCATGATTAAAGAGTATATGAAATCCGGAACAAAGAAGGATTTCGCGATTATTACAAACAGTGATGAGAGTTTCCTCTCCGAACTTGAAGGAAGATTGCATTTTTCTTCTGACCCTAGAATCAAGTTCGTAGGAACTGTGTACGACCAAGAGTTGCTGAAAAAGATTAGAGAAGAGGCTTATGGTTATTTCCACGGGCATGAAGTTGGTGGTACAAATCCATCCTTGTTAGAGGCTCTTGGTTCTACAAAATTAAATTTGTTATTGAAGGTTGGATTCAATGAAGAAGTAGCTGAAGACGCTGCTCTTTACTGGACAAAGGAAGATGGAAATCTGGCAACACTTATAGATAAGTGTGAAGGAATTGATAGAGAGCCTTTGGGAATTAGGGCTAAGGAAAGAATTAAGACTGCTTACAGCTGGGAGTTTATCTCAGGTAGATATGCTGAGGAATGGATGCATTAAACATGTGAGAGGTATTTTAATATGACTAATGAACAAATTTTGCATACATGTAAAGAATATTGCACGGGTTGTGGACTATGTGTATCAATTCAAAAAATAGACTATTACTATGATGATAAAAAGTTTCTTTATCCCAATATTACAACTGATCATGTTGAATTTTGCAAAATGGTTTGTCCTGCAGCAGGAAATGCTATCAATAAATACTCGAATGGAAAGATTTTTGGAAGCATTAAGAGTTCGTATCTAGGATGGTCAAATAATGAAAATATTAGATTTAATGCTTCAAGTGGAGGGACAATTACTGCAATTTGCGAATATCTTTTTCATAAGAGACTCGTCGATGGAGTTATTCAAGTAAAAAAAGATCCTAAGGATCCTAGAATGACAATCACTGTAGTGAGTAAAAACAGTAAAGAAATACGCGAGTGCTGCGGATCCAGATATACTGCATCTAGTCCTATGTTAAATATTATAAACATGATAGAGAAAGATAAGACTTATGCGTTTGTTGGAAAGCCTTGTGATGTATCGGCTCTTAGTATGTTACAAAAATGTGGAACAGAAAGATGGACAAATCAGATTAAATACATGTTTTCTTTCTTTTGTGCAGGACAACCTAGCATGGCAGCAAATAATAAACTTATAAATTCGTTAGGATGCAGTTCTATAGAAGATTGTCAAGATATTTCTTATAGAGGGAATGGCTGGCCAGGGAAAGCAACCGTTAAAAAAAAGGATAATTCAACAATGTCTATGGATTATGAACAATCATGGATGACTATTCTTG
>JAEZLZ010000067.1 GCA_023415055.1 Bacillota bacterium | reverse complement strand
ACGGACGACTCGAACACCTACGCGGCACCGCCCTCGGCTTCCGCAACCTCACCAACGACATCACCCGCAGCCTGCTCGACACCGGCGGCTTCAGACCCGTCCTACACCCTCATCTGCGATGAGCCGTCAAGATCCAGCGGATGCGGACCCTCGTCGCGCACCACGATGACAAGGTCCGGGCGGACTTCGTGCGGGCCACGCTCAGGGGGCGTATGCCTGAGCTCGTGCGTCGCGTGCGGGGTCGCTGGGCACACCCGGGCAGGGCCAGTTCGCGGTCGTCCACGTGACGGTGAGGAACGCCGCAGCAGGAAGCCCGAAGCAACACCGTCCGCCGATCGCATTGCGGCGCGCTCGCGCGGAGCCCCCTCGCCGCTCCCGGTGCGGCGGACTGTCCGGCGCGGTGGCGCTACTCGGCCCTCGCGCGCCCTGCCCGCGCCAGGGTCCAGGGCTCGCCCCTCGAGTTCTCAGCCAGGACCCCGGTCTTCCGAAGCGCGGTCGCCGCCCAGCGAAGGTCGTACTGCCAGCTGTAGAGCAAGTCGCCGGTGCTCTCGATCTCCCGCTGGTGTAGCCGCCAGACCTCCTGGCTCACCTCGAGAACCGATCCTGAGCCGCCCAGCGACTCGAGGGCCTCAACCAACCAATCCCGCAGGACGTCGCGCACTGCCATGCGAGCAGCTTCGCGGCTTCGGCCACGACGAGCTAGAGGCAGAGACCGCGTTCACCCGGCTGGAACACGCTCCCCGCCGTCTGGCTGACGGCGACGGTGGACCCGAAGCCAACCGGCCACACGTTCCGCGCGTCATCCGTCGACCGTCCGCGGATGGCGCAGCGAGCCGCGGGCGAGGCGCGTCCTGATTCACGAACGCAGGCGCCACACAGGTCGCGTCGAATCGTCCCGGCGGAACATCTGGTCGCCGTAGAGCACGGCATTGCCCTCTCTGCGCGTGACCACCTCTCCGGCGTCGCCCTGCAGAGCCGCGCGCAGTTCCCGAGCCGTCATACCCGCTCCCGATCGAAGATGCTCGGCGATGCGGTCTGCCAGTGCGGTCTGGGCCAAGGGTCGCACGTCTGCCCGAGACTCCCCGGGCCCGGCGGGGGTCTCTCGCGACGCCGTCGCGCGCCGCTCGGCAGGCGCCGATGGCGCGGGAGGCGCGAGGCGCCGGGAAGGCGAGGCTCGTCGTGCGGGTAGCGAGCGTTGGGGCTCAGGTACAGGACGGTGGGTCGCACGCGGCACTTTCACGGGACGCATCGCCAGCACCGACTCCACCTGTCCGTACAAGTCGTCGATCGAGTGGCGGACCGGCGCCAGCGCCACTGGATGCGGCGCCGCGAGCTCGCAGGTCCGCCAGCTGGCGGTTCGCGTGGGCGATCTGCGCGACGAGCCCCTCCAGGTCACGGTCCGACATCATGATGGCAGCTCCGGGCAGGGACCTGACCCTTGCGCCTGGTGGTGCGCAACCGTCGCGGTCGCCTGGACGTCAACGACGCGAGTCGTGCCCGCTGCACCGCCCGGACGGACGGACATCGAGGCACTTCGGGGCAACATGCACCGACGGGGCGTACACCGACCGGCTAAGTCGAGTCGAACGAAGGGCACTCAGCCACGTCATCGCGCGACCGCCCTACGCGACCGTGGCAAGCCCGAGCCTGTCCGCTCAACCCCTCGACGGGCCGACCAGGTCACAGGCGCTCTGCCAGTCTGCCCGCCACCGCGCGAGCCAGAGGAGGTGGCACAGCGTTCCCGATCTGTCGCGCGATCGATGCACGGGTCCCTGCCCACAGGTAGTCGTCGGGGAACCCCTGGATACGAGCGGCCTCCAAGTGAGTGATCGGGCGGTGCTCGGTCGGGTGGAGGAAACGCCCCTTCTCGGGTCGGTAGAACTCGGTCCGGACTGTGACCGCCGGCCGCTCCCAGACGAGGCGGCCCATGACGTCGCTCGCGCCGCGCGTGTTGCCGCGCCAGCACTCCGCGAGCAGGCGGTCGGGAAGATCCCTGCGACTGCCGCCGTACGGGATCGACTCGTAGCGCGCACGGGACAACGCGGTCGCGGCAGGCATGAAGTGGAGGTCGTGGCTCTTGAACGCGCCAGGGTGGAGCGCGCCGTTCACCTCGACCCACGACTCGGGCAGCCGTGCCGCAGAAGGACGGACATCCACATCCGCGAGCACGTCGGCGAGGCACGTCCGCCGAGCGTCGAGGTCAGGCCGCCCCAACGGGCGGGTGCCTGCGCGGCGGCCGACCAGGAATGCCCGTCGCCGATTCTGCGCCCCGCCATGATCAGCGGCGTTGAGCACCCATGCCTCGAGGGACCAGCCCTGAAGGCGCCCTCCTCGAGATGCCTCCGCAGCAAGCGCCCGGTACTCCGGTGACTCGAGGAACTGCGGCACGTTCTCCATGACGAAGAATGCCGGACGGACCCGCTCGAGAACACGGAGGTAGTGCTGCCACATCCGGTTGCGCGGGTCGTCCGAATCACGCTTGCCCAGCAGCGAGAAGCCTTGGCACGGCGGACCGCCGAGAACGACCTCGGCACGCGGGAACGAGCCCTCGGCGTACTGCGCGATGTCCCCGACCACGACATGCTCGCCGTGGTTGAGCGCATAGGTGGCGGCGGCCTGCGGGTCACGCTCGACGGCGCCCACGGACCTGAAGCGCCCGGTGGAGACGAAGCCGGCGGTCAGGCCACCCGCTCCGGCGAAGAGGTCGAGGACGGGGACCACGTTCTCGCTGGCGACGGCGTCACGCCGGGAAGAGGGCGGCATCGGGGACTTCCTGGCTCCCGACGACGGCGACCCGGTCGAGGAGGACATTGCGGTGCTCGCAGCTGGTCTCGGGCAGGAGCACACACGCGTGACAGGCTGCGAGATTGAGATTGTCGGTGCCCGATCCGCGCGACTCCGCGCAGACGGGGTCGGAGGAGCACCACCGGCCGTGCTCGATCGCGGTGCGGAAGATCGGCGCGAAGACGCGCTCCCTGGCCAGCGCAGCCAGCCCTCCCAGGCTCCCGGCGGAGTCGGACGACGCGGTGTACACGAGGATCCCCGCTTGCCCCGGAGCGGCGTAGAGCCGTTCACGCAGCGCCGAGGCCGGGTACCCGGCGTGCAGGCTCAGCTCGTTGACGAGCATGTGCGCGAGGGTGTGCAGCACGACTGTCCTCGGCGCCACGGGTGGCGACGCGGGTCGTCCCGCTGCCCTGTCCCTGCGGGCCTGCGCCATGGTGATCGCATCGGCCCGGCCACGGGCCGCGGCCGTGCGCTCCCACTCGGCGAGCCGGTCCTCCCGGAGCCTGACGAAGACGCCTTCGCCGTGCACCTCCACGGCGGGGAGCCAGGGCAGTGGCGCCTCGCTCAACGGTGACAAGCCTGCGGCGCCCACATCCTCACCCGAGTCGTCGACTCGCGGCACCGCAGGTGTCACGCGCGAGAAACCCGCCAGTGCACGGACCTCGCGCAGCCGGTGGACCGCCGAGACCTGGACAACCTCGTCAGCGACCGAGGCGTCGACCTCCTGCGCCTCGCAGATGAACGTGTCGAGGGATGCGCCCGGCCCCGTACCCGCGCACAGCGCGTTGTACTCGTCGTGCCGGAGCTCGGCCTCGGTGAGAGCGCTGCGCGCTGCGAGACCGCGACGCTGCGCGATGATCGCACGCACGGCGTCCACCGTCACACCCGGGGAGTTCTCAACCATCCGCGCGAGCGTCGCCGACAGGGCGTCCTCGGGCAGGTGCTCGAGGACCATCCAGTGCCGGTCGACGAACGATGCGGCAGCAGTCGACCACGGCGGGATGGAGATCGTCGAGCGCATGGCTGCGAACCACACGTTCGACGACCCTCGCTGGAGGGCACGCAACGGGCGGTCGCAGTCGGACGCGTCCGTCTCGAGCCAGGGGCGACGACCACTGCATCGACGCACCGGAGGCAGCGCGTTCCGACCGAAGGCCCCGTTCAGCGTCTTGGCCTGGACACCGCACGAGCAGCCGATGACGATGTCGGAGAGCGACGACGACCGCCCGAGCATCCGGAGATTCAGCCTGTGCTCGTCAGCGCTCTGAGACTCCGCCTCCTCGCCACGATGCACCCATTGGTAGTACGGGAAGTCCTCGATGTGCCCCGCGTCGCAGCACGCCACGAATCGGGACGGGACGAGCCGAGCGCCCTGGCACTGCTTGCACCACATCGTTTGCTGGTCCTGAAGCCTGTTGAGCGGGCCCAGGCCGTGGCACTTCGGGCAGTAGTGCGCCAGCGGGAACCGCATGACCGGCACGTCGCCTCCACGCAGGCCTGCCGCCGGCGTGCGGAAGTGGGTCACTCCGAGCGCCCGCGCGAGACGAGGCTCGTCGAGACGGGGTGATGTGGAGGGCCAGTACTCGATCCCCATGACGACGAAGCTCTGGTCCTCGGCGGGAAAGAGGCTCCCGACCCCGTACGTCGTGACGAGCTGGCTCTGCCGGGCCTCCCCGATCGCCCTACTGGCCACTGTGCTTCCTCCGCGTCTGGTAGAGCGAGCTGGTGGCGTCGACGTTCCGCAGACTCGTGAGAGTCGGCCACGCCGGTTCGCTCACCGGGAACTGGTCGAGCTGGTTCTCCTGCCGCCCGAACGGCGAGCCACCGGCAGGCACGATGAGCGCCCCCATCGGGGCCGTCCAGGAGGCGTACTTCTGGACCCGTCGGTCGTTGACGGCGTCCCTCCAGTTCTCGACCAGCGCGTCGAGAGCGTCCAGCACACGCTGCTCCTCCTCCGGCGCCACGTCGCGCACCCGCTCACGAACGATCTCGCGGATGCTCTTCGTCGCCGCCTCGTCGGTGACGGCCGCGATAGCGGTGTCCTCGGAAGCGCCCGGCACGAGAAGCCGGACGAGAGAGACGAGCACCCCGTGCAATCCGCGGTCCACGGCGCGCGGCGCGAACGGGGTCGCACCGGTGGCCTCGACCTGGCGGTAGAGCGCCCGGTGGTACGGCACGAAGGACTCGTAGTGCGAGAGATCCCTCGTCCGCGCCGAGTTGTACAAGGTCACGACCAGGCCCGGGTGTCTCCGGCCCACGCGGCTCGTGGCCTGGATGTACTCGGACGTCGTCTGCGGCTGCCCCATGACGACCATGAGACCGAGCCGGTCCACGTCGACGCCGACCGAGATCATGTTCGTCGCCAGGACGATGTCCTGGCAGTCCTCGTCCCCCATCGACGTGCGCAGCTCCTTGAGACGCTGCGGGACCTCGTCGGAGGGCACGCGGGAGGTGAGCTCCTTCGGTTCCTTGACCTCGCGCGCCTCGGAACCCGACCTGCGTGCGACGACGGGGACCCTCGCCGGGACGTCGGCGATCGACTGGATGAACGCGGCGCCCAGCACCCGGAGGCTGTTGAAGTACCCCAGCAACGTCCAGTAGGCGTCCTTGACCTCGTGCGGCGCGTCGAGGTCCTTGCCGGCCTGGAGCAGCGCCGCGTACGACCGGACGAGCAACGTTGCGTGGCTCGTGCCCGGTGCGAGCACACCCACGTACTGCCGTGCGGGCAGCTCCTCCGCCGGAGCCTCCACCGCGAAGAAGCTGTCCCCCGGGTCGATGCCGGGCGGCGGGAACTGGCGTGTCTCCCGGTCGAAGACAGCCTTCACCTGGTCCCTGGCCCGCCGGATCGTGGCGGTCGATGCCACGATCTTCGGGCGCGCGACGCCGGTCGCCGCGGCGTCGACGGCTGTCTCGTAGAGCCCGACCAACGTGCCGAGGGGGCCACTGATGAGATGGAGCTCGTCCTGGACGATGAGGTCAGGTGGCTCGACGGCGCCGTCGGATCCGAGGATGCGCCGGACCTTGGGGTTCCACGCCATCATCGCGAACTTGTCCACGGTCCCGATGAGGAGCGACGGTCGGACGTCGTAGACGTCCTCGTCGACGAGCAGGACCGGGAGCCCGTCACGGAACTCGCATCGATCCCCCGGGCAGCGCACACGCAGCCGTCGCGGCGCACCACGATCGAGGGAGTACGCGGCGTGCGACAGCGCAGTACCGCACCACGGGCACGACAGGAGCTGGCGAGGATTCCCGTGCTCGCCGGTCGACCGTCCGTCGCGCAGGCACTTGAGCGCCGCGGACGCGTCCTCGTGGGTGTTCGGTGTACCGGACCGACCGACCCACAGACCGATCGTGACAGGCTCCGCGTCCGGCAGGGCACGCCTGCGCCAGCTCTCGAGCGCGCACACGAGGCCGGCTGCGCGCTCGAACTGCTGCAACGTGAGCAGGAGCAGGGTGTAGCGCATGACGACGCCGACTCCCCCGCCCCCGCCCTTCCCACCGCGGAGCCTGCGC
>JAEZLZ010000094.1 GCA_023415055.1 Bacillota bacterium | reverse complement strand
GAATGACTCACAGCGATTCCAAAGTGAGCACCTTTATCACATATTGAACATTTAGCCACCGAAAGCACCTCCTTAGGTTTAATTATAGACCCAATTGGCCCTACAAACAAATTAATTTTAGCAGAAGATGAAATATAATGCAAGCAAAATTTTCGAAAGAAGCGAAGGATATTGTCGAAGAGCCTAAGAATACGGTCAGGATGCCTTTTCCCTACTCATGCATTGTGGTTTCGGTCTGACTCTTTCGTACCTCTTCCACTCTTTCATCCATTTCCTCTTTCTTCTTTCCACCCTTACTGAATTTGTTAATCAAATCTGGAACCATATCGATGATCTTTGTAATACTATCCTGATCCTTTATGTTTACAACCTTAGAGGAGCCGTTCTGAATCACAAGTAAGGAGCTGGGGCTGATCTTACCACCCATACCACCACCCGCATTGTTCTTCGCATCCCCGGCAAAGGCACCGGCTCCAACACCAAAGCTCACTTCTACCAAAGGTAAAATAATGGTTCCATCATCAAATTTCACAGCGTCACCAACCACCGTTTTTGTTGTTAAAAAGCTGTCCATACCCTTAAACAAGGATTCCACTGTAGAATTGAAATTGTTGTCCGCCATTTATAACGCCTCCTTCAAAATACTAAAATTGTTTTTCAGTTGTTTAAATCGTTTATCAAATATAAGCTTAACTACTATTATAAGAATCGTGACTAATCTTATTCTTCCCTGGACAAAATGCTGTCCTTCCAATCGATTCCTTTCAAAATCCGGTATAATCGATATCCTGTCACCATAGAAGCTGTACAGGATACTCATCACACCCAATGCCTGCCCTGTGGAACAAGGATCTCCGGTGCCAAAAATCAGCTTTGATCTAATCTTTTGCGGCAGCACATGCTTTAACAGCTTTTTTAAGCTGAGAAAGATAAGCTTCATTCCTTCTTTATTTCTCTCATCCTTAAGAAATCCAAATATTAAAATCCCCTTATTCCTGAAGGTACGAGCACTTGTAAAAATCTGTCCTATTTTATCTCTGCTCTTTCTTACCACAGACATGATTTTTTCCTTCATATTTCTTATACGGTTCATCAATTTCCGGAAAAATGATTCCTTCTTCTCGTTCTGATCAGGTTCAGGCTGTAAAAGAATCACTTTTGTATTAGTGTTTCCGGAAATCTCATTTTTAATTATTGATTTTTCTGACCATAATAACGAATGCCTGTCCGTTTGCATAGCTTCGGGATTTGTGACCACTCGATCTGATTGTTCCTGAAGGCTTGCAGGCATGTCATCTATGCCTGGTTTGTCAGTTACAACCGCTTTTTCTTCCATAACCGGCTTATCGGTTATGCTTTTTTCGATTGCAACTTCCTTATCTACTTTTTGGTTCCCAGCATTTTGTCTGGTCTTGTTATCATCCGTCTTTCTACTTGTCCTGCTAGTTGACTTACCATTTTTATTTGTCTTTTTCTTTATCCTTTTCTTTGTCTTCTTTTTTATCTTATTCTTTGTGTTGTTCTTCGCCTGCTTCGATTCTTTCGGCTTAAGATTGTCATAGATCAAAAAGCCGAATACTCTCGCTTGTATATGCAGGATACCGTCAAGATGCGTTATACTGATATGCAGCAGATGCAGCAGCCAATGAACTCTTCCCTTCATTTGGAACAGTTCCTCTCCATGCTCCAATCTTACCCGATATCTTATAGGTACAAATAGGGTAACAATCAAAAGCAGTAAGATCAGACCCAACACACCGAGCAGAAGTATACCGATTATTTTTAATATTAAAAGAATTATAGGAAGCATTCTTATTTACTCGACCGCCCATCTTCATATAATCTGCGAATTTACGTATATTTTCACCTTCATTATCCGCCCCTACTAATCTCTCTGTCTTATGTAAAATAAGTACGGACATTAAACTCTCCGGTATTATGATATACCTCCATCAGCATGTCATGCACTAAATCAATTGCCTCCTGTTTTCCGCTCGCGAGTCCTACGATGGTAAGCTCTGCTTTTTGGTAATGCGGAAAGAGTAGCTCATTTGCCTCAATAATGTCAAATAAATTGCTTGGATGTGAGGCATAAGTGATGCAATATACACCAAAGGTAGCTTCCCGGTTATTGATCGAAGCAATGACCTTATCCTTCTTCTTTTTCATTTTTTCACCGACCCAAAGCCGTGAATTCCATAAAATCATAAAACCCCTTACCTTTACACATCCGACAGGTATATCCCGCAGTTATTATGTTAAGTATACCACATATTGCCAATAATAATACAGTCCTATTCTGACATTATCGCATTAATTACCTCGATACAGGCTGCTTTCTCAGCGTTATCTGAGCAACGTTCGATACTATAACGGATATAATCCATAACCTCTTTATGATCACGGAAGAATACCGGCATCTTATTCATGGTGTTCGCCATAATCGCACGCGTGATCACCTTATCCTGATTCTCGAACAAGCGTTCAAGTTCCGCCACCAGATCCTTTGTCTTTTGTCCAAGCAACTCCTCATCAACAGTAATCTCCTGCTTCTCCTCCTCAAGTTCAATAAAGAGGCTGTTGGATAAAAGCTTTTCAGAACGGGTGAGAACCTCTAGTAAGGGCTCCAGCATCATACTCTTTGCCAACTCTTTATAGTTATGAGTAATCTCATAGAATGCATCCTCAAGCAGGGTGAGATCATAAGACATCTCCTCCTGAACCCCTTCCATACCTTCAAACTTATCCAAGAAAGAATCATCCAACTCAGATTTTTGATCATTAAGAAAGCTATCATTGACTTCTTGCAGGATATTCGTCGCCGTGTCCGCTGCTGTCTGATATCCATGTTCCATCATACCTGCATAGGAGGAGCAGAGCAGCATCGTATAAACTTCGTTCGTAATCTCCTGTAACCCAAAGTATATGCTGGTCTCTGTCTCAAGCATCAAGGTAGCTGCACTAAGAGTACCGACGCACTGATCAAACACTTCCTTATTAATGTTCTTATAGTCTACCGCTGCCAGTTGCTTTCTTCGCTTCTCCAGTTCCGGATAATATTCTTCCATCCCCTCTTCATGATAAATCATCGCCGAGGTGCGAATCATATAGAGATAGGAATCAAGATTTTCCTCCTCAGACCCGAGGTATGATTTAAGACTATCGGTTAGCAGGTCAAAATATTTCTGTTTCGTAATACGGATCGGTAATTGCCCAATCATTTCTTTGATTTTTTCATTGATGATATAATTGTCTTCCTCTGCAAAGATATAGCGCAAAACCTCTTTCGCAAATTCTTCCTCATCCGAAGGCATCGTATTTTCCTTGAAGCGGTATTCTAAACGGTTGATTACATACTCATAAATCTGAAAGATATCGGTATAGGCAGTCAGCATGTTCATTCTCTTACTGATTTCCTTACGAAGAATATCCGTTTCATGAACTGCCTTCTCTCTGGTAGAACCGCTGCAGTTAACGAGTACCTGGTTCTTAATGATATGATTTATTCTGTCAATGGAAGCTTTCGCTTCTTTACTCCAGGTATTTTCTTCATCCAGATATGATTCATAGAATGCATAATAATGTAGAGCTAATTTGACACTTGCATAAATCTGATCATAATCCACCATATAGTTTAAAAGCTGCGGAATATTTTCCTGAAGCTGCTTCCCACTGCGAATTTCCTGGCTTAAATTTTTAATCTTTTTATTCATGTTCATCTACCATCCTGTTCCTATACTATATCTTTCGATGAGATATGGCCTCATCAATTTCTATTGCTCTCTATTATAACAGTTATTCCATCCATTCTCCAGAGATTTTATTAATGAAGGAGTTTCACTAAAAAAGGAATGAAGCAAAACATTCAATTTACACGCATTGTGGCTCCGGTCAGAGGATATTCCATCAATGTTTGAGATTATTTGTTTTGCAACACCCCTTAGGTATTACATTCATTCACTTACTTGCGTTTTCATTCTTTGATTATTCCCATTCAAAACCAAATTACTTTAATTCAAATTAGTTTTGGTTGTTTTTCACATGCTCGTGAGTAAACAGATGGTCCATACAATATTCATAATTACCGTCACACTTTGAACAAAAGCGAAACTCAAGCTGCTCATTATCAAGCTCTGTTCTTCCGCAAACGGCGCACTTGTGTCTGGTAATTACATTCTTTCCACGAAATTGGGTCACATTGCCGCTATTCTTGCCTTCATGCATCTGTCTGCGATAATGCGCCTTGCGTTTATATTCACTCGGTGAGATCCGTCGATAGTTCCTGGTAGCGAAGAAAAAGATCAAGAAGTTAGCGAAGGATACGACAAGCGGAATCACATAAATGAAATGACCGCTGATGATGTATTGGAATACCGTGTAGATATAAATAGCTCCCTGTAACCAGGCCAGATATTTTGCTTTAATCGGAATCAGAAAGTATAGTCTGAATTCCATATTCGGATAGGTTGCAGCAAACGCAAAGAACATCGTTCCGCAGATAAAGCTTAAGCTCGGTGGTGCACTCATGCCTGTGATTAAGAAGGTAAGCAATGAGGATAAAAGGTTGAAAAGAATACCGGTAAAAAAGTATAAGTTAAAGCGAAATGCTCCCCAGGTATTCTCTAACGCATTGCCGATAATATAATACACATAGACTGATATCGCTGTTAATAAAATGCCTTGCATAGAACTGATCGGAATAATCCAAGTGATGATTCTCCATACTTGTCCTCTCATAATGGAAGGGAAATCTAAGGTCAGCAAATATGCCATTGCATTGTTTGGCAGTATGCCGAGAACCAAACCAAGAATAAAAAGACCTACGATATATTTCATCAGATCAGGTATAGCATACCTGCCAAATCTACGTTCAAGTCGATTTAAAAATTTCACTAAAAAACCTCCATATAACATCTACGATGTTTCTTATTAGAAAACTTTCTTCTTCCGGAATACGAATACGATGATCGCTGTCAAAATCAAGGCTGCCAATACGATGAAATAAAAACCGTATGGATTGTCCTTGCCCGGAATATTTACAAAATTCATACCGTAAAAGCTTGCAATCATGGTCGGTATCGAAAGTACGATGGTGATTGCAGCAAGTAGCTTCATTACTAAGTTCTGATTGTTCGAGATGATCGAAGCAAAGGTTCCCATAATTCCGGTCAAAATGCCATTATAGATATTTGCCATCTCAATCGCCTGTTTATTCTCGATAATCAGATCCTCCAGAAGATCCTCATCCTCCGGATAATGCTTGATTGTCTCAAGCTTTAGCATTTTTTCAAATACCACCTCATTGGAACGAAGGGATGTCGTAAAGTATACCAGACTCTTCTCCAGCTCCAATAAATCGATCAGCTCTCTGTTCTGGGTTGAGATGTGCAGCTTACGCTCGATCTCCTCACTCTTCCGGTCGATCGTTCTCAGATGCTGTAAGAAGGTGGATGCATTTCGGTACAGAATCTGAAGAATAAAGCGGGTTTTCTTATAGGTATAAAAATCTCTGACCCTTCCGTCAATAAAGCATTTTAATACCGGAGTCTCCTCCAGACAAACCGTGATCAGATAATCATTTGCTACAATGATACCCAACGGAATAGTAACATAACGGTCCTTATTATTTCTCTTCTCTAAGGAGGGAATATCAACTAAAATTAAAGTATAGTTCTCCTCCACTTCAATTCTCGCTCTTTCCTCTTCATCCAAAGGTGCTCTGAGATGATCAACCTCAATTCCTGTAGCTTCTGCGATTTCCATCAATTCCGTTGCAGAAGGATCCGTCATAGCAATCCAGCTGCCTTCAGTGATTTCTGTCAATCGTTGTAGTGCACCCTCTGTTGTTCTAAAAATATCGATCATAGTATGCTCCTTTCCACTGCACGATAAGCAGTGGAAGGTAAGCTTGTCTATCCTTAAGGTGGAATATCACCGGTTCGCATTCTTACAATCTGCTGCTTATTACAGTCCCTATTATGTTGTATTTACTGCTTCCCTTATGCCTACTACCGGGGCCGGCTTCCATCCTTACCACATCCTTTTTTAATGATTTTGTATAACTCAAAACAATTATATGTTTTTATACTATCTTTGTCAAACAAAAGAAAATGTATTTATCCTACCGTTATTTATCCTAATCAAATAAATATCACAAAACTAGAGGATACAATAGAAAGCACGCTTCGCGAACTTTCTATTGTCACGAATAAGAAAAGCAAGCCCCCCATAAGGAGGATATTCCTACTACCATGGGGAGCCGCTTTTTTATTCTCCTTCTTTGATCACCGGTACGTTTATGGTAGTACCCGGCATCAGAAAAATCTCGTCCGCATTATTACCTTGCATTAGATCCGCCATATTAATATCATTCTTCCTAAGTATACTTCCCAGAGTATCTCCTTCACTGACCTGATATGAAGTATAATTCGTAAAATTATTACTTGGTACGCTGATTGGAATACATATTATCTCCCCGACCATCAGATTGTATACATTTACCAAAGGGTTTGCAGCCATAATCGCATCCAGTCCGATATTAAAATGCCTGCTGATGTTATAAAGAGTGTCCCCTTTCTTAACCGTGTAGTTAATGCAATACATATCCGCACTCCTTCCCACAGCAAAAATCCGCCTTTCTATCCAGTATATTCCACAGATTTGAAAGGGTTCAGGCCTAGAATTAATTTGCATTTATTAAGAAGCAATCTGTATAAATTTTTAAGATTAATTTTATGATTTGTTTCCTTTTATGTGAAATAATGCTGTTGAACTTAAAGGGTATGTATCGTATAATATAGAAAGCTTATTTTTAGGTACCAGTTTTTTACGGTAGCTTTGCAAGGAGACCTTTGACATGAATAATAGGTATAGATTGGGTATTGATATAGGATCTACCACAGTAAAAATCGTTATAATAAATGAAGCGGGAGATTTGTTGTTTTCCGATTATGAGCGCCATTTTGCGAATATTCAGGAGACTCTTGCCGGATTGGTAAAGAAGGCTCAGGAGGCACTGGGTAACCTTACTGTATATCCGATGATTACCGGCTCGGGTGGATTAACGATATCAAAGCATTTAGATATTGACTTTGTTCAGGAGGTAGTAGCAGTCTCTACCTCTCTTCAGGATTTTGCACCTCAGACCGACGTGGCGATCGAATTAGGCGGTGAGGATGCAAAAATTATATATTTTACAAATGGAATCGAGCAGCGTATGAACGGTATCTGTGCTGGCGGTACCGGTTCCTTTATAGACCAGATGGCCAGTCTTCTTAAAACAGACGCCTCCGGTCTGAATGAATATGCGAAGAGCTATCAGGCTATTTATCCGATCGCTGCCAGATGCGGAGTATTTGCTAAGTCTGATATTCAGCCCTTGATAAATGAAGGTGCTACAAAGCCGGATCTCTCTGCTTCCATCTTTCAGGCAGTAGTGAATCAGACGATCAGTGGTCTTGCCTGCGGTAAACCGATCCGCGGAAATGTAGCCTTCTTAGGAGGTCCGCTGCATTTCCTCAGTGAGCTGAGGAATGCCTTCATCCGTACCTTAAATCTTAGTGAGGAACAGGTCATCGCACCTTCCCACTCCCACTTATTTGCGGCCATCGGAGCAGCAATGAACTCCAAAGAGGTGGCAGGCAAAGAGCTCTCCTTCCTTTTTGAACTACTTTCTCAGGGTATCAAGATGGATTTCGAGGTGAACCGAATGACACCCTTGTTTACCGATGAAACTGATTATAAAGCATTTCAGGACAGACACAGTGTACATACCGTAAAAAAGGGAATCCTAGTAGATTATGCGGGTAACTGCTTCCTTGGAATTGATGCCGGATCGACAACGACGAAAGTGGCTCTGGTAGGTGAGGATGGCTCACTACTCTATTCCTTCTACAGCAACAATAACGGCAGCCCCTTAAAGACTACCATTCGTTCAATCAAAGAGATCTTCGAACAGCTACCTGCAAAAGCAAAAATTGTCCGCTCCTGCTCCACTGGTTATGGTGAAGCATTAATAAAGGCGGCCTTAATGTTAGACGAGGGTGAGGTAGAAACGGTAGCCCATTATCATGCTGCTGCGTTCTTCGAGCCTGAGGTTGACTGTATCCTTGATATCGGCGGTCAGGATATGAAGTGTATTAAAATAAGAAATCATTCCGTGGATAATGTTCTCTTAAACGAAGCATGCTCCTCAGGCTGTGGATCCTTTATCGAGACCTTTGCAAAGTCCTTAAACTACGAGGTTGAGGATTTTGCTAAGGTAGCTTTATTTGCAAAGAATCCCATCGACCTTGGTACCCGTTGTACCGTATTTATGAATTCCAAGGTGAAGCAAGCACAAAAGGAAGGCGCTACAGTAGCGGATATCTCTGCCGGTCTTGCTTATTCAGTAATTAAGAATGCTCTGTATAAGGTTATTAAGATAACCAATCCGAAAGATCTTGGTAAGAAAATGGTTGTTCAAGGTGGTACCTTTTATAATGATGCGGTACTACGAAGCTTTGAAACTATCTCCGGCTGTGAGGCAGTAAGACCGGATATCGCCGGAATTATGGGTGCTTTCGGTGCTGCCCTCATCGCAAGGGAACATTATGAGGGTGAGGATAGCTCCATGCTTTCCATCGAGGAGATCAATGAGCTCAAATTTGATACCTCTCTAGCCCGCTGTAAGCGCTGTACCAACAACTGCCTTCTGACCATCAATAAATTCACCGGCGGTAGACAGTATATTACCGGTAACCGTTGTGAGCGTGGTCTCGGCAAAGAGAAGAATGTGGATAATATTCCGAATTTGTTTGAATATAAGCTGGAACGATACTTCTCCTATCCGGTTCTGGAGGAAGCCCAAGCTAAACGCGGTGTTGTAGGTATTCCCAGAGTACTCAATTTATATGAAAATTATCCATTTTGGTATACCTTCTTTACAAAGCTTGGCTATCGTGTGGTATTATCCCCCACCTCCAGCCGTAAGATTTATGAACTAGGGATAGAATCAATTCCCAGTGAGTCTGAATGTTATCCGGCAAAGCTTGCCCATGGACATATTAAGTGGCTGATCGATCAGGGTGTACAATATATCTTCTATCCGAGCATTCCCTTTGAGCGAAAAGAAGTCGAAGGCGTAAATAATCATTATAACTGCCCGATCGTAACCTCCTACCCGGAGAACATTAAGAATAATGTGGAGGAATTAAAGAATCCATCCATCTGCTTTGATAATCCATTCCTTTCCTTCGAAAGCGAGGAGATTCTGGCAAACCGTCTGATTGAACTGTTCACCGATAAGGGAATTCCCACCGGTGAGATAAGGACTGCTGTCGCTTTAGCATGGGCAGAGTTAATGAATGCCAGAGAGGATATGCGTAAGAAGGGCGAGGAGACCATGGCTTATCTGCGTGCCTCTGGGCGAAAAGGCATTGTACTGGCTGGTCGTCCCTATCATATTGATCCTGAGATTCATCATGGTATTCCTGAATTGATTAATTCCTACGGTGTGGCAGTGTTAACCGAGGACTCCATCTCTCATCTGGGTGAGGTCGACCGTCCTACCATAGTCATTGATCAGTGGATGTATCATTCCAGATTATATGCAGCGGCTTCTTATGTTCGCACACAGCCAAATCTTGAGCTGATACAGCTTAATTCCTTCGGTTGCGGTCTGGATGCCGTTACCACGGACCAGGTAAATGATATCCTGACCAAATCCGGCAAGATATACACCGTTCTTAAGATTGACGAAGTAAATAATCTGGGAGCAGCAAGAATACGTATCCGCTCACTCTTATCCGCTGTTCGTGAACGTGAGGCGAAGAATCTAAAGCCAAAAACAGCTTCCTCTGCACATCATAGAGTAATATTTACTGAGGAGATGAAGGAGACCTATACTATCCTGGCACCTCAAATGTCACCGATCCATTTTGATTTGCTGGAACCGGCGCTCCGCAGCGGGGGCTATCATGTGGTCGTACTGCCAAACGATAACCGTCGTTCCATTGATGTAGGCCTTCAATATGTGAACAATGATGCCTGCTTCCCTTCGTTGATGGTTGTTGGGCAGATTATGGACGCTTTACTATCCGGCAAATATGACCTGAATAAGGTTGCAGTGATGATTACGCAGACCGGTGGCGGTTGCCGCGCTACTAATTATATCGGTTTCATTAGAAGGGCACTGGAGAAGGCCGGCATGCACCAGATTCCCGTAATCTCCTTGAGTGCTTCCGGTTTGGAGAAGAATCCCGGTCTGAAGATCACACCGAAGCTGCTGATCTCTGCTATGCAGTCATTGGTATACGGCGACGTCTTCATGCGAGTACTGTATCGTACCAGACCTTATGAGAAGACACCCGGCTCTGCCAATGCTCTTCACGATAAATGGCGTAAAATCTGTATTAAGAGTCTTGAGAAGGGTAACTGGCATGAATATAAGCGAAATCTGCGCGGCATTATACGGGAGTTTGATCAGCTTCCTCTGGAGGAGTCCTTGCGAAAGCCCAGAGTCGGTATCGTAGGCGAGATCTTAGTAAAATTTCTTCCCTCTGCTAACAACTACCTAGTTGAGCTTTTAGAGGCGGAAGGAGCAGAAGCCGTGGTTCCGGACCTTTTAGATTTCTTTATGTACAGCGCTTATAACAATAATTTCAAGGCCAGATTTCTCGGAAAGAAGAAAGCCAGCGCGCGAATCGGCAATCTGATCATCTGGGCTTTGGAGCAAATCCGAAGAACCGCAAAGAAAGAGTTGGCGAGAAGCAAGCGTTTTACCCCTCCGGTGCATATCAGTAAGCTGGCACGTTATGCCGAACCGGTCGTTTCAACCGGTAATCAAACCGGAGAAGGTTGGTTCTTAACCGGGGAGATGCTTGAACTCATACATTCCGGAGTCAAGAATATTGTCTGTGCTCAGCCGTTTGCCTGCTTACCAAACCATATTGTTGGTAAAGGGGTAATAAAGGAGTTAAGGAAACAACATCCGGAGGCGAATATTGTTGCAGTGGATTATGACCCAGGTGCAAGTGAAGTTAACCAATTGAATCGTATCAAGCTTATGCTTTCTACCGCAGTTAAAAATATGAATAAGGCAGAATAAATAAATCAGATTGAAAGTGTTATACAATATAGTGCTATTGCAAGCTTGCTTGCATATCAAAATTTTGTATCAGGAAGAGTGCTCAGCACCTTTTGACACTTTAACTACAAGGCCATTGCAATTCTCTGATGCAACAAAGATAAGGGGGGACTAGATATGTTTAAGAACAAAGAGGGAAAGGTACGCTCCGGGTGGAAAATTGCTGCCGTGTTGGCCATATTTCTGGGAGTAATCACAGTAATGTCAATTATCGTAGGTTCTATTGCCTCAGTGATACTATTGGCTACCGGGGATTTAGTAACCGAAGTAGGCACTCTGGTGCCAAGTTTCACCGAGCAGGGTCAGAACGTCATGAAGATTATTAATCAGGTGATGATGTACGTACAAGAGCTTGTTACTATCCTGATCGCTATTCTTGCTTGGAAGATATCCACCAAACGCAAGCTGTCCGATATGGGCTTCACACCGATCCGAACCAATTATAAGGATTTTATCACAGGTCTGCTTTTCGGAGCCGGATCCCTTACTTTTGTCTTTGCTGCACTTCTAATATCAGGTCAGGCTGAGGTAGTTACCTGGACACCGCAGTTTTCCGTATCTCAGCTGATTTCCTTATTTATGTTCATCCTGGTTGGCTTTGCAGAAGAGCTTTTGTGCCGCGGCTATATCATCTCGGTACTTCGTCAGACGAAAAGTATTCTGGCTATCTATCTTATCTCCGGTGCGATCTTTGCCTTGCTTCACAGTGCAAATCCGGGGATTGGAATTCTTCCTTATATTAATTTAATTCTAATCGGCGTACTTTGGGCTTACAGTTATATGAGGTCCGGTAACATCTGGCTGCCAATCGGATATCATATTACCTGGAATTACTTCCAAGGCTGCGTGTTCGGCTTCAAGGTAAGCGGAACCACAGAGAAGGGGATTCTGACCACAACATATCGTACAAATAATATTTTTAATGGCGGTGATTTTGGTCCGGAGGGAGGACTATTTGTTACTCTGGTAATCGTATTTGGTTTCCTTGCCATACGTTATTATTACCGAAACAAACGATTTGATTTCCTTGCCATGGATCCCGCACCGGTATTAAATGCAGAAAACCTAACTACAATGACTGCTGCCGAACAAAGCAATAATGATACAAATACGTTATAATAATTCATGATTGAAATAGGGTGTTATCCTGAAATGCTCCCTCCTAAGTGACAAGTATATATTATTTCACTTGTCTGCCTAGAAGAGAATATATACGGAAAACACCCTTTCTCTTTCTGGCTCTATATTATCCTTGATTGTTATGCAAGAATGATAACATAATCTAAAGTAGAAGGATCAATCAAAATAGTCATCGTCCTCGTCATCATCCTCATCTTCTTCTATCATCCTTTTTTTCTTGCTGTGATTATTCTTCGGTCGAACCACGATATTAGAATTCGGCGTAAGCTCCTCGGAGGTTTCCTGAGAAAAGCCAGCATTTAATCTTCTATGATGCAGTCGTTCCATTCTTCCTGACTCTCCTTCCCTCCCCGTAAACCACATAATCAGATATATCAACGCATACAATATGGTCATAATGATACCGGCTAATAAGCCGGATCCCTGCCCAGGGATAAAAGGCATGCTGATAATTACGACAATGGTACCGATCAAGGCAATCCATGAAGTATAGGGGAATCCCGGCATCTGGCATTTTCCTTCCGGTGGGCAGCCATTGCATTTGCGGAATCGAATGTGAGTTGCCAAAATAGCGGCATAGGTTAACAAGGTAGCAAATCCACCGGAGCTGATTAAGAAGAGGTATACTCTGGGAAACAGCAAACCTGCACCCAGCCCGACTAACATCGCAATCCCCGAGAAGATAATGCCTCGATAAGGAACATCCCTTTTATCCTTCAGCCATCTCGGAGCATGACCTTCGTCTGCTACCGATCGCATCATTCGGCCCAACCCAAACATCGATGCCATCATCGTCGATAATATCGCCGTAACCAATATAAAGTTAATTACCATGCTGACCCATCCCATACCCCAGCGACTCAAAGCAGCGACCATCGGGCTGACCTCCTCTGACAATTCTGCGGTTGGAATTAATGGCAGTAATACCAAGGTAGACAAAATGTAGAGACCTACAAGTCCAACAACGGTATAGGTGATCGCTTTAGGAATAGTCTTGTTGGGATTCTCTGCTTCTGATGCAGCCAATCCAATGATCTCAAATCCGGCATAGGAGAAGATTACAATCAGCATGCTGCCGGGGATACTTCGCAGTCCACCCGGTAGGAAGGGTTCTCTCGCAACTTCACCCAAACCGATTGCCCCGACCCCTCCGATCAGACCGACTATCAGCATCACCGCAATTACAATAAATGCAATCACAGCAAACACCTTAACAATTGCCAGACTGCTTTCCAGTTTACTCAGCTTGTCTGCACCTAATAGATTTACTAAGGTAACCGCAATGATTATCGCACTTCCCAGAATAGAAATCGAAATATTAGGAATCCACTCTCGAACTAGGATAGATACGGCAGTAGCTTCACTGGACATGGCTAACACCATGCCCGTCCAGTATACCCAGCCCACCACAAAGCCTGCTCCCGGACCGAATACCTTTGCTGTAAAGGTATAAAAGGATCCAGAATCGGGGTTTGCAACCGTCATCTCAGATAATGCATAAAGAATAAAATAAATTAAGATTCCACCAAGAATAAAAGAAATTAATATTGCAGGTCCCGCTGCCTGAATAGCAACCGCTGATCCAAGAAAGAAGGAGCCGCCGATTACACAGCCGATTGCCATCATTGTCAGCTGCCAGGCTGATAACCCTTTCCCATGCTTCTTCATTATCATGTCCTCCGATAGTTTCGTGATATACTTCATATTTTCTACTGATTACAGTAATGAACTATACCTATTATTCCATGATTTATGAAAATACATACGGACGATTGATCGAATTTCTAGTATTTTTCTATGTTTTCTTTGATTATTTCTCCGATACTGCTAGACAAAACGTAGTCAAATCATAGCCTTATTTGTTCTCAATCTGCCAGTCGATCGGCTCGATACCGTGATTCTGCAGAAAAGCATTCGCTTTGCTGAAGGGTTTACTGCCGAAAAAGCCGCGATAAGCAGACAAAGGACTGGGATGTGGTGCTTCAAGTATCAAATGTTTGGGATTATTCAGCATAGAGCGCTTAAGCTGAGCCGGTTTTCCCCATAATAAGAATACGATTGGTCTGTCCTGGGCATTCACTGCTTGAATTACTGCATCTGTAAAGCGCTCCCAGCCCATCCCCTGATGTGAGTTTGCCTGGTGTGCCCTTACGGTAAGTACCGTATTCAGCAGAAGAACTCCCTGCTTCGCCCACTTCTCAAGATATCCGTTATTTGGTATGTGACAGCCCAGATCCTCCTTCAATTCCTTATAGATGTTCATAAGAGAGGGTGGTATCTCAACCTGAGGCTTTACAGAAAAGCATAAGCCATGAGCCTGTCCTTCATTATGATAAGGGTCCTGTCCAAGTATTACCACCTTAACCTCCTGCAACGGAGTAAAATGAAACGCATTAAAAATATCATCTGCATTCGGATAGATTGTATATCTGGTATATTCTGATTTAACGAATTTATATAATTCAGCATAATATGGTTTTTGAAATTCACTGCCGACGGCCTTTAGCCAATCATTGTTGATTGCACCCATTTTTTCACCTCGTAATAATAGGATAGCCGGTTGGTTCCACACAGAAACTGCTCCCCTCCGGCTCATACATCCATTTGTAATTATATTCTAACACTAACGCCTTTCTCATTCAGGTATCGTTTCAGATCCTTAATCTCCAACTCTTTAAAATGAAATAACGACGCGGCCAGAGCAGCATCCGCCTTACCCTTAGTCAAAGCCTCATGAAAATGCTCCATCGCGCCTGCACCACCGGAAGCAATCACCGGAACCGGAACATTCTCTGCAATCGTTCTAGTAAGCTCCAGATCATAGCCATCCTTTGTACCGTCGCAGTCCATGCTGGTCAGAAGAATCTCACCTGCTCCTAACTCACAGGCACGAATAGCCCATTCCACTGTATCCATGCCCATGTCAACTCTACCGCCGTTTTTGTAGATGTTCCAACCGGATCCATCCAAACGACGTTTTGCATCGATGGCAAGAACCACACATTGGCTTCCGAACTTGTCTGCTGCTTCACTGATCAAATCAGGGTTGAGAATCGCTGCTGTATTGACAGCAACCTTATCCGCACCCTCTCTAAGAATCATTTTAAAATCCTCTACTGAGCGAATACCTCCGCCTACAGTGAAGGGGATAAATACCGTCTCCGCTACCCTTCGAACCATATCTATCTTAATTGTTCTTGCATCCGAAGAAGCTGTTATATCTAAAAACACCAATTCATCCGCTCCTGCTTTATCATAGGCTGAGCCTACTTCGACCGGATCTCCTGCGTCTCGCAGGTCTACAAAATTAACTCCCTTTACAACACGTCCGTTATGCACATCCAAGCACGGAATTATTCTTTTTGTAAACATTGTCTCTCTCCCATCCTATGATTACTAGCCTCAACCGATACTCGAAAGGCTTACTATAAATCCGCAAAATTCTTCAATATCTGCAGACCGACCTCTCCGCTCTTCTCAGGATGAAACTGACATCCAAACACATTAGCTTTCTCAACCGATGCATCGATTATGGTGCTATACTGCGTTGTAGCAGCAACCTCGTTCGGATTAGCCGCCTTCAAGTAATAGGAATGAACAAAGTAAACATAGGGTTGCTCCTCGATCCCCTGATATAGTCTAGCTCCCTCTCTGATAGTAAGAGAATTCCAACCCATATGCGGTATTTTTAAACCTTCACAATCCGGAATTTTAAGGATATCTCCTTCAAGAACAGCCAGTCCTTCTACTCCTTTGCATTCATCGCTGCGTTCAAAAAGCACCTGCATTCCAAGGCATATTCCCAAGAAGGGTGTATTGTTCCGAATAATTTCCTTGATTGTATCAACCAGCTGATAATGATGTAGCTTGGTCATAGCATCACCGAATTGACCCACTCCCGGAAGAATGACCTTATCCGCTTTTAATAACTGTTCTTTATCTCTGGTTATTATTGCTTCTTCTCCAAGATGAAGGAGTGCCTTCTCCACACTCTTCAGATTTCCTGCATCATAATCAATGATCGCTATCATTATTTTTTCCTCTCTTGCTGTCGATTAATTGTTCATCTTTTCCAGAACTACATCATATACTGCGAGACTATAATCCTCCATGCTATCGTACTCAAGTATCTGCATTGCTTTTTCCTCTGAAAGATTAAATACATTACTTAACTCTGCGAGTATCTGTGATCTAACATAATCCAGATCAGACTCAATTCCCAGCATAGTGGCAAGTTCTATGTATTTGTCGTATCGACTGAGCCCCTTTAGTAGTGAATCCAGAGCTTCAGGATATTTTTCTATCGCATAATAATTATTGTAAGAGTTTAGTTGCTTATTTACGAACATAACAGTCTGTATCTTGTCATACATCTCGATATCTTCATCCTTGATATCCACGCCATATACTTCGTTATAGGCCTGCGTATATTTTCTGTGATTGAAATAATTCGTAGCATGCTGGATACTTAATGTATATGTCACCATATTTGACCCGATAATCAAGATTGTTGCGATGATAGCAAAGAAGAAAAAAACGATAACTGCTCCAAGACGATTGATTCTTCCAGGATCTTCATCAATCTCATCAATAACCTGAATTACTTCCTTCGTCTTTCTCTTTTTCTCTGCCTTTTCCTTTTTGCCCTCCTTCTTAGCAGCTTTATTTTTAGAATCAGCCTTTCCTCCAAGATTCTCTTCGTCCTCTTCAGTGGGTTCGGCCCATTTCTTATTCTTTCCCTTCGCTTTCTTAACCTTCTCAGCCTTCGGTTCTGTTTGCTTACGAAGCTCTTCCTCATGCTCTGCAACCGTCTTATCATTTTTAACATTACCAAAGAGACGTTGAAATAAGCTTAAGCCGGATTTTTCCTTCTTAGACTTATCTTTTCCTTCTTTTTTTTGCTTTTCCTTCTTCGCTTTCTTGCCGGACTTTCCTTTCTTTTCAGTCTGTTCTGATACCTTCTTAAGAATTTCATCTTCTTCCAGCTCATAATCGTTCAAAGAGGAAACCGCCTTCAATGCATCGGAGAATACCTCTCCCACATCACTGGGCATACTCTTATCTATAAAAGAAGTCGACCCGTTTACCAACATATCACTGATTGCTCTGATGTCCTCTGAAGCAGGATCTTCCTCCGATATCTGGCCCAGTAAGCTTAAGAAATCGTCATGGTCGGCTTCCACCTGTTCAAATTCCAACTTCTTGTCTTTCTCGGAATTCATACTTCCGGTAAGCATTTCTTCCTCATTCTCATTACCAAAGGTATTGAATATGTCCTCTGGCTCATCCATATTATTTGTCACAGCTTCCTCAAGACTTTGAGAATCAAGGCTGTTCAGGAGGTCGTCTAGGTCAAGATCGATATCTGTATCGGAAGACAGATCACTGTATTCGTCCTGCGACAGATTATTCATGGATTGATCCTGATTAATCTCCACTTGCTTCTCAGGTTCCGGCTGAATCTGCTCCTGCAGTCCATGATCATCAAGAATAGACAGATTATCGAAATTAAAATCATCAGGCTGTTTCGTAACTTCTGTTTCCGCTTTAGTCTGATTCATTACTTCCGTTTCAGCCTCGAATTGCTTCATCATCACAGGATCTTGCTTCTCAACATCGTCAGACTCCATAACCGTTGAAGCCGCTGTTGCCCGATCCATCCTATCCTGTGCTTCTTCAGGATACGAAGCTGTATCATATTCTTCCTGTATCGCCTTCTCGATCTCCGACTCAATACTGATCTCATCTATCTCTTCCTGATCCGTTTCCAGAAGTTCGGATAGATTTGTCCCGAATAAGTCCTCATCTTTAATAATAATATCGCTTTCTATTTCTCCCAAATCCTCTTCAAAATTAAACTTACTGAAATCTTCAATATCGCTAAAATCAACCCTGTACAAATCATCCTCTTCCATATCAGGAAATACAACCGGATCCTTTCTTCTTGCAGAGACTTCCGATATATCCATTCTATTCAGATTTGGAATACTGTTTGTAGCAGGGTTACTTTTTTCATTAATATTAGTTTTCTTTTTATATATTTGATCTGCTGTAGGGCTATTTTTTACAGAATTTAATAGACTGTCCAGATAAGATTCATTTCCTTTTAGTTTCATCTTAGCTTCACAGTCCTTACAATATTCTGTACCCTCATAAATATTTATTTTACAGTTCTTACATTTTGCCATTCATGCACCGTCCAATATATTTGTAAAAGCATTCGTACATATTATTATATCGAACTATTTGGGATGATAATTTATACTTATGCTAAAATTATTACCCCACATTAATATCTGGATTCACTTCTTTCATGATAGTTCTATAATTTAGTATTTCAATTTCACGGTCATCCTGTGTCATTACACCTTCTACAGCTTCTTTGAAGGAGGTAGTAACCTTCTTCCCAGGCTTGACTATATCTGAACTCAAAACGCGATAAATACCCTTAACACTATCAACATGAAATGCAACATTAAGATTATTTATACTGGTTACGATCAGCATCTCATTTTTATACTCATCCGAATTTGTCAACTTCAGACATTTCACAATATTTATAATTGAGATGATAAAATCCCTTGGTTTAATTATGCCTTCAATGTATGGATGTGCATTGTGGATTACTATAGGCTTCTTATTGTAAGGTAGTATCTCACGAATATCATTCACATTAATTCCATAGGAATTGCCGCCTGCTCGAAACTCCAACACCTCTATTTCCTTTGCTGCCTCATTCGCTTGATTGATTTTTTCCATGCTACTACCTCCGTATGTATCTATCTGATTATTCTACTAAATAGGATAATAACTTACAAAACTCGTCTAATATTATTATAGTGTTAAATTTTAGGTTTGTAAAGTCACAAACATCAGGAATTGGTAACCTGCCTTTTTAATACTGCAATTACTCTTCTGCTCGCTCCCTGTGATTGATTTGTGTCAAAGCAGCTTACCAGTTCCCAGCCCTCTCTGCCATAACTATTTAATGCATCGTTAAAGTCTCGTATCTCCAATAATCCACCTGCAAAGCCTCGCGTTTCAAATTCCAGTGTCTTATATTCCCACTGATTCATACTATTCCCACCTCTCCAATCTTTTATTGTTACATCAACTATCCTTTGTCTCTCTGTATTCTCATTTAAATTAATCTTGTAATAAAGGATAAGCTTCTATATCTTCCTTTATAAGATAGTATTATTTTATAACTCGATCCAGTAGCGTTGTTCTGTGACTCCGTCTACCACAATTTCATTTTCCAGTATTCCACCATTCTTCATAATACTTTTCGCAGAGCCAATATTACATTTGTCACATACCATCAACACTTTGTTTATTCCTAAACTTCTGCACTCCTCTAACGCTAAGCCGATCATGTTCGTGGCAAAGCCCTTTCTTCGTTCCGATGGTCTGATCCCATCACCGATGTGTCCGCCGTTCAGCAGTAATGAATCGTTCAGATAGTGCCGTATATTTACTGCTCCGACAAAGATATTCCGTTCCGCCTCCAGACAGAATAATGTTGTAGCAGGTACATATAAGACGCTGCCCTCTTCATCCTCATTAAAACCTTGCATATAGGAATCAAAATCAAGATAATTATTCTTACGGATGGAATAGGGTACTATTTTTTCACCGGTATTACTCCACTCGTTCATCATATCATACAATTGTTGCTTATACTTTTCTTCAAGTTTCACAAGCTTCAGCAATATACTTCTCCTCCTTATCTATAATGGTTTCTATCTATTAAGAACGATAGAAGATGTCTTAGGTTCAATTGAAACCGCATTCCACATCGTACCAAGTCCTATCTCCTTCGGTGTTATATTTTGGTAATGTCCTTCTATTCCGTCAATTTTCACGTTCTTATTTTCATCAATCGTGATAATAACATGCAACGGCTCCTCATAAAGAATCATGTTCTTCATATATGGAAATTTTTTATATAGCTCCTCACTATAGTTAAATGTCTGATTTATTCCATGCCAAATATAAGACATCGAGTTCAAAGTATAGTAATAAATTCCATTTAATTCTTTACAATCGTCCCCATGGTCATGACCGTTCATACACAACAGGATTCTCTTATCTTCAACATTTCTGTGTTCAAGAATTCTTCTGACCTCATTTCGGTTCGATATTCCACGGTTTGCTAACTCATTTGTTAAACTATGGTGCGAAAAAATAACATAGTATAGTTGATCATCTTCGATCTCTTTTTTCAACCATTCAAGCTCTTCTTCCGAAATATAGGGATAGGCGTACTCCTTTACCTCCCCCATCGGTTGATTGTAAATTATGCTACCATCTGCTTTTCGTATGTAGTTAGAGTCAAGCATAATGAACTTAACATCGTCTATAATAAAGGAATAATAATTATTCTTTAGTCGAAAGAAATCGATTGCTGTATCAAGCGAATAGACATCTGAATCGTGGTTTCCTATATTTAGATAACAGGGAGCATATTCGTTCAATTTATCGATAATATGCTTATGTTCATCTATAGGATGACATAAATCACCAAGCCCAATGATAAATTCTGCCTTACTTTCCTTTACATGATTGATAAATTCCGCTAAACGTCTGTTTGCATCATGAATGACATCATAATGTAGATCTGTAAAAACCGCGAATTTCATGATGGTTTTCCTCCAATACTTTTTTCGTGAAATTTACATCCATAATAATACATCAAACAGATACTGTCAATTTATATCAAGATGTTCTAAAAAAAGTATAGAAAATATATAATAAAAAAACCCAAAGCATGCGCTTTGAGCCTCCATATTGTTTAATTCTATTATTGACTAATACCTACACACGAAAATGTTTAATTCATCCATTTTTTATCGTATTCAATAAATACGTTGTATTCCTTGAATACAATGATAACAAACCATTTTTAGGTCAAGCCCTCGACCTATTAGTAACAGTCAGCTCCATGCGTTACCGCACTTCCACCTCTGTCCTATCTACCTGTTAGTCCTTCAGGGG
>JAEZLZ010000097.1 GCA_023415055.1 Bacillota bacterium | reverse complement strand
GCTATGACCTATCTGTATATCAATCCCACAATCTTGTAAAGCTTCCGTATAATAACTTGTAGCACTGCAATCACATCCAGATACTTCAAAGCCTGATTTTTTTGCAATTACTGCAATAGGCGCCATACCGCTTCCGCCTATCCCCATGAAATGTACATGTATTTTTCTGTCCATATTCTTACTCCTATCAAATCAATTATTAAGTCGTTATCACCGATAGAGTCACAATAAACTTTTTATGGCTCTTGCTTTCCCACATGCAATACTTCTTGGCTCTACCGGTTCTGAAGTAAATTATCATTTTATACCTGCCATTAATCGATAATACTTCGGTAATTTATCGCACTTTTTTTTGCATTTAGCGTAACATTTACACTTTGGTTTACCAATATCCTGATGCATTCTTTTCCAAATATGTGTTGCCTCTTCTGTTAATAGGTTGCCATAGGATATCGGCAAAAAATCACATGGACCAAAGTTTCCGCCTGCGTCAACAAAGGAATGCTGACTGCCGGCACCGCATCCGTATTGATCCTCTGACTCTACATAGGGAAAGACAGAAACCTTTGGATATTCATGGGATCGATTCATTTTTATATGTAAATTGATTAAAGCTTTCTGTTCTTTGGTTGTTAATACTTCATTCTTATGCTCGTTTAAAGTCCCACAGGGAATCGGCTCCATAATACGCATCTCATCAACATCAAGGGACTTTGCAAGCTTCGCAAGCTTTAATATTTCACCTGTTTCTAAAAGCTCTCGTGTGCACATGGTCTGTGTCATTGTATAAAGCCCTGCCGCTTTTGCATATTGTATTGCATTCACTGCATGTGCAAAAGCACCTTCTACGCCTCGCATTTGATCATGATCCTTTGCGTGAATATGATCAAGACTAATGGCAATACCAAATAAACCTGCTTCTTTGAGTGCCATGGCACGCTCTGGCGTAAGCCCATAACCGGTTGTGAAAAGCAGAGTCATACAAGGCATATTACTGCCACCGGCTGCCAATGAGATTGCTTGTTCAAGATCCTTTCTAAGGAGTGGCTCGCCACCGGTAAACCCAATGATTCCAACACCGAGCTTTTTAATCTTTTCGGTTACGGTCAATAGTTCTTCTGTTGTAAAGTCCTTGCCCCCGTGCTCCATGAAACGGTTAGCACTGCAATGCCAACAACGATACATACATCGATTTGTAACCGCGATATAGGTTGAGATTGGTGCAAGTCTCTTTCCTATCGTATGATTTATGTAAAACTGCTCCCCTGCTCCTGGAACCCTCATGGCTATCCGGTAAAAAGCCTTTGAATTTACAGGCGGATAAAACGAATTAATTATATATTTTCCTTCGTGTGAGACAAGTCGTTCGTTTTTAACAGCGTTTAAGCTGCACCGGATTAAATTGACCGGATGATAAGCTTTGGATTTACGAAACTTCTTATGAAGAGAGATGAAATTATGCAATACCACCGGATCTGACATCATTTTTATTAATACTTTAGTATTTCTTGTGATCATTATAACCTCGCATTCTCAAAAATCCCATAGATAAACCGATGTTCTGTGGAATTGATATTTTTTCTGCTAAAATAAGAAATCATCTGCTGTTTAATTCTATCCGATCGTAGGTCGATCATACGGTCGTATCCGGCAAGTGCTCCGGTCGAAGTCAAAAACTCAACCAGCTCAGCAGCATTGGCAAAATGAAAACGATGCCTTGCCTTTTTCACGGTAACAGCATCAAAACCGCAACAAATGAACCAGTTTTGAAACACCTGCCTGCTTTTTGGGTTTGGTAAATCGCTCATAATTTGACGTATCCTAACTATATTTCTTACGAGTAATCTTGGATATAATTTTCTCATCTCGGGAAGCGTATCTGCGGTATTGACAAGGACTGCCATTCTTCCCCCTTTTTTAAGGACACGCGCACATTCTTTGATTACTTGTAGGGGTGGTTGATATTTAATCGCCCATGTACATATTATGGTATCAAATGTTCCATTGGGGCAGGATTGCAAATAAGTGATCATATCCTGATGAATGAAGGTTAATTGTTCTTGATTTATAGCCTTATCCTTAGCCTGCGTTAACATTCCTTTTGAAAGATCTACTAATGTAAATTCTGCCTCCACACCCTTCCTTTGCAAAAAGCGTGTGTTATAGCCTGTTCCGCATGCAAGATCTAATACCTTTTTACCCACCGATTGGTTTAATAGTAATGTTAGTACCCGATCATTATAACGATGCATCGTTTTTAAAAAATATGCTTCGTATCCCTTACTAATCGCATCATACGAATTAGCGATATCGATATTCTTAACTCTTTTAAGCCCAAATGGTATCATTACCTCTTCCTTCCCCAAACAATATAATCTCTCTTATTGACCCGAACGAGCTCTGACTGCAAGCCAGCTGCTGCAAAATAACGGAGAAGCTTTATTTCGCTCACAGGCTTAATCGCTTCAAAGCATATCTTCTCAAATAAGAAAATCATCTTTGTCTTCCAGCTTTCCGGTGAAAAATCATTAACGATTATCATTCCTCCCTCTGCAAGCATAGATATGCAGAAATCGATCATCTCTCTCTGCTGTCTTACATGGTGTAAACAATCTCGTATTAATACAACATCAAATTGCTCATTTATCTCGCAGGGCATTGATTTATTGATAACCCGGATTGAATGATTTCTCTTCTTTGCCAGATCTGTCATCTGTCTGCATGGATCAATAATTGTAACCGTATGTCCTCTTTTGACAAGTTTATCTGCAGTTAACCCTGTTCCTCCGCCTACATCAGCGATTCTGAGCTGGCAATTATCAATGATCGAAAGAACAGCGGTATCATCATCAAGTGAAAATTTTTTCATAAACTTATCATATATTTTTGCATAACATCGAAACAGATAACTCATATGTTGTTTCCCCTCAGTTATTCTTTTAGTACAATATTTTTTAAGTGATCCGAGCCTTTCTAGTAACTGTGTTTTAAATATAATTCACATTATAATACAAATAGTATTTGATTGCTAGAATATTCCTCGCATTCTGAAATTTCTGAAATTTCTTAGTTATCTGAGTGAAAGGAACTTTCGGACAACACTTCTTTTCGTCTGATTATATTATATGGAAAAAGCACCATGTAGTTTTCATGCTACACGGTGCAATGCTTATACTACTGATCAATTATTTTTAGCCAAAGTTCCATATTTGTGGTTTCAGGTGAATGGCTTGCATATCGCTCCGCACAGAACATGTCCGTATGCAATTCATGCTTTGGTAACCATGTATTGTAGACATACTGCTGTGCTTTATAAAGTGCATCCATAACAAGAGCTTCAAAGTTCTCTGCTTCAAAGGAACATACGACATACTTTCCCTGCGGCAGCTCCCATTTCATATAGCCATAGGGAACTTCTTCCTGACCTGACCTTCCACCGGCAAAATAGCTGAAGTACCCTTCCTTCTGGCATGGATATACTACCCCTAACTCCTCGCTATTCACAGAAAGCTTCAGCGTCGCTTCCTTATTCTCATGGAAACTACGCCAAAGGGTGTCCAACGGGTCCACTCCCGATTCGGTTCCCAGTCCCTCTACAAATTGAACCGGCATATCTACCTTCATCCCTGTAAAATAGATTGGTTCGGTAAGCTGCTGTCTGTTTATTTCCAGAACTATTCCATCGGTGATCAACGGTACTCCTTCATCAATCAACAGATAATGAAGCAAAAGCTCCGGCTTTGTCATACGATTTAAGGTCATTGGATGCTTACGATATTCATCCGGTGTCATCCCGAAGGTATCCTTAAAGGTACGGGAAAAGTGTTCATGTGAGGAAAATCCAAGATCCAGCGCGATGTCAATAATGCGCTTATCCTTTTGAAGCAAGGTCACAGTTGCCTTTGCCATACGGCGGAGCTTAATATACTCACCCACCGGCTTTTTGACCAAACGGCTGAAGAGTCGCTGATAATAAAAGGGTGATAATGAGGCTATTCGGGCGAGGTTTTCAATGTCGATTTCCTCGTCAAGATGATTCTCAATATATTCTATCGATTGCTGAATTTGTTCCCATGCGTGCATTAATAAGCACCTCCTTCTCCTACAGAATACCATGCAGGAGTGAAAACCGCTTGATTGTGAATGCCTTTTTATCTAGTTGCTTGGCTACTCAATACCAATATATTAATTAATAATGTCCTATGACCGGTTTATCTTTTGTCCTATGTTTTCTATCCGGGTCATACTTCTGCCAATAAATTGCCTTTTCATTATACCTGCATCGTCCCGGCTCTTGATAGGTACCATGCCCAAAATACACCATGCCCAGAGGTTTTACGTGTTCCGGCAAATCAATCAACTGCTGCATTGTTGCCATCCTTGATTCAACCGGATAAATACCGATCCAAACACTTGCAAGGCCGATATCTGTCGCAGCCAGCAACATATTCTCGATCGCTGCACTGCAATCACATATCCACAAATCTTTGTCCTTGCTTTTTAGGGCAAATTTCATATTACCGCATACGACAATACCCAGAGGAGCATTATATCTGGCAAAAACCATCTTATCTCTTATTTTACCCAGCATCTCTTTCTCATTAATAACCACAAATTCCCATGGTTGAGCGTTCACCGCGGTTGGTGCTGAGAAGGCTGCCTTTAGTAGTGTTTCAATTTCTGCATTGGTCACCGGCACCTCTGTAAAACTTCTTATGCTTCTGCGATTAAATATTGCTTCTAAGGTTTCCATAATGCGATCCTTTTCTCTTTCTTATTGCTGGTTAATGTTCTGTAATCGGTCTTTCCTTAATCGTTAAGTGATCTTTCCACTCGCCGCATCCACCAATTCTTTCTCCAACTGAAAAATAATTATAAGGTGCATAGATTGCGGGATTTAACATTTTCAAATCAATCAGTTCAAGGTCCATATCTTGAAATTTCTTGTCGATCTGAATATTTTTAATATCCGCTAAGAACAGATGGCTTCCGTCTAATTCAATTATTTTAGTTACTTCGCATTCATAAACCCAGTTGCTTTGCTCTAAAATCGGGACCTTTAAGCTATGCCCCCAACTATACTCATACGGTACCTCATTCTTAAGTTTTCTTCCCCTTTGGTTGTTCCAAAATAGTCTGCAAGCCAAATCATGTCTTCACTGATTAAATTAGCAGAAAACATTTTATCACGAAGTATGTTTGTTTTCGTCTGCTTGCTACCACCGATTGTCATCATTAAGTGAGGGGTTTTATCAAAAGAAAAACCAAGCCAAGTAATTATACAAAAATCAGGCACTTCCTCCTCATTTTTTGTCCCAATAATATACATGGGTTGAGGGCTGAATACACAGCCGGGCATAATATCCATCTTATTCATAGAACTCATAACTCCCTTCGAATTAAACAACATAATTAAGGCTGCTTTTCTTTATCTTTCTACTTATAGAAAACAGCTTGGTATAATATTTCTTAATCATTGTCTTATAGCGTTTTACGCATGATTACCGTTTCCTCATTTCGCATAACTTCCGTAAATCCTACTCTCTCATATAACCCGATTGATCCATTAAAATCTAAATATTCCGGATCGATGTACAGCTTTGCATAACCCTCAACTGCTGCAAAGCCTTGTTCTTTGGCTTCCTTGCAAATATGTTGCAGGAATGCAGTTGCAAGTCCTTTACCGCGATATTCCGGAGCAATTTCAAAGCACACAACAGAGAATGTTTTGCCGTATTTATTTTGTCGGGCAAAGTCCGGTACAAATGCCGTATAGCTGTCCATATCCGAAGCATTGCACCAGCCGATCGGCACCTCTTTATCAAACGCCAGATAGCCGTGAATCATACCTTTGTTTAGCATTTCTACAGCATAGCGGCGAAGTGTTCCTTTGATATCACCTCCAAACTCACTCACCATTTTTTTCTCAGTCTCCGGATCCATCGTCGGTGATGTGCAATAGCAGGGTCCATTTGGATTGCCATCAGAAAATGCCACATGATCAAAAAACTCAAGATAATCATCCGTTAATTCCGGATTCAACGCTTTAATTTCATAATTCATAATTGCACTCCTTTTCATAATAGGAATAGTAATATTCTCTAAAACAAATATTAATCTCGATGCTTTCACCCAACGTTTTTAAATCTCGAGGGATACTGTTAAGATGTGGCGGCTTGGCCAGAATTCATATAAGTGAATCGTTTGAACTTGTCCCTGAAATGCTTCAAAGTATTCCACTACAATCGGCATTGCACGAGAAACATTCTCTGTTTTGTCAATTAACATCGTCGTATGTGGAGTCCAATTAAAACTATCACCGAAATTTTCTTTTAATTTCAAAAGACTATAGTTTGTATCCGGTGCAATAAATAAAACCTGTGAACCTCCAAAAATGCCGATATGATTAAAGGTTATATCGAACTGCCTGGTTTCCTTGGAAACCTTATTTAATAGATTAAAAACCTCCCCTTCTTTGTCCACCGGGAATGTTCCTAACGTTATATGTTGCGGTAGGTCTTTGGTATGATTACCAACAAATCCTTTTTCATAGAGTTTATTTTGAATATCTGAAAGCCTCTTTTCTGTATTTATATCATATCCAGCCATGACGCAAAGAAATTTATCCATCATTTTATTGGCCTCCTTAGAAATCTGATTTATTTAGAGGACGTATCTCCTTCTTCCATATATAGATCAATGGTAAATAAATAAAGAATGGTAATACTATTTCAAAGTAAATATGGATGTTTGATTCTTTCCTGATAATTATAAGTATCATTCCTAAGACAATATAATAAATCCCTAAACTAAATAGTAACATTCGGGAAGACTTTAAGTATCTTTTTTTATCTAATACCTTATATTTAATCTTTTGAGGCATAAGAATACGATCAGATAAAAGCTTATTTGCCATTCCCATACAATCACCATTTTAAATTTCAGATTTCTTTTCAATACATACCAGATTTACTCCTGCGATACCATTGAAATCACATGGGACAATACCGATTTCTTTAAATCCATATTTTTTATACATTGCCCGAGCACAAGAATTTAAAGCGTTCGTATCGATTCTTAAGTAAGGGCAATGATTCTCCCTAGCATATTTCTCATAGAAATCTACCATCTTCCCTCCGTAGCCCTGCTTTCTTACAGACGGTTCCACCACGAGAGTATGCATCACCATCACCTGATCGTCCTCTGTAGGATATTCCCACTGACACTTCTTGTATTCAGGCATCTGCTCCTGGTTCAGACGCATCGCGGCGACTATATCCCCGTCATCTTCCATGACAAATAGATCATCCTTTTCCAATGCTGTAACAACCGTATTCCTGGTTGGATATACCCCTCTCTGCCAGCCGATGGTACAATTACCCTTTTCTTCTTCCTCAATAATATGTTCAAAAATAAGTGCTACCGCATCTATATCTTTCTGCATTGCTTTTCGTATGATATTCATATCTGCATCCTCCATTTAAAAGATCCATTCTATCAATCATCGTCAATTTTTCTGCCACACTCGCTTCCCAATCGCAATTTTATATTTCAGCCAGCATTCTACCTTCTTTACATCAAATTACATATTTCATATCCTCAATTAGTATTTATATATCCAACGCTCTACAAAGGCTTTATCAACAAACTCTTCCTTTTTCAGGTATTCTTGTAAAATATCCCTCAGATATTCTTTACTATATTGCTCGTCCTGATTCCTTGCTAATGATAGGTAACCGCTTCCCCTTTGAAGATAATCGGAGGAAGCCACCGTATACCATTGCTCCATATTAAGTTTGACGCCATGAATAGTAATATTCGAAATGTTCCTGCCATTATGTTCAATCACTGCACCGGACACATGCAATCTTCCCACATATTTTCCTCGAAATCCTGCACCCCTGCCGTCTGCATAGCAATAATCCGTATCCAAGGAATTTTGCAAGGCTTCCCACAAGTACTTTCCCTGTATCTTAAAGCTAGTGGGATTTAAAGGAGAAGGACAAAGTTCTATGACCTTTTTCCTTGATATGTCACCCTTCTTAATTCCTCCGTTTACCACCCCACTATTAATAATTCCAAGGTCACACACAAGGAAGTCCTGTAAGGCATCCGCAAGAAAATTAGTCATTGGGTTCTCTTCTACAACATCATGCCATAGATTTTTATCAATTCTGCAGAATGGTACACTGAGTTTATTAATCGCCTTCTCTTTGTTCTGTTTGATAAGCTCTTTGATTATGGCTGATTCTTCAGATTTTAGGAAGCTATAATTCATTCCTTCAAGGAGCTGAACCTGATTTTCGCTTACCTCAACTACAAGCTTTCCAATATGTTCTCCTTGTGCTCCCGAGGTGTGAATAATAGTTCCATTTACTATCTCCGGTTGATCCATTAATATATGAAAATGGCCACCGATGATAATATCAATTCCACTTATTTTCTCTGCTATTTCCTTATCCTTCTCCATCCCAAGGTGAGAAAGCAATATGCACACATCATACTGATTCTGAGATTCATTAACCTCATTTTGAACTGCCTCCAGGTAATCGATCAGCGTAAAGCCAAGCATTTCGTTAAAAGGTCCGATATCCGGTGATGCCCCTATGATAAGAATTCTTAGTCCATTTTTATTTATGATGACACTGCGTTTTATTTCTTCTACCTCACTATGTTCAAGACTTCGAAGGTTACTGCTCAGCAATGGTATCTTGGCATTCAAAGCCATATTCTTGAGAATATCAAGCCCTTGAAATAATTCATTATTTCCAATTGCCAAAGCATCATATCCGGCAGTATCAAGCAATTCCATCGCTGCTAACCCGTCAGTCCCTTGCAATTCAATCCTTTTAAAATCCGCAAAATCCCCGGCATCCAGTAATAGAGTGTTACTATCCCTCCACTCATTTGTTTGGTTTACTATCTTAGAAAAGTTCTCAAAGTTACTATGTATGTCGTTTGTATGTAAAATCGTTAGTCTCATTGCTACTCCTCTTAATTTGATCTTTTGCTTTGCTATAAATACCGGAACTAATTCATAATAAATTATTTTTTAATCAAATCTATTCCTGCTGATAAACAAAATATTTAAGTTCTTTTGGTAATGATAATAGGTCCTCCTTAATATTCGTTGGATAAACCATAAGATTATTAATTTCATTTAAATCAATCCATGAAAATTCTAGGTCATTTCGTTTATTACCAAAATCATCATAAGCAGGAAATGTTCCCTCTAAGGGTATTTGATTTTCGTTGCATAATGAGATTTCATAATAAAAGCTTATTTGTTGGCAAGGTTTGCTCCCCCAAGGCCAGAAGAGTTCACCTACCATAATCAATCTTTCAGTTTTTACATCGGCTTTGATTTCTTCTTTGAATTCACGAATTATTGTTTCAGATGATAATTCACCGAAAGCGACATGACCACCGGGTATAGAATACCTGTTATCGTTCAGTGGTTTTTGTAATAATATCTTTCCATTTTTTATAAGAATACCTGCTACACGATACGAAAATATATAATCATCTGTTTTAAATAATATATCCTGACTCATAGGCTACCTCCAATTCACATTGTTTTGCTTCGAAAAGTGAATCGCTGTGGATTCAATCTGTCAATAAAGTTCCGCATATAGCTCAGTCCGCCATTCTAATTCTGCTTCATATCATGGACCATAAGCATCCCGATATGCCTACCTATCAACTAAATTAATCACATCGAGTGGTTTCTCCATTTGGATAAAGTCATGCTTTCGCTTTGCCGGTTGTGTTGTTCCTTCTTGTAAATACTCGTTATAGGTGGTAATCCAGATCTTCTCTGGGCATACTTTCACCAGAACACGTGCCACGACCATAGCTTTCTTGCAGACCAACGAACCACACTCGCTCCTAAGAATTCATATGAAATGCCTGTGAAAAAACATTCATCCAAGTAGTAATTACAATCATATTAGTCTGGTCTCCCATGCAAATTCAATTTCACTGTGAGGCATCGGATCGTTTGCATGTCCCGCCACGATCTGTAAAGTAATCTTCGATCTGGGCTATTAGGATATTGGCATCATCATATTGTTCTGTCTGAACATGATCCGCAATCCACCCATCACCGCCAGCTTCAATTATCTGATACTGCTCATCATAGGTAATAGCATAAGTGTACTCTTCACCGTTCAATGTACAATAAAGTTCAACATAGGTTGTTACACCGGATGATTTTCTAAATCTGAAGAGAGAAAATGCTGCCACATAAATGATGATGCTAATTAAAATCAACATCACAATACTTATCAATGCAATCTTTAATGTCCGCTTTCTATTACGGCTCTGCTTAGCTAGTTGCTCATTTAAAATAGCAAGCTGCTTTGCCACCTCATTCGTGTCTACCATAGCATTTGCTTCGGGTATTTTGCCCCCGAGGAGATCACTTACACAAATCTCAAAGAGTTCTGCAATTCTGCCAAGCATTTCAGCATCCGGCACAGAGATTCCTTTCTCCCATTTTGACACTGTCTGACGAACTACATTTAACTGTTCAGCCAACGTTTCCTGTGAATATCCCTTTTGCTTTCTAAGTATCTTAATATTTTCTCCAAGCATATGATTATCCTCCTTGCTATGATGACATCATCATATTGCTGAAGTGCCTGTTGCTACAAGCAACGCAAGTTAACATCCGTGTTTTACGTGGAAAATTAGTTATTATGTACAATTACCATTCGTACATAAGCATAATTTGAATTCAGCTTATTTCGCAGTAGATAAATATTGCGAATTAAATATGCTTTTTCATATAATATCTTGTATGTCCTTGTGGACATTCATCTAATACTCCGAAAATCTCATATCCATGCTTTATATAAAAATCCTTTGCTTGAAAATCAAAAGTATCTAAGTGAATAAGATGGCAACCTTTTTCAATTGCTATCTTTTCAATTTCGGTAAGAAGTTTTGTCCCTAATCCATCTTTTCTATGTTCCCCCTTCACCCATAAAACATCTATATAAAGACAATTCCAACAATACATTTTACTAAGAATTCCTGCAATAATTTCTCCATTTATATCTTCAATAGCCCTATTTATCCATAAAAAATTAATTTCTTGTTTTGATGGTACTATTGATAAATTGTACTCAACAATTTTATCAACTAATAAATCTGATTCTACATTATTACACTCACTTATAGTATAATCTTCCATTTTTATTCCCCCAAAAATTTGAATTTTATTTAATACAACTAATTCGCATTCTGTAACTAATGTGAAGCAAGTCATCGTAAAACTCTTATAAATCATAAAAAAACTTATTTATTGATTTTTTATAGAATATTCTTAATATAATGGATGATACCAAGCAAATTATAGTTGGGGGTAATAGCAATACACTATGAATAAGAGCGTCAATGTCGGCTCCAGCAGAAGCGTACCTGTTGTATTCACGAAAACTATAAAAAATATGTAATACCAACTATATAACAGACTAATTATAAGCCTCCAATACCTAATAAAACTCTCGACCAAATCATTTTTTTCATTTCATGCGCTCCTGATTTATTATATTAATCTATATATTAATCTCTAATTTATTGAGATTATTCAATTAATTATGCCTATACTCTACCGTATCGCAATAAATTACCGCCCAAATCCAGAAGCCCATGGAACATTTATTTATTTTTATTTGGTTTTCTTTTGATATACAATAACCTCTGAATATCCTCTAGTAGGGAATTGGCCGGTTCAAAAGACATCCATTTGCCGTCATGATATGTCGTTGAATTATTATAGATGCTTTGAACTTCATCCGAGTAAGTATGTTGTTCGTTCTCAAATTTAGCTCGTTCCTCTTTTCCAAAAACTATTTGTATCATAAAACCTTTTTCATTGGCGTAAAGCGTACATAAGGTTTTACCGCCACGACGGTATTTATGCTCGTATTTCCAATCGTTCCAATTCGTGTTCTTGCGTAAGATCTCCATTTCGTATGAGCTTTCAATAAGATTGCTGACAGCCACCCATACCATATATTTCTCTGCTCCGAGCATTTCGTTAAGTTCTTGTTCTGTTGGAAAAACATCTTGCATAATAATTTCCTCCTTTTATTAGGATATTGCTGAATATGTATCTGTGCAATAATTTACTTGGGAACAAACAATGTATTCCAATCTTTCGGAACCGGGAAATGCCAAAAACTCCAAATGTACCAATCTATTGAGTGATTTCAAACTCATAATTCATATTATAAGTACGCACATATAGTACATTACCCTTCTTAATGATATATTCTGCCGCTGTTTTCAATGGTATTTTATCTATAACCTTACCACTGGAAGTATCAATCTGATATAAGAAATCAGGTTCATCCGTAAATCCGTACCCGCTAATAATAACATTATCAATAATTTGAAAATTGTATACGTTGCTGACTAATGGATCCGTTCTCCACTGTATAGACATATCAGACAGATCGATGGCTGTTATGTAAGCATTCATATTATTAGAGCTTTTCGCATAGGTACTATGACTATGCGAAACATATAGAATATTATCCTTAATCTCTGCCCAATTAATTGCCTGCTGAATATAATCAAAATCCTCCGAGATATATTCCGGTGCATAACAATAATTAGTAAAGTCTAAAGCATAAATAATCTCGAAAGAATTCTTATCATAGATATTCAATTTATAGCCTTCACTAAAGTTTGATCCATAGGTACAGTAAATGTAAAAATCGTCATAGAATGCAGAAGTTATAATCAATTCGTCCCACTTCTTGGCAATTCCGTCCGGCAGATTACCGGTAATATATCGAAATGAATTAGGCACCTCATAAGTGTTAAAGATTAGGTTATTATCAATGAACCATTTGTCCTCATCAGTAATTTCATTAGGAGTACTTGATATCATTGCTAATTGAATGGGTTGATTGTCATCTGCCTTTACTTTGTCTGATAAATAATAACTGAAGGGAGGTACCTCTAAGGTAACAGGAATGACATTGGTAGTATCCTCTGTTATTGCAGGGGTAATGCTTTCTACGATCGGCTTTTTGGGTTCCGCAGTGACAATTGCCGGTTCTTCCGGTTCATTCTCCCCAGAAGCAGCTTCTGTAATAGGATTGATAGCTTCCTGAGTTGTATCTATTGCTGATCTCTTTTCACAGGAGCAAAGTGTAATGATTATTAGTACTACTAATATTGTGGTAGCCATATTTCGTTTCATGTTGTTTACCTCCAGTTTTATTATGTTATTTATCAAATCAACTTTGTTTCCCTTAACTTACTCACCACAAGAGCAGCTGTATTATCAGCAAAATATTTGAATTCTTCTCTTGACATTGATATGGGGTTAGTAAGGCCCTCATCCACTTCAGGTAAATATCCAATAATACCAATTATTCGTACAATGTATCCATGCGGTAAATAATCAATATAGTCCGGGAATTCTTTTTATGTCAGAATTTCTGTCAAATACCCTGAAGTGGGATTAGCTCGCAGATACTCGGCTTCCATTTTTCTATTAAAGTCCAAACTATTTCATCTTCCTGTGTATTAATATACTTCTTTGATATTTCACTATTGTAAACGATTGAGACACACTTTTGAAATGTTGCAAAGCAGCTTTACTTCGCATTTTATGTTCGCAATTTATTATTGCTCTTATTGTCTCATTGACATATCGATTTCCTCAGGAGTTACCTCGGAGGCTAATGCACATAGTGTATCTATATCGCTGGAAACAACGTCAAAATCACCCCATATCAACGATCCATACAAATAAAAGCCAGCCATTTTATCCTCAAAGATTTTTCGATGTCCCTTCAGTAATTTTTCTATTATATGGTTTACTTCATCATACCTGGACCAATTCATTTATGATACATCCTTCTTTTTGGGAATAAGTACATTTCAATCCTTAATGTAACGGTAGTGAGTGATACCTTGGCTATTTTCAAACGCTACCTGTTCAATATCTCATCATAAGCAAAGCAGGTCATAATATGATCATTGACCATACCAGTAGCTTGCATGAATGCATAAATTATGGTTGAACCAACAAACTTAAAGCCCCTTTTCTTCAAGTCTTTACTAATCTTATCGGAGAGAGGTGTGCTTGCCGGAACGTCTTGGAGTTTCTCCCAACGACCTGTAATCGGTGCATAGTCCACATATCCCCATATAAACTTATCAAAGCTTCCGTATTCTTCAATCACTTTTAAAAATGCCTTGGCATTGCTCACAGCGGCATTAATTTTAAGGCGATTTCTAATTATTTTTTCGTTTACTATGAGTTCTTGAATTTTTGTATCATCATAAAGGGCTACCTTATTAGGATCAAACCCATCAAAAGCCTCTCTGAATGCTTCTCTTCGATTAAGTATGGTTATCCATGAAAGCCCTGCCTGCATTCCTTCTAAAATAAGCATTTCAAAGAGCTTGATATCATCATGTACCGGCCGTCCCCATTCATTGTCATGATAATCTATGTATATGGCGGTGTTTCCTGCCCAAGAGCATCTTATTTTTTCATCCATAGAACTTGTCCTCCATTTAAAATCGAATCACTATCTGTATCAATACTAATATCATCCATTATTCGCTGATCCTTCTTCCAGTATATTCAAATAATTGCTGTAAATCAAATTAAGAATTTCTTTCACTGGCTGTGTTGCATCTATCTCCAATACCGGGCAAGTGAGCGAACATGCCTGCTGTCTTATATCCTCTGCAGAACGTGATACAACCATATCATAAAATCGCTTTTGAGATTCATACATATTTCCCCCATCTAAAACTCTATTCCCAAAACGAGCTATTTCTCGTTGCTTTATTCGATCTAATCTCACTTGAAGCGGAGCATAAAGAAGAACGGCCAGCTTATATGTAGATACAATCTCGGAATCCCAATTACACCCGACGGATGAGAGTATATAGTTGTGATAGTTGTTAATATCATCAAGCATCAACCGCTTAACCTCTTCGCGAGTGCGGCTTTTCGTATATGGTATGTCAGAGTCTAGAAAATAATAGTCTTCTACATCCATACGTCTATAGTTCAATAGCTCTGACAGTTCACGACAAATTGTGGATTTGCCACTCCCATTCAGACCCATAATAATTATTCCATTACCAGTGCTCATTGAAATCTCCTAAAATGAATGTTTTGACGTTAAATCTCGTATTCTGAATTGATACGTAATGATTAAGTGAATTACTTCACAATTGCCATAGAATGAATGTGTATCATAACAACTCTAATCCCATACATTAATCAGGTAAATATTCTGACCTAGTGTAAAATCCATCTATAACTTTTCCATTATCATCATATAATTCAATTATTTCTATTCTTGGCTTCTCCCAAAAATATTTTCTTGTTGCAGGTACTAACAGAATATTTGAATTATTGAAATATGCTCTTTCAACGACACCATTATCTAATACTACTTTAACACTTTTTGCTTTATCAAAAACTTCTTTATTCAATATTTCTATTCCAACAAAACCAATTAAATTGTATCTAAATGGATCTTTAGACCAGTATTCAACATTTACTTTGCTAGCTCTGTCTGGTGTATAAAAAGCAAATGGTTTTGTCTTAACTGTGCTCCAAATGTTCTTATATGCAATTAACATTAATCTTTCAATTCTATTGTCATCTTTATAAAGAATAGCAGTATAAGAATCTCCTATATTGCTAATTAAAACGGGCTCAATACCTTTATCGGATATAAGTCTCTCTAATTCTTCATCCGAAAGCAGTTGATTAGCAGGAAACTGTAATCTCACTATACTGCAGATTATAATTGCAGAAATCAGACCCACTAAAAACCTCATCTTATTTTTTAAAAACCACTCTAGCATTATACTCCACCCTTGAAATTATTTAACTAATACAATTTATTTGAGCAAAACTGCCTTCATTTCGGCTTTTCTTGCCGCTTCTAAATTTCCCTCTCTATTGATCTGTTTCATCAAATAATAAGTAAGCTCGGATGAAAAGAACCGCATTTGGATCATAAAATCAGTCTACAATAAACAGCTTAGCACCTTGTTCTGTATAAGAACGATGAGGATTCACATCTTCGGCAACCTGGTAACTCATTCCTGGCATTAATGTAAATTTTCTGCCATCCTCAAGTTCAGTTACTAATTCACCCTCCAGGACCAGAAGTACATGCCCGCGTTTACACCAATGATCTGCTAAATACCCTGGCGTATATTCGACCATACGAACTCTTATATTTCCTATTTCAAAGGTACGCCAATAGGCCTCTCCGGTTATGCCCGGATGTCTTGTCGGTTTTACTGTTTTCCAATCAATTGTGCAAAAAGGGACATCTTGAATTTTCACTTGCTTTTCTCCTTTTCCTGATACTTTTTAATTAATGTTTTGATTTTCTAAATAATAATTGATAATAAAATAATGAAAAATAGCTCTTAATAAAATCTTTCTTTCTCCTACATCAAATTACTTTCAAGCGATATTTTTTTCCTATTGTATGTATATTGCCACCGTTACAGATATAGTCAATATCACATTCATATTGAAATCCTAACTTTTCTATTACTTTTCCAGATGCAGGATTTTCTATTGCATGTGCAGCAATAAATTCTTTCAATCCTAATGAATGAATTGCAAATTCCATCACTTTTTTCATTGCTTCTGTAACATAACCTCTTCTCCAATATTTCTTACCCAGATTATAAGAGATATCCCAGCAGTTCTCCTCATCATTGAAGTATATTAGGCAAGTACCAAATATTGTTTTTGTAATTTTATCCGTGATACACCAACGATACCACTTATCAATTGATAACATAGATAATTCGTATTCAATAAATTTCTTTGTTTTTTCAATATCATTATGACTTTCCCACATCATATATCTTGCAACATCTGCATCACTTTCCCAACACTCGAATACTTCCTGTGTATCTTCTATGGTAAAAGGCCTTAACAGTAATCTCTCTGTTTCTAAAATAGGTGTTGTCATTGAATTTGCCTCCATAAAATCATAGTCATCCGTGAATCTGTGAAGTAAGTTTTTCTATTTGCTCCAAAGCATATGTCTCAGCTGTGATTGGATAATCATAATCCAGAAGAGTTGCAGTTTTATTTGAAACCTCACTAAAGATACGCATCGTATTGTTCAGCGCTCTTAAAATATCCTCAGCGTCATAAGCTCCATATGCTTTCTTCAACTTTCTCTTAATATCTTCCTCGACCCAATTGTCAAAAAATCTGCCATCATGCCAAACATCAAAGTCTTTCCCATGATCAGCTTTTGAATAGCTCTCAAGCATCTGCCTTAATAAATCCTTCATATAACCATCAACACAGCTTTTTGCTGACCAGGTTTCTCCTCGTAATATCTTTTTCACCGACCAGATTGAGTGAAACCAAAATATATTTACCAGATTAATAAATTCCGTCTCTGTCAAAACAGTTTTTATAGCTTCCGTTGATTTCATTGGTTTATTGCGTTCCACAGCACCTTTAAAATCAACTTTATCTACCAATATCTGATATCCGCGAGCAAAGAAGGATTGTATCGTAGGATCAGCTGCTAACCTCTCCGCATCTTTCACCTCGTAAAATAGAAAGTCCATATCCATCGCATCTCTGAAAAACACTCTGCGCTCCTGGCCATAGGCTGCTGTTGGTTCTTGAAAGGAAATATAGTATTGTTCAATTTGATTCAGCCAATCATCTGTACTTAAGAAATAATCAACGTCCTTTACAAGAAAAATGATATCGTAATCCGAATACTTATCTGCAGGATCTTTTTCTCTTGCTCTGGAACCAAAAAGAACCATCGCCTGAATCAATTCCGATTCATTCGCAAATGACACTATTTTTTTCATAATGGAATCATATGAATTCAAATAAAACATCCTCCTATTCAGCAAGTAGTATCACTTTGTTGAAATAAATAATCCCAACTCCTTTGGCACCTCGATAGCTCCTTGTTTGATCCTGATATTCTCAAAATAATCGTATAATTTTTCAAAATCACATTCAGAATAGTTTGAAATAGTTGCGGCTGATTTCATCCAATCAATCAAATCCTGTGTTTCTGTGATGTGCAAAGAATCTCCATATAGGCAGCTTTTCACATCGCCAAAATATTTACTAAGAAGTTCTGCACCATTTTGAAGACTGAATGAAAAACCATCTGATAAAGCGGGTGTACCAGAATCGATGAGTTTTCTGGCATTATGTAAATATGTTCTCATACCACCGTTACCATTGGTAGCAGCATAAAATTTGCCGCCGCTTCTTAATACTCTATGTACTTCGGAAATTGCTTTTGACAAATCCGGAACATGATACAACATATGATTGGCAATAACAGCATCAAAGCATTGATCAGGAAAAGGTATGTTCTGTATATCTATTTTTTGCGAAAGTAGGTTCTTATGACAAGAATATTTTTCCCATACTTTATTAATCATACCTTCTGAAAAATCGGACAACACTAATGTGCAATGTGCGGGGAGTTTGTCTATACGATCCTGCCACTGATCTCCATTTCCACAGCCAAGTTCCAGTATCCGGTATCCATTTGCAAACTCATATTGTTCAAAAAGCCATGGATACCAGCCTTGTTTATTCGTACTATATTTGGAATGTAGTTGAATTCTGATTGATAAATTTTCATCGTTCTGGTATTGTTCAATGACATTCTCTATCTTGTTCATTTTATACATATAAGCACCGCCTAGTATTCATAATATGAAATTCCCAAAGCTCAGGTAAAACTGTTACTCTATAATAGATACCTATTTGTTTGATATAATATCTAACCCATTTTATCATAATCCCTTAAATTATTCCACCAATTTCCATCCCGTTTTTTTCTATCTGACACTGAACAAAATAAATTGTCTAAGGAACGTGCACATGCAGAGCGCATGTTAAAAATAGCCAGCATCCTGTGACACTGACTATCCTAATAATATGACATCTTTGTTATATTCATCTGTTATCTTCTTCTCTTATCCTAATTCCATTTATAAGGCGGTATCTTCTTTCCTACTTCAAACTCCTCTCATGCCGCAGTTACCTCTTCCGATTGTACTTCACTAACCGATTGATCCACTTTCTTTAATATCAGAACCACGATACAACCTAATAACGAAACACCAGCTAATACTTTATATAATAAGAATACCTCTGCATTCTGAAGAATTACACCACCAATGATATTACCGATGAAACCGCCGATTCCGTAAGCGGCTGTATAGAATGTCATAGATGTAGTTTTAACCTTATCCGGTGTTATCTTATTCAAATATTCCAAAGCTCCCAACAATACCAACGGATACGAGATGCTCTCCAATAACTGTATCCAGATGATAGTAGTATAGGAGTCAACGATTGAATCTAAAAAGAAACGCAGCGCATAAACCAGGCTTCCGAACATATAAAAATATAGCATATCAAATTTTGTGATCAATCTTCTGCCATAATACAAAACCGGCAAAGCACTCAATGCAACCAGGAACCAGACAAATCCCAGAATTCCGGTATTTCCTCCGGTATCTTGAATTAGGATGGCAACGTAATTTACATTCCCACCGATCGCAATATTACAAATCGTTGCTGACAAAAGTAAAATCAAGTATCTCTTATCCTGAAAAAGCCGTAGTCCATCCTTTAAATTAATCTTTACCCCGGTATGCTTACCTGTAAATTTCACCTTAGCAATCATCAAACTTGCGAGCATCATGACTATAAAAAAGATATAATAGGAAATGCGTAAACCGTACCTCTGAATGATCAGACCTAAAACTAATGCCCCGAACGCATAGCCGATATTGCCCATGAGGCGTATCCTTCCATATTGAATCTGAGGGTTATGCTCGATGATCTCATAGCTAAAGGCGTCGGCAATCGGATAGACAGAGTTTTGAAATATGGAAAGTAGAATAACTGCGGCAAAAACCGATGGGACGCTGTTCACCATAAGGAAGCTGAATATAATGAGGGCACAAAGTACACTTAACATGATTAAGGTTATTCTTTTATTTAAGTACTTATCTGTGATAAATCCCCAGAAGGGCTGAGTGAATACTCCAAAAATTGAATACGCAGCACTGACTAATCCAATTTGAGCAAAGTTCAATCCCTTTTGCTGATAGAATAATATCAAGAACGGACTAATACAAGCCAGTCCAACATAGACTGCCATATAGAATATACTTAATTTGAAAGATATTTTATCCGATTTCACCCTTTTTCTCCCATCATCTTCTTTATTTTACTTAACCACGGCTGGTTACCAGCCTGCGAATTATAATAAATCGCTATTTTTCTTTCCTTTCTCGAAAACTTGATTGAGTTCCTGTGATATATATACATCATTATACTACTTAAACCTAACACCAGGTCAATAGTTGAAATACACTTTATCTTGTAAAATGTAATTTATTACTATATTGTGCTTCAATTGTACTTCAATCTTTATGAATCCAAAGAAATCGAAAATGCAGGATAAGTATAATCTTACCCTGCATTTTCAGGCCTTTTGATGTTTACTATAGCAATGGACTGCGCTCTCCTCTACAGAACAGATTAAGACGATGGAGTGCTCTGGTGCATGCAATATATAGATGCTTTTTATCATCCTCTGTGTGATAGGTCGCTGCATCCGCATCGCAGACTAACACAGCATCAAACTCCAGTCCCTTGGACAGATACACCGGTATGATAAATACTCCCTGCAAATCCGTCGTGCTTTCATTCTTGATTAGCTGTACCTCAATCGAAGCCTTCAGGTACCGATATAGGGCATGAGCATTCTTCTCACTTTTACAGATCAGACCGATGGTTCGATATCCTTTCTCCTGACAGATCTTAACTTCTTTGATGATCTTATCATTAAGAGCAACCTGATCAGAAGCAACAGAAATCTCCGGTTCCTCTCCTTTTCGATTAAAGCTCTTAATTTCCGGACTTTGATCTATGAATTTCAGACTAAATTGAAGTATCTCATTGGTACAGCGGAAGCTCTTATCCATAGTAATCAAGGATGACTTTTTCTTATTTAATATTTTTCCGATTTGTTCATATAACGACAGATCCTCCTGCTTTTCCAGAGTTTGATTCATATCGCCCAGAACCGTGAACTTCGCATTCGCAAACATCATGTGAAATATTTCATATTGAAGAGGATAATAATCCTGCGCTTCATCAATGACCACCTGCTTGATATTCCGGTATTCATTTGAGGCACCGAATAACATCAGCTTCAGATAGGCCTTGACAATTGCATCATCAAAATGCAGATAGCGACTCTCCAAATTCTCCTGGGTATATTTCAGTATCTCATCCATCCCCTCAGAAAGTAAGCCATCCTTATCAAAACCGGTAAAATACTCATTATTATGGAACAGTTTATAATATAAATGATCCACATTGAGCACCGTAAATTTCTTAAGCTCATTCTGGATACTCAATCGTTCGGCTCTGTTGATTCGCTCTTCGGCAGTTTCTCTGACGAGCTCCATGATATATTCTTCAAGCTGCTTTAATTTAACCCCTAGAGGTATATCACCTCTTCTCACCACCATCTCTCTGAGTTGTTCTTTCTCTAGGACCAGCTTATTCTCATAATAGACATCTTCGAATTCAATGTCCTGGTATGGTAGGTTCTCAATAAAATGATGCAATATTTCTTTCATTTGCTCCGAGGTTTTGAATTCGATACATTGCTTAATCACGTTTCGATATCCGGTGCTGGTAACTAAGTTTTCCAGGAATTGATTTCTTGATTGGATCTGTTCCTGTTCAAGTATTGTAGTAAGTAGTTCATCAAATACAACGGAGACCACATTACTTTCCCCAAGCTCCGGCAATACGCTTGAAATATATTGTTCAAATAATGTGTTCGGAGAAATAATCATGATATTATTTGCAGACAACTTTGCCTGTAGTCCCTGATACATAAGATAAGCAGCCCGGTGGAGCGCGATGGAGGTCTTGCCGCTTCCTGCAACTCCCTGTACCATCATTAAATCGTTCTCCATATCACGTATGACAATATCCTGTTCTTTCTGAATAGTCTCTACAATTGTTTTCATCTTTGGTGAGGTATTCTGCGACAGCAGCTTTCTCAGAAATTCATCCACGATCTGAACATCCGCATCAAAATAATACTCTAACACACTATGATTGATTTCATACTGACGTTTTAGTTTCACTTCACCGTTTATCCTGCCGACCGGTGCGTCATAATATACCGGACCGGTGACAAAACGGTAGAAAACACTTGCGATAGGCGATCTCCAGTCATGGACATAGTTTTCATAGGAATTTTCTTTCTTTAACGAGCTTCGTCCGATATAAATCATCTCAGGCTGATCCTCGTCTTCATATTTAAAATCGATCCGGGCAAAATAGGGAGACTTAATCAGCTGCTCCAGTAACCGTATTTTTTTCTCCAGGGTTTCATAATCCGTAATCTTCTGTTCTACCGGATTCACAAACTGGCTTAATTCCGCCAGGGCTTCAAAGGCATCTGACCCCCAAAGATTACCCATCGCATGCGAGGTTTCTTCCCGCAACTCCTTCTTTGCAGAAAGTATTGCAGATTTATTCTCCTCATTAAGTAGTCTGGCTTGATCCAACTGGTTTTGTGCGATTGTTATCGTTTGTGCAAGTTTCTCACGTTCAAATTCAAGTTCAGTTTGATGATGACTCATTCCAAGATCCCCTCTCATTCAAATGGACAAAATACTGCTGTTCCCTGAAGTTACTGTAAGAGTCTAGCACATACCTGCACGGAAAAACAGTCTTGTTGTTATGGAGATTTTATGATATGATAAAGATGTAAAGAAGGTGAGGATGTTTAAGCATCCATCACCTTCTATCTCTAATACTATTAATTTATTCATAGCTACTCCTTCATCCAGGTGAAATTAGATCAACCATGCAATCCTCTTGCCTGTCTGTCCATATCCTCTACCACGATGTCATAGATTTCTCCGAGGGAAGAACAGTATTCCAGCACTTTCCACAGTTCGTTCGTGTGAAAATTTGCTAAGATCAAAAGCCCAATTACAATAATATTTCAAATTCAAGCTCGTGCTTAATCGGTATGTTATCCATTCCCCATAGCGGAATGCTTGGCTTTAGTTTTCTGGAGACATCCATCGCATTGATATGAGCTGCCCTTAAATCAAACCCTTTCTTTTGATAGAATCGTATTGCATTTATATCGTCATTGGTTGTTATTAACCATAGTCTTTTACAATGATTATTTTTAGCAATATTTAAAACTCCATTGATTAAAGCGGAACCTATTCCTTTGTTTTCGTCAAAACTGTTTAATGTTACAATCTCACATTCCTCATTTTCAATATGATAGGTTACAACTCCCTTTATCTCATCCTCTTGTATATAAAGAAATCCGGGTAGAATCGTAGTATCAATTACCTTTCCCTTCGATATAGAAGGTGGACAATGCCATTCCTCTTTCAAAATTCGGTTTACCACTTCGCGGTACTTATCATTGATTTCCTGTAAGTCCATATACACTCCCCTTATATAACATTACTAATTGCCTCGTATCCTATTTTCTAAGTAAAGTGACTTGTTATCGACTGCCCTCATAGTAGCCAGTATCCCCTCCAGATGATCATATTCATGCTGTAAAAGCTCTGAATAGTCGTCTTCCAGGTGCATTTGACGCGGATGAAAATCTTCATCAAGATAGGAAATATACACTCGTTTATACCGTTCCACCTTAACCATTAATCCTGGAAATGACATACAATCATCCAAAAGTGTATATATTTCCTCATCCGGGAAAGTTAGTGCAGGATTTATGAAGACATATGGTTTATCCGTAAACATATATAACAACCGTTTTTGAATTCCTATCTGCGGTGCTGCAATTGCACGTCCGGCTCCGTATGTATTTTTATAATTCATGAGAGTGTCATGAAGATCTTGGATCCAATCAGACAAATACTTTCTATCTGCCTCTGTAACTTCTTGGCTTTTCTCATATAATTGCGGATTACCGAGCTTTAAAATCTCTCTTACCACAGCAAAATACCTCCTTCCTCCTATTTTTTTTATGATAAACTAACTCAATCTATTGTTCTAAACTTTTCGCAAAAATTTTATTTATTCCTTATTCCCGAATCCATCCATATTTTTTTCGCAGATCAAATAATAGCAGTATCGCACTAGGGTAATATGGTACAAATTCTCTATTTTCTATCATGAAAAGGATCTCCTCCTTGGAAGCCCATTTCACCTTCTGAACTTCTTCCGGTTGCAGAACCAGCTTCTTAAGATCAACCTCTTTTTCGATCAAATAAATATCATGAAAACCATGATTAAAATTGATTGCCATATGAGGTCTGATATTGTGTAAATCGATTTTCAGTCCTATTTCCTCAAATAGTTCTCTTTCTGCAGCAGTCTGACTGGTATCTCCCTTCGTTGCACTTCCGCCTGCAGTGATATCCCATTTATTCGGCCACCCCTCCTTAAACGATTGCCTTTGCTGTATTAACATCTCACCTTTAGCATTGAAAACACATACGTGAACAACCAAATGATAAGCATTATCTTCAAATGGCTCGCCTCGAAGCATCGTTTTCCCAGTTTTATCGCGATTCATATCGTATACATCCCATAGTTCCACTCTAATTCCCCCATTCCGTTATGACTTTTTCTATAACCATAGCTGATTCCAATCAGACCTTAACATAGAAAATAGCGTCAGATCAACTACGCCTAAGCCCTTCCATCGATATCCCTGTCGAAAAGTACCTTCTTCTTTATAATTATTTCTTTTCAAGACATTCAATGACTTGATATTCTCCGGCATGACAAAAGTCTGGACTCGATTAATACCAATTTCCTTGAAAAGGTAATCTGTCATTGCTTTTACTGTTTTTGTAGCAATTCCTCTACCCCAAAAGCGATCATTCAAGCGGTATCCAGTCGTAATCATATTCACATCCCGTTGTATATCTCAAAGAGGCTGTCCACATCATCGGGAATAATTTTTCGAAAGATAATCTCACTTGTCGTAATTTTGGGGAACTGATCAAATGGGCTTTTACTCATTTTATTGATCTCCTGCTTTAAATAATTTTATGAATGTTATAGAATTCTTTCAATTCAGCTTTTCTCTCTTCCGAAAGCAAATTCTTTCTCATTCCTTGTATGGCACCTTCTAAACCCAATAATCTATGAAGGCATGCGGATTCATCTATCTTCTGTAATTTCAGCCATGCCTGCTCCGCACCGAGTGCCTTAAGTTCATCATAAGAATTGACACCGATTAATTGCAACTGCTTTTCTGTGTCTATGCCAATATTCGGTAAATGTACTAAGTTACCCATACGATCAATACTCCTCCTAAGTATTATTCCATAGCTTTCTATATCAGTTCTTTATAGGTCGTTACCAACGACACAGCCGACAGATCTTCGATTATTACATTATCAGTAATCGACTCTGCATATATCCTATAATTATAATCTTCCTCCCAAGTAATTTCAATGCTTGGTATAACTTCCCCAAATTCAGAATACCTTTGGGTCCATTGCCGGATACAACTACCACCTCCGTTGCAATAATGCATTCCTATATCTTCACAAATTTCCTGAATACTCATTGAACCAGATCGATATGCATTTACTGCATATATTTTATCCTCAATGGAATATTTAAATTTTCTACCCATAAAAATACCTCCAAAGTAGATTTGGTTATTTCCCCTTGTCTCCTTTGGAGGTATCATATCATTTTAAACGATAGTCTTTCTATTCTTTCTAATAAGTTATATCTTCAATTCTTCGCTTTGAAGTTACTTACTTAACGGTTCTTGTCTTGACCGGTATCATACCTAAGCATTCATTTAATTTAATAACGTCTATCTTATTACTAAACAACCGTTCCGCTAAAGAGGTATCCTCATCGTCTAAGATATCCGCGATACTATAGGGCAGATCTGTCTCATTCTGGTCGTTTACCATCGAGATTAGCTTTGGTACCAGATCGGACAGTATAGCCTTTGTCTCAGTGTTTTCCAGCAATTCTCGAAGAGGTGATTCGATAGAGTATACAAGTTCATAATTCTTAGTGGGGATATAACGGAAGGTATAGATGCCTGCCTCTAGGCTTACCTTCACCTTCTCTCCCACTTGCTCCGCAGATAACCCTATGATACCCTCCACTTCAGTTAATCTGGCATCCGGAAGATAGAGTATTGCTTCTGCATTAAATGGTATCGTGATCTGAATTGTTAGTGTTTTGTGCTTGCCGCCCTCTTCCCTCGACCAGCCGCACTCAATAAGACCCATGGCGGACCGTAAGGTAGCCTTTGCAAAATATAATTTACCGTAGACCTCAGGCTTGAGAATGAATTTGCGGAAGCCCGGAGCCTCTTCGACTGGATTGATTCCGCACATATTACGGTACATCCATTCTATGATGGAACCATATGCATAATGATTCAGAGAATTCATACCGATCCCCTCCATTTTACCGTCTGGTAGGATGGAGTTCCAGCGTTCCCATATTGTAGTCGCTCCCATCAATACTTCATAGAGCCAGCTTGGGTAATCCTCCTGGAAGAAGATTCGGTAAGCGCTCTCCGGATCGCCATGGTCGGAAAGAGTCCTGCATAGGTAAGGGGTTCCGATAAATCCGGTCTTAAGATGCATGTTACTCTTCTTGAGCAGAGCCTTCAGATCCTTCAGAACTCTATTCTTAACCTCAGCCGGAACCAGATCAAAATGCAGTGCCACTACATGAGCCGTCTGCGTATGGATGGCAGAGCGACCGTTCTTTGTAAAATATTCATTCTGAATTGCCTGTTTGATCTCCTCTGTTAAACCTCCATAGAAGGAGGCATCCTCCAAATATCCAAGTACAGAGGCAGCCTTTGCAACAATATTGGAGGACAATCGATAATATGCAGAGGCCAACAGTCCATTATCGGTTCCTCCAAAGACACCACCTTCTACCGGGCCATCCAGTGCGAGCCAATCTCCGTAATGAAAGCCCACTGTCCACAGCCTTCGGTCACCGGATTTCTGATCCTGTAAACGTATCCAGTCAACCCAAGCTTTCATACTCGGATATTGCTTTTCTAAGATTGCTTTATCACCATAATGAAGATAAACCTCCCAAGGAACAACAGTTGCCGCATCTCCCCAAGCACAGGCACCGCCGCCCATAAAGCTTGCTTCGATACTTTTATCCTTAGTGAAGGTCGGAACTACACTGGTCACCATGCCGTTACAGAATTTTTGTTCTTCGTACAGATCTCGCATAAACTTTGTATAGAAAGCATAAGTATCCATATTGAAGGATGCCGTTCCGCTAAATACCTCGGTATCCCCGGTCCAACCCATCCGCTCATCCCGCTGCGGGCAATCTGTCGGTACATCCAAGAAATTTCCCTTTTGTCCCCACAGAGCATTCAGAAACAATCGGTTCACGTAAGGATCTGAGGTCTCGATACTACCTGTCTGCTCCAGATCCGAATAAACGACGCAACCAGTAAAGTCCTCCAACCGGATTGGTTCCGTAAATCCCTCCAGCTTCACATACCGGAAACCATAAAAAGTATAATGCGGTTCAATTATCCTCTCCGTACCATCGCAGATATAACAATATTCCGCTTTAGCCGAACGCAGGTTATCGCGGTAAAAATTATCCTCTTGCAGTACTTCTCCGTGCCTTAGAGTTATGATGGTGTCTTTTGGTTCGCGGATATTGATTCTTATCCAGCCAACCATATTTTGGCCCATATCAAGAACCCATTCACCGGCCGGAGTATGAAGTAATGCAATCGGTTTCATCGTCTCTTTCACGAGGACAGGTAAGGACAGCCTATCTTCAACCTTACCCAAACCCTCTGGGTTGTATTCCTTCACCATATCCCAATCAGAATCATCAAAATCAACATTAGACCAGCCGATTAGTTCCCTGTTTGCATCATAGACTTCTCCGTCATAGATTCCGTCTGCAAGCACAGGAGAGGGCTTGCAGCGCCAATCCGTATCCGTCCCGAGGACCGTAACGGAGCCATCCTCCATTGTAATACGAAGCTCACACAATAGAGCAAAGGATTGGCAATATGGTGTATTTAAATCTCCAAAGGTTCCAAACCTACCCTTCGCCCAGCCATTTGCTAATATAGCACCAACCGTATTCTCTCCCTCCTGCAAAAGCTCCGTGATATCATAGGTCTGGCTTTGAATCCAGGCATCGTAAGCATTACAGTAAGGTGTTAAATATTCATTTCCTACCTTAACCCCGTTCAACTCCAGTTCGTACAGACCTAGTCCGGTCACATAGGCTCTGGCAGATCTGATCGCACCGGGAAGGGCGAAGGATCTTCTTAAATAGGGATGAATACTCGTATCTTCCCATACGGGTGTAATCCATTTCGCACTCCAATTCTCGTTCTGTTTTCCGGTCTCAAACCAATTTACTTCTGAAACAGCCTCATCTCCACCGTCGCCCCATACCTTAACCGTCCAATAATATCTGGTATAAGGGGACAGTGCAATTGGCAGCCTTACTGCCAGATTAGACAGCTCCGGTTTCCTGCCGCTGTCATAGATCACTTCACTCATCCCCACATTCTTCGCTACGATCACCTGCGCTGCCAGCTGCTTCTTTGATGTTGTCTCCTCCACTATCCACGATACGGTAGCATAGTCCATACCAAACCCCAGAGGATTTACGAGATGGTTTGTCTTACATACACTTATCTTCATATTTTTTCTCCCTTTCCATTGTAATCTTCCTATTAATAAAACCAATAATCTTACCAAAGCCTATCATCAAAATAAAATCGATAACGAAGCCAATTGATTAAGCCATGGCAAATTTCTGCTGTTTATTATATAATAAAGCAGTAGCTTATAAAGTACTGAAAGGTAATTATTATGGTGTTGTGAGGTAAGATGGAATGGATCAGAACTTGATTAAGAAATTATGGGAGCATACAGACTGGTTTGACCAGGAACATGGCAAGGAACAAAGGAATGATGATTCGACCCGTTCTCCAAGATTATTAACTGCCTCTTACTTTTTTCGGGATGCCTCTACTTCCTTATATCTATGTTTTCATCATGAAGTTGCGAACGGTATGGAACATTATCATGACTTCTTTGAAATAATTTATGTCTGCAAGGGTAATCCGATTGGAGTAATTGATAATCAGGAGATTTCGCTAAAAGAAGGAAGCCTCTGTATCATGAATCCCAATGCAGTTCATTATTTTAAAAATTACACGGAAACAACGGATCTAGTCCTGAATATAGTTTTACCGAAGAGTCTCTTTCAGAAATCCATCTTTCGGATTCTGTTCAATGATCCGATTCTGAACGCTTTTTTTATCCGTTACCGTATCGAAAATGAGACACAGCCCTCATTTCTTTATCTGCCTTATTTGGATGTGAATATAGATCAGCTTCTGGAGCTTCTGGTGAAGGAATACCTGAATCAGAAGGAATACAGTCAAGTGATAATTGAAGCTTTATTGACCTTGCTCTTCTCTTTCCTCCTTCGAAGCTACAAAAGCAGTTCAAAACCCGGGAACTCTCTTACAGCGGAGATCCTGGATTATATCTATTTAAACCACAAATCGGTCACTCTTGTGACACTGGCAGCTCACTTTAATTATCATCCGAAGTATCTGTCCTCCGTATTGCATAAGCAAACCGGACAGTCCTTCCGTGATCTGCTTGTAAAAATAAAGCTGCAGAGTGCCGCCAATTATCTGACTTATACGAATAACAGTATTGAACAGATTGTCGAGCTGATTGGTTATACGGACAAAAGTAGCTTTTACAGCTTGTTTAAAAAAGAATATGGATGCAGCCCAAGCGCTTATCGTAATCTTTTCCGATAAAGACACTTGGCTTCGTTTATCAATGATAAGTAGGACTAGCATGAAAATCTCGTAAAGTTAAAGTAGCTGTTTCTGATACAATTTAATAAATTCATTAATCGGTACCGGTTTACTGAAATAATAGCCTTGTAACTCATCACAGCCAACCTGCAATAACTTCTTTGCCTGCTCCGGTGTCTCGACTCCTTCGGCCAGCGTCTCTAGATTCAACGTTTTAGCCATGGATAGGATCGAATAGGTCAGCTTTGCATTTTGAGCCTCGTCCAATCGGCTTACAAAGGCTTGGTCTATCTTTATGTAATCAATCGGAAGCTTTGTTAAATAGCTGAGGGATGAAAAGCCTGTACCGAAATCATCCAGCGCTATACGGACACCCAATTCCTTCATTTCCAGTAAATATTCAATCGCCCAGTTAATATCATGGATAAACATGCTTTCCGTTATCTCCAGAACCAATCGAATGTTTTGTTTGGAGTTTTCCTCCATGAGCTTGCGAAGTAGCTGAATATAATCTTTATTTTCAAATTGTTTTACAGATACATTAATTGCTAAATTAATACCGATATCATGGTTTTTGAGCAGCTGATCGATTCGGAATATCTCTGCCGTGATCCAATTACTGATAGGTAGAATTAATCCATTCTCCTCTGCAGCAGGAATAAATTTTCCCGGAGGAATGACTGAGCCATCACTATTCCATCGTATCAGGGCTTCTGCACCGATAATCGTATACTTGTTATTTACCATTGAAATTTGAGGCTGTAAATAGAGTTCAAATTCCTCATTCTGTAACGCTTGTTTTAGCTTAATCTGCAATTCAAGCTTTTCATGATTTCTTAGCTCTATTTCTTCGGAGGAGAAGGAATATTTTCCTCTGCCGTTGTCCTTGCTATGGTACATCGCACTATCTGCTTTTCGAATCAATCCCTCCATTGTAAGGTCATCATAGGGTGCTATCGATATTCCGATGCTGATCCCCACTGACACCTCCAAATCCTTTAAGAGAATCGGCTCGCTTACCGTATATATAATCTTATTTGCCAATGCAGCCGCCTCTTCCGAACAATTATTACCTTCCATCAGTAGGGTAAACTCATCTCCTCCCAATCTTGATAGCAGATCCTCTTCTCGGATAACGGATTGTATTCTCTTCGTAACCTCGATGAGCAGCTGATCCCCTGTATCATGTCCAAGGGAATCATTAATCAGCTTAAAATTATCAAGGTCCATGTACAGTAAAGCAACCGAGGTATTATTCCTCTTTACACGGCTTAATGCCATACTGAGTCGGTCATAAAATAAGGTTCGGTTCGGAATTCCGGTTAAGGTATCATAATAAGCAAGCAGATGGATGTCCTGCTCTGCTTTCTTCATTTTTGTTATATCAGAGGAAATGCCGATATAATTTGCAACCTTACCATCCATATGACGGATAGTAGTAATTGTCATCCACTTAGGATAAACCTCACCGGATTTACGTCTATCCCAAATTTCCCCTTCCCAAATACCTTCTGTGGAAAGCTGCTTCCACATCTTTTGATAAAATATAGAATCATGATAATTGGAGCGTAGCAGTCTGGGATTCTGTCCAATCAGTTCTTCTCTCGAATATCCTGACATCTTAGCTAAGGATTCATTGACACGGATAATTGTATTTGACGCATCTGTAATAACGATACCTTCAATAGCTTCATCAATTATCTTATCCGAAATTATCAGTTCTTCATTCAGCCTGATCAGGTTGTTTAATTGCTCCTTGAGCAGAGTCAAGTCCTGCAGCAGGTAGAGCTTACCTATCTTTAAATGATTACCGTCATAGATATCCTCAACATAGATATTATAATAAAGTCTGTTGCCGTCCTGCAGTAATTCGATCGTATTCTCCTTCGTTTTATCAATTGGCAGGATGATGTCCTTTGCCTGTGGGATATGTTGAACAATATCATAGATTTCTCTGCCAATCAGCTTAGATAAGAAAGCTTCCTTTCGTAATTTCTCATCCCCAAATTGATGCAGGAATTCCAAAGCCTTCGGATTCGCATCAATAATACAGTCCTCGTTGTCAAGGACAAATAAAAGATCTCTGAAGTTTTCGATTACAAGATCTCTTGCATAGGGAACAATCATTGTTTTTGGTAAATGATATACCCCCCAGTAAAACACGATTAAGGTCAATAAGATAAAAATAGGCGTTATATCAATCGGTAATATAGCTACCTTTTGTGTAATGAAAAATACATTCATAAGAAAAGCGATACTACAGCCCAGAAAGACAAGAAAGCTTTGTTTCCGATATATTGTAGGAAATTTGATAGATCGAAGTAATAATAAAAAGCTGGAAATTAGAATCAGTACATAGGAGTAACCAATACTGATAAAGAATCCGATTTCCTTTGTATAGTTAAATATTGGAACGCCTTGAGAAATGATCACCTTCTGATTTGATAAAAAAGGATAGGGAAACCTTCCGGTAGCTACTGCCAGCAGGGAAAGTAGTGGTATGAAATAAATTGATATCCGCTGCGGCACTGTCATCTTATTATTCTTTTGAGTAAAGGCTAGACAGGAAATCAGTAGAATCGGAGGTACAAGAATTACACCTATGTATTTCAATTTTTGAAATAATAGGATCCAGGGAATTGGTAAAATAAAACTTAACGTTTCCATGAGAAGCCAGAAAGACACCAGTAGAGTCATGAAAAACAACCTTTTTGATATTGCTATTCTGCTTCTCTTCACCAACATAAAAATCAGTATTACACTCACAATAAAGCTTATAAAATATGCCAAGCCTAGAATCATCTTACTCTTGTATAATTTAGCAAATTATACCCTTTCCTGTTTCTAATTTTATCATATCAGAAATTTCTCTAAGTTTCAATAATCGACAAATATAACCTCATAAAAAACCTCCTTAATTTAATGCTTGCAACATTACTTTGCTGAAAGCATTAAATTAAGGAGGTTTCTAATTTTCTGTTATAAGGGATACAGTTCAAGCTTGCCTGAATGAAGGGAGGTCTTAACATCAATAATTCGTTGATTAGCCGAGCCTCGAAACTTCAGACTGATGTCCTTTTGTTCCTCAACAAATTCACCGTCTACCAGTACATCAATATTGGATAGTAGCTCATCCGTACATTCACAACGAGCTCTGCTCTCCTTCAAGAGCTCCTGTTCAAAATCATATCCGGTATAACACCAGATGTCCTTCTCCGGAAAGAGCTCTTTCACTTTCTTTATAAATGGCAGCAGTACTTGTTGATTCGAGGGTTCCATCGGTTCACCGCCAAGCAGTGATAAACCGTTAATATATGTATAGGACAGGGCTTGCAGCAGCTCCTCCTCGGTCTCCTTCGTAAATGGTTTTCCATAATTGAAATTCCAGGTTTCTGGATTGAAGCAGCCCTTGCAATGATGGGTACAGCCAGAGACAAACAAAGCAACTCTGACTCCGAGACCATTAGAAATATCCGTTTTCTTAATCGCACCGTAATTCATTATAAATGAAGCACCCTTTCCTTAATTTCCTGGGTTCTTCCCTGATTCCAGAATTGTGTTCCGATATAGCCGCAAGTTCTGCGAGCTACATTCAGCTTATCCTGATCACGGTTACCGCACTTAGGACATTCCCACACAAGCTTACCCTGATCGGTGACGATCTGAATCTCTCCGCTAAAACCGCATTCCTGACAGCAATCACTCTTTGTATTCAGCTCTGCGTACATAATATTATCATAGATAAAGCGGATAACCTGCAGCACTGCCGGAATATTATTCTGCATATTCGGCACCTCTACATAGCTGACAGCCCCACCGGTAGAGAGAGATTGAAACTGTGCTTCGAATTTTAGCTTTGTAAATGCATCTATTTCCTCTGTCACATGGACATGATAGCTGTTCGTGATATAGCTTTTATCTGTTATTCCCTTTATTATCCCAAAACGCTTCTGGAGGCACTTTGCAAATTTATAAGTTGTGCTTTCAATCGGTGATCCGTAGATTCCAAAGCCGATATTGGTTTCTGCCTTCCAGCGGTCACAAGCAACATTCATATATTTCATAACATCCAATGCAAATGAGGTTGCTTTCGGGTCAGTATGAGATAAACCGGTCATATACTTGGTGCATTCATAAAGTCCTGCATACCCCAACGAAATCGAGGAATAACCGCCGTAGAGTAACCGGTCGATTGTCTCACCCTTCTTTAGTCTGGCAAGCGCACCATGCTGCCATAGAATCGGAGCCGCATCCGATAAGGTTCCCTTGAGACGCTTATGGCGTACCATCAGTGCTTTATAGCAAAGCTCTAATCTTTCGTCAAAAATCTCCCAGAACTTTGTCATATCTCCACCTGAGGATAATGCTACATCCACCAGATTAATCGTTACGACACCTTGGTTAAAACGACCATAGAATTTATACTCACCATTCTCATCCTTCCAAGGGCTTAAAGCACTTCGACATCCCATAACAGGGAAGCAGTTACCCTCTTTGAGTTCCTTCATCTTCTTTTCTGAGATATAATCCGGTACCAGTCTCTTCGTAGTACATTTGGCAGCAAGCTCAGTCAGATAATAATATTCGGAACCTTCGGTGACATTATCTTCCTCCAGAACATAGATCAGCTTAGGAAATGCTGGCGTAACCCAGATTCCGGCTTCGTTCATTACTCCCTGATATCGCTGTTTTAACGTCTCCTCGATGATCAGAGCCAAATCACGCTTCTCCGTCTCATTCTTTGCTTCATTCAGATACATGAAAACTGTAAGAAATGGTGCCTGTCCATTGGTAGTCATCAGTGTTATCACCTGATATTGGATCGTCTGAACACCACGGTTAATTTCTTTGCGAAGTCTCATCTCAACGATCTTCTCAATCTGATCTTCAGGCACCTTACTGCCAAGGATCTCAATCTCTTCCAGCACCTCAGCATGGATCTTCTTTCTTGAGATCTGTACAAAGGGAGCAAGATGAGATAAACTGATGCTTTGTCCACCATACTGATTGCTGGCAACCTGCGCGATAATTTGTGTTGCTATATTGCAGGCTGTTGAAAAGCTGTGAGGCTTCTCGATTCGTGTCTCACTGATTACGGTTCCATTCTGAAGCATGTCCTCCAGATTCACCAGATCACAGTTATGCATGTGCTGAGCAAAGTAATCTGTGTCGTGAAAATGAATGATACCCTCCTGATCTGCTTCTACGATATCGGCAGGCAGGAGTAATCTTTTTGTAATATCCTTACTTACCTCTCCTGCCATATAATCACGTTGGACACTGTTAATGGTAGGATTTTTATTCGAGTTCTCTTGTTTTACGTCCTCATTGTTACCTTCGATCAGAGTAAGAATTCGGTTATCGGTTGTGTTTGCCTTCCGGATCAGGGATCTCTGATATCTGTATTTTACATAACGCTTAGCCAAATCGAATGAACCGGTAGCCATAATCTGATCCTCTACCATATCCTGAATCTCTTCTACCGACACTGCTCTGTTAAGCTTAAGGCATTTATATTCCACATATTCCGCAATGCTCTTAATTTGTTCATCATTTAAAAATGTCTTGTCCCCTGATTCATTTGCTTTCTTTACGGCAGCGATAATCTTATTTAAGTCAAAAGCTTCTTCTGCACCATTACGTTTAATTGTTTTCATACTTTCTTACTCCTTAGGTACTATATGTGAGAATTGTATTATAAAACATATTGGAAGAAAAATCAATACAAAATATAGTACATCCAGTAACAGAAAGTACGTTATATTGTGATTTTTACTTTAGGGCTGCCATTGCTTCCTTATCCGTATCATGGTAGATGAATTTATATAATTCCACTCGATTCGCATCCCAATCCAGTACGATCGGATAAGTGATTCCGTTATATTTCTTCGGAGCATCAAATTTGCCATCTACCGGTATGCGGAAGGTATCCAATGAAGTCATTCTGTTTTCCACGACATCTGACATTGCCCGCTCGATCTGATCCTGTGTCAGATTTGTCGTAGCATAACCCAGACATTTCTTCGTAATCGGAAGAATCTTAAACAGGTTCTTCGGTGATTTATAGCTGTCAAAGATCGCTTTCAAAGCTCTCTGCTGACGAACGATACGGCCGTAATCATTATTTACTCCGCCAAGGGTCTTCACTTTTCTCACACGAACATATCCCATGACCTGATTGCCGTTCAGATGATTTACGCCCGGCTTAACATTACGGTATTTCTTCTTTGATATGTAATTCGTAGTGTTCAGATATTCGGCTTCTTCCTTACCCAGCTCGATCGTTACACCGCCAAGAAGATCCACGATTTTCTCAAAGGATTTAAAATCAACCGATACATAGCCATCGATTCGAACCTTGTAGTTCTGTTCAATCGTATCAATTAAAAGTCTGGCTCCGCCTTTTGCATAGGCAGAATTCAGTTTATTTGCTTTATATCCCGGGATATCAACATAGCTGTCACGAAGCAATGAGGTCAGCTTCAGGGTATCATCCTTCGTATTCAGAGAAGCAATCATCATGGAATCCGTATTTCTGGCTCCACCAAATTCTTCAATTCCAAAGATAAGATAATTCGTAACATAATCCTCTTGTCTGGCTGCTTTACTATGATTCCCGCCACCGTCTTCCTCATATTCTTTTATGAGTTCTTCGTTATTTACATTATGAAAGACAAAGCTGCTGGCATTTTTATAAAGGATACTTCGGCCCGGTTTTGTTCCTAGCAGTAACCCAACTAATATCAAAAGGACTAAGAGTGTGATGCCGATTGCTTTCCATACCTTATGCTTTTTCTTTTTTACGGGAGGCATTTTTCGCGGTCTGGTGGTATATTCTCGTTGTTCCGTATCTTGTTGTTCCGATTCTCGACGCCCTGTTACCTGCGGTTGTTTTATTTCCCTTTGATTCTTTCCCTCCTGATCCTCCATCATAATATCACGTATTTGCTGTTTTAATAATTCCTCATCGCTTCTATCTGACATAATATCACCTTTTCTTTTTATTATAATCTGTTGTCCTAATCTCTTTTCTTTTTTTTCATCTCCTATTATTGATGATAATGTTATTTCTGTCAACCAATAAACGATGGTATGTCGAATTCCTTGGTTTAGCATAATGTATTCTGATGTAAAAATACCCTCGTCGTTGCAGTTTCTCTACATCGACAAGGGCTTCCATTTTGCTAATCATCATCCACCTTTTTGCAGTGACCGGTATAAGGATGATTCTTGCAATCATAATTGCAGATTGGCTCCGGACCTCTGACCACTGTTCTATGAATGCATAGACCGCCGTCATCATCTGCAGCGATTCTCCAATCAACCATCAGAATCTCGCCGTTCAGAATCTCGATTCCTGATATCCCTCTGGTTCGAATACAGCAGCCGGTATTAAAGTAGGGCAGATCATCATTTTTCGGGAATTTTGGTCTGTGTGTATGACCGCAGATCAACATCATCTTATGCTTCTCGATCCAATTATCATAGACTTTCTCAACTTTATGCCGCTTATAAAGATTAAGTGCTGGGCTGGTTGGGTTATCAAAGCCGACGACATGCAGATATCGCCAAAAATATCGCAGCAGCAGCATCGCTATAAACCATAGACGGTCATTCATCAGGTCTCCTTGATGCCCATGTACTACCAGGATCTTTTGCTTCGTCTCTTTATGGCGGAGAATCAATGCTTCAATAGGTTGTAAGCCTTTGAACAGCTCGACCCGGATCTGATTATATTCATCATAATATTCATAATAATTATTTCGTACAAAACGCTTTGATTTCAGGTAGATATTATGATTGCCATAGAGCATGATAAACCGGTGATCATCATAGAATTTCTTAATTACAGTAAAAACATCGGTATGAGCCAGCCTTATCACCTTGAAATTCTTGTATTCCCAAAGCTCATCTCCATCCCCGGCTTCAATATAGGTATAACCTTGTTTATAATAATAATTAAGTGCATGGAGAAAAATATTCTGATTTCTTGTAAATTCATCTGAGACACTATCATCTCCCCGATGAGAATCACTGAAAAAAATATATTTTGAATTATTGTCAAAATACTCAATCTTTGCATTTTTGTAAGCATTCGTCAGTCGCTTATCCGCCTTCATAATACCTCCATATAAATCTAATTCTGTTCATAATACAATTTATTATGTGTCGGATAGCCCTATTTATGCTTATGCCTACTCATATTGTGCTGTTTCATCATAATATTGCAAACATCACATTGATATTGGTAAATATGTCCAAGCAGTCTGCATATATTGGATTAAATCGAATATTGGAGGTGTTACAATGGGTATTTTAACAGGTACATCCTGCGGATGTGATAATAGAAATGGCGGATTGAACGGTATTAGTCCGATTTTCTTAATTCTTATTCTTTGCTGTTGCCAAAATGGAGATAACAACGGCTTTTTAGGAGGACTCTTTGGAAATAATAACGGCTGTGGTAATAATGGCGGATTGGATGGTATTCTCCCCATTCTCTTAATCCTTTGCTTATGCGGTGGTTCCTTCTAATTTAATAAATAGTGAAAAAGAGGTTTTCGTAATTACGAAAGCCTCTTTTCATGTTTTCTAATCATTTTCTTCCTACTCACACCCTATTACCGATAAGAATATTGTATTATTTAAGAGAAGACATTTGCGGGAACCAATGCTTTGTACTGTTCGCGATCTTCACCAGAATCAGAATCACGGGAACTTCAGTTAAAACTCCCACTGTGGTAGCAAGTGCTGCCGGCGAAGTAGTACCGAATAAGGCAATCGCAACCGCTACCGCAAGCTCGAAGAAATTCGAGGCTCCGATCATTCCTGCAGGTGCTGCGATATCATGAGGAAGCTTCAGTATTCTGCAAGGCAGGTAGGAAATGAAGAAGATGATAAAGGTCTGAATCGTCAAAGGGACTGCAATCAGTAATATGTGAAACGGGTTTGCAAGAAATACTTCACCCTGGAAAGCAAACAGTAGAATTAATGTAAGTAATAATCCGATTATGGTAATATGATCGAACTTCGGCAGGAATTGCTTTTCAAAGTATTCGATCCCTTTTCTTCTTGTAATTAATACTCTGGTCAGAATACCACCACCAAGAGGTATTACTACAAATAGTACAACTGATAAAATCAGGGTATCCCAGGGGACACTGACCTTGCTGATACCTAACAGGAATTTTACGATAGGGACGAACGCTACCAGAATAATTAAATCATTGGTAGCTACCTGAACCACGGTATAGGCAGGATTCCCCTTAGTCAGTGTACTCCATACAAATACCATCGCAGTACAGGGCGCCGCTCCTAATAAGATTGCTCCTGCAAGATATTCCTTCGCAAGCTCCTGGGTTATAAAATTACGAAATACGACATAAAGAAAAAAGGAAGTAATTGCATACATCGTAAATGGCTTGATCAACCAATTTGCAATCCAAGTTACAAAGAGTCCCTTTGGATTCTTACCGACATTCTTAATACTCTGAAAATCCACCTTCATCATCATTGGATAGATCATAACCCAGATTAAGATAGCGGTGGGAATCGATACCTTCGCATATTCAAATTGATTCAGGAAGTCCGGAATTCCGGGTAAAAATTTACCGATAAGAACTCCTGCCACCATACATAATGCTACCCAGATGGATAGATACTTTTGGAAAAATCCTATTTCCATTGATTTTTCATTTTTCATAATAGCCTCCTACTTATGGTCAGACCACTTCCGAAAGTGCTTGATCCCACCGGACAAGTTATACACTCTTCGGAAGCCTCGATTGATCAGGATATTTTGCGCTGCATTGCCGGTGACCCCTTTATTACAGTAGGTAATCACCGGGACCTCTGGATCAAGTTGTTCCAGTTCATCTCTCAGTACGGCATGTGGAATATTCTGCGCCGCAATAAGGTGATCCTTATCGTATTGCTTAGCCACTCTGGTATCGATCAGGGTATATTTTTCTCCGGAATTCACCAATTTCTCCACTTCCTGCGCACTAATCAGTTCACGGCCGCGGTGAATTGCATTATCTAAGATCATTCCGGTATACATTACCGGGTCCTTTGTCGTAGCAAAGGGAGGTGCATAAGCAAGATCAAGGTGAACCAAATCCTCAGCCTTTGCACCAAAGTAGATCGCTGTTACAAAAACATCAATTCTCTTATCGACTCCCTCCGGTCCGACGATCTGTACCCCCAATAATTTACCGCTACTTCTATCTGCGATTCCTTTGATTACCATCTCTTTGCCGCCAAGATATTCCGGTTTGTTTGGTTTTATGTTATGGCATACTACCGTATCAAAACCATTCTCTAATGCTTCTCTTTCCGACAAGCCTGTCTGAGCAACGGTAAGGTCAAACACCTTAAAAATACCGGTTCCTAGAATTCCATGAAAGCTTAAGTCTCCTCCCGTCACACAATCACCGGCGATTCTTCCGGTCTTATTCGCAGTTGAACCCAGGGGACGATAAACCGGCTTTCCAGTGATCAGATGTGTCTGTTGGATACAGTCACCGCAGGCATAGATATTCAGATCATTGGTTCTCATGGTAACATCCACCTCAATTGCACCGGTAACGCCAATCTGTAATCCGGCTTGTTTTGCCAATTCTATGTTCGGACGAACCCCAGTTGCTAATAGTACCAGCTCAGCCTCAATTACAGTTCCACTCTCAAGCACTACCGTATGCTCTGTGATTTCCTTCACCGAAGCACTTAAGTGGACAGCTAACTTTTGCTTCTCCAGATGCTCTTTGACATACACTGCCATATCTGCATCGAGTCCCGGAGTCACCTGAGGAAGCTTCTCGATTACGGTTACCTCTATCCCCAGCTTCTTAAGGTTTTCACACACTTCCAGACCGATAAATCCTGTTCCGATGATTGCAGCAGATTTAGGCCGATGTTGCTCCAAAAAGGTCTTGATTTGATTCATATCATTGATGTTACGCAATGTAAAAACATGGCTGAAGTCTACACCTTTGATTGGTGGCTTCACAGCTCTAGCTCCGGTCGCGAGCACTAGCTTATCATAATGATCATGGTATATCTCTCCGGTAATCAGATTCTTAATCTCAAGTGATTGTTTCTTAGGATCAACAGATAGTACCTCCTGCCTGGTTATGATATTCACATTGTACTTTGATTGAAAGAACTCCGGATCTCTTGGTGTAAGCTCTTTCACTTCCTCTATCTCATTACCAAGATAATAGGGCATCCCACAACCGGAATATGAGATATAGCTGTCCTTTTCATAAATTACTATCTCTGCTTCTTCATTATTTCTTCTTGCCTTCGCTGCTGCCGAGGTTCCGGCAGCTACTGCGCCTATAATGATCAGTCGCACCCTCCAGACTCCTTTCAATTACTACAAATGCAGTTATGTTATCTGTTCTGTTCCAGTAACTTCACTGCTTCCTCCACCTTAAGAACTTTACCGTAAGATACTACCTTACCACCTACCACTAAGGCCGGTGTAGTCATGACACCATAAGCAGCAATCTGAGAAAAATCGGTGACATGTTCAATCGTTGTATCCATTCCTAATTGTGTTAAGGCTGCTTTCACATTCTCTTCCAATTGATTGCACTTTGCGCATCCCGATCCGAGTACTTTAACATAATCCCCTTGTTGGTTTGCTTTTACCGCCTTTTCCATAGTTTCGGAATTACAGTTACCATTGCAGCAGCAACTGCCCTTTTTTTCTTCTTCCTTCTTCTTTCCCAATCCAAAGATAGCCATAATTATATATCTCCTTTTAAATTAATAAATAACTAACTGCATTCAACAGATATCCGATTATCATGATACCTGCGGTTACGATACCGATAAAGGTAAACAGTAATTTATTTTTTACTACTTTTTTCAGCATAATCATAGACGGGAGGCTTAGAGCCGTCACTCCCATCATGAAGGATAGAATGGTACCTACTCCTACTCCCTTCAAAAGCAAAGCCTCAGCAATCGGTATCGTACCAAAGATATCAGCATACATTGGAACACCGACAACTGTCGCGATCATAACAGAGAATGGATTGTTCACTCCTAAAATCGTCTGAATTATCTCGGCTGGAATCCAGTTATGTATAATCGCTCCGATTCCAACACCAATCAGAATATATAGAAATACCTTTTTCACGGTTGCCTGAACCTGCTCTGAGGCATAGATCATTCTATCCTTCTTGGTTAGATCAGGAGCTTCAATATCGACATTGGTACAAGTATTAACAAAACGCTCGACCTGATTCTCCATACCAAGCTTATCGATAATCGTACCTCCGATTACCGCAAGCACCAGACCGACCACAACATAGGTCAGTGCTATTTTTGTGCCAAACACACTCATCAAAAGCACTAAAGCTCCCAAATCGACTAAGGGTGAGGAAATCAGAAAGGAGAATGTCACGCCAACCGGTAAGCCCGCATTTGTAAACCCGATAAATAACGGAATGGAGGAACAGCTGCAAAACGGAGTTACGGTTCCAAGCAAGGCACTCAGAATATTCGCCCTAATTCCATGAAATCTGCCCAGTATCTTCTTCGTTCGTTCCGGAGGGAAATAACTCTGAATATAGGAAATAATAAAAATTAAAACAGATAATAAAACCAGTATCTTTATTGTATCGTAAAGGAAGAACTGAAGACTGCCGCCAATTCTTACATTCGTATCGATACCCAAGAGTGTCAGGCCTTTTCCGATTAGTTCATTCAACCACTTCATACCAAGAATTTGGTTTTGTACAAAATTCCAGATTGCTTTCATTTCTCTACCACCTTTAATATTGATGTTTATCTATTTGTTTTTATTATATTCATCATATTGACATTTGTCAATATATCATTTCAATAGATCTAATACGCTTACCCGGTAAGCTCAATATTAAACGTGGTTGAGTTTTATTTTAAGGTCAATCGGTTATGACTTGCTTTCCCATCTTCCAGAACACTTAGGATATAATTCTTCATAAATAAAGTTGAATCTGCGGTTTCCCAGAGCAGATATCCCTCACTAGTCAGCACTTCGTCTCGAATCTGATCAATCGTGCCTGCAAAATAATTCAGATTCAATATACCCATTGTTTCTGCCATCAATCTTTTCTCGTCTACCGTGTAATCCATGGTATCCACAAGGGATTCATTTGCTTTTCTCATGGATGCCTCGGTATAATACTTTTTAGAATATTCCGGAAAATGAAGTAGATTATCATCGCTGCTGCCTTTTCTTTTTGCCCAGCTTTTCACATCTACAACCTTAGTAAAATAATCAAAGCCTTCTTCAGCGGTAAAGGTAAGAACTCCATACTGAACCGGATAGACGGCAAGTGAGCCACTGGCTATGTCGTAAATAGGCTCAGCATCCTCCGAGGCTTTTATGTTCTGCATATGAATATGGCCGCTGAATACTAGCTCAATACTACAATTTCTTAATACCTCCAGGACCTCATTATTATTATTTAGTGTGAAGCCTTTATTTAACACACTGCTGTGGTCTAATAAATTATGGTGCATCACTGCCACCAGTCGAGCATTTTCTTTCTTCGCCCGCTCGCTACACTCTCTAATCCAGGTTAAGGTCTCCGGACTAATTTCTCCATTCATCATGGGGTTCCCCATCAATTCATTAAACTCATAAATACAGGTATCCAGCATTAAGAACCACAGCTTCTTGGAAGGTGCCGCCAGATAACTGAGTGACGCCTCATCTCTTGAAATTGCTTCCTGATATCCAAAATCCTCATAGATTTTTTCAAAATCCTCCGGACTGACTGAAGCGGTAACGTATTGTTCAGATTCTCGAAAGCCTCTGGCCCAAGGATTATTAATATCATGATTACCTGGAATGACATAGATCTTGGTTCCTGCTGCCTGTTCAATTTCCTTTAATTTACCGGAAAGCTGTTCATGACTTTCTTTCTCCCCGTTATTCGTCAGATCACCGCTGATAATCAATACCTCAGGCTTCTTCGCTATGACCTCATCCGAGAATGCATTCGTAATCTCATCAATATAGCGCAAATATTTACCGTCACTATTTGAGATATATTTCTGAAATGCCTCACCCTGATCATTAAGCTCTGTAGCAAGATAATGTATATCGGAGCTAATTAACACCGAGAGCTTGTCCGGATTCTCTTTTTTATGGTAAATGGAACTACATCCTGTAACGGATATTATACTTAGCAATAGCAGTATCTGTAATGCATTTTTTATCCACTTTTTTCGATTACTTGTCATATATACCTCTTCTGATTTTTTGTGATTTCCTCTTCTATTCAATGTGACATTGTCACATTGACATATGTAAATATATGAAAGGACCGCATATGATATACTATAAAAAATAATTTAATGGAGGCTCAATTATGAGTAATATGTCAACTACATCTTGCATGAGCAATAACAACTGTGATAACGGGTTCAGCCCAATTTTCTTAATTCTTTTATTGACAATGTGCCAGGGAGATGGAGGTCTCTTCGGCGGGTGTCTTGGAAACAATGGATGCGGCAGCTGCGGTGGCGGCTTGGACGGAATCTTACCACTGATCCTAATCCTTTCCTTATGCGGCGGTTCCCTATAAGTAAGATGAATTGAAACATAGGTAATGAAAGGCTATAAGCCTATTCCTCCTGTCTATTGCGGTTCCTCCCAATAAACATTGATGAATATGGCTTATAGCCTTTCCTCTGTAATGAATATCATTCCACCTTTTTCCTTATAACCGGTATTCCATAATTCACGAAGTGAAATCCAGTGGTAGGCACCATAAGTTGCTATCTTAATCATGAAATCAGCTTCAAATTCTTCATATCCCAGAATTAAAAACCAATGCCAGACCAGATCTCTCATCGTATCGCTTTTATGCCTTAGCAGCAGAAAAGGGATCGGCATGTTTTGATTCAACTGACTGCAAACAGCCACTTTTGCCTGTTCATAGGTATGCTCACCCGAAAAGGCTTCTAGCTTAAGTGAATGTCCTCCAATTTGATTTAAATATTTTTGAAATCCGTCAATAAATAACTCCAGCTTATTAATCCCCTGCATCCTTGGACGAAGGAAGGGCTTCATCTTCGCAGCAAATTGAATATAGGCTTCTTTATCGATTTGATTGATATCTAGCGGATAAAGATTAGGTCTGTTACCGTGCAACGCCAGATAAATGCAACTGTCACATGCTGTGGCTGCTCCGCAGCCTCCCAGCTTCATCATCGGATCCCGAAACCAGCTCTGGCTACCGCCATAAGCTTGATCAATTCTAAAATAGGGTAATTCTTTTCTCATAACTCCCTCCTAGTGGATTATTATGCGACGATATTCACTGTTGTTCCAATAGGTACTAGATTACTTAGTTCGATGACATCCTTATTGTGCATGCGGATACATCCGTTAGAGATGTTTTTTCCTATGGAAGCAGGGTTGTTCGTTCCATGGATTCCATAACTGCCGCCTGGGGCATTCAATCCCATCCACCTTGCTCCAAAGGGTCCTCCCGGATTAGAAGCTTTGTTCTTTATCTTAAAGGTACCTATAGGCGTAGGTGTGGAGGCTTTCCCCACTGCTACCGGATAACTCTTAAATAATTTTCCATTCTTAAATAATAATAACGTATGATTAGTTACATTGATCACAATAGAATAATTCTCTTTATTATTTGAAGGCATAATACTCCAGAAGATACGGTTAATACATAATTATGATAAATTCATCAAAATGTGTCATGCAACTGCACTAATAAATAAGATCGTTTCATTTTATCCTTAGTTTTTTTCTGATCTGGCTAACGTAATATAATTTAGCCCTGAAGCTTAATATAAGCTTTCCCTCTTCTTCTTACAATCGTCTTGCCGGTCTCCTGTCTGCTGATATGAAGTTCTCCTTCAAGGGACTGCAGTAGGACCTTCTGAGCTTCTTCTATAAATTTATAAATCAGCTTTTTCATAAAGCTTTTCGTCTCAGGACTCATATTGGAATATGCCTTAAGCATTGCGTTCACCGCTATCCGTTTTTCCGAGGAGATGCTGCTGACTGTTCCTAGACCGGATGCATCAATGATATCAAACAGCTCCGTCACAAATTCGGCCCGTTCTTCCATGGAAACCTCATTCAGCCATTGGCGCAGTGCCTGATTTAAGAAAATACTGGATTTATTTACACCCGGTTTATATACAAAGTGGTTCCCCAGTACCTCCCAGGATAAGGCATTATGCTGCATAATTCCCTTCTGATTACTATTCACAACCACATAATCCTCCAGATGCTCCATCAGCATCCCTACCACAGAGGATTTCGGAAGAATGGTGTGTATCTTGGATACGACACTATGATAACCTTCACTTTCCAGAAACTTTTCTTGAAAACCGGGTCCGTCGTTATTAAATACCGCAATAAGGCGATCCTTTGCTTCCTCACAGGTGGCGGCAACATAAACCGCCAGATTCCCGCCTTTGGAATGGCCCCCAAGATAGATATCTCCCTTCAGCATCGTCAATAGATATCTGGTGTATTCCACTGCATCACGCTGCGCCTGCACCTCATCCAGAAAGCTCATCATAAAATCTTCCTTCCAACCAATCAGGTTATCATCCGTACCGCGAAATGCAATATAATGTAGCTTCTTATGGAGGCTGAATACCATGGCTGAAAATTGCTCCGAATTGTCATAATTAATACGGTTGATATAATAAGACAATGTAAGACTTCCAAATCTTCGTGTACTGGCTGCCTTAAGTAACAAATCTGGAATATGTTCAAAGAACGGATCCTTACAACGGGGTGCCGTAAAATCAATGGCATCATAAGCCTTTCCGGCAATCTCCGATAATAGGACACCCTCATCCTGCTCCTGAAATTTTACAATTCCGTCATATTCGATATAGGCAAGGGTGGATAGAATAAGACTATCTACTTCATTCAAAAGATCCTGATCAAAGGACAGATCTCCTCTCCAATCCAGATAATCCATAATATTATTCAACCTAACCCCTCCCTTCCCAGAATAGTTACTTATTATATTTCTATCAAAAATAAATATCAGCTATCATTTCTTTTTAATTGCTTTTCTGCTATGGATACCGATTGTTCGTAATGCTCGATTTTAGAATTCAAGCGTTCAATTGTCGCCTGGATTTCCTTCTGTTTTTCTATTAGCAGATTGCGCTGCTCGATCAAAAGCTCTTTTCGGGTTTCCTTTGTCTCGTCTCCCTGTTGAAACAAATTAACATATTCAATCAAAACTTCAATCGGTAATCCGGCACTACGCATACATTTGATAAATTCCACCCATTTTAAATCCCCCTCGGTGTAATCTCTTAATCCGCTTTTATTGCGATTTACACCGGGAAGTAAGCCGATACGCTCATAATAGCGAAGTGTATCCTGGGTAAGCTCAAATCTTTTACTAACCTCTGCTATCGTCATGTGTTACCCCCTATTCTTCTATTATAACTTAGCGATGCCTGTATGGGAAGCATATTACTACACTATCATCTGGAGTGCACTTCAGGTCAAGATTATTTTTATCCACAATCGTTTTTATCCACAATATTTTTATCCATCAAGCCGTTTATAAAATCATTCTGGTTTACATAATATTATTATGTCACTATTTGTCACATGTGCTATCGTCACAGAAGCAAGTACATTCTATTGTTATAATCTCATCTATTCGATTACAACATATTTCTGACGTTTGTTAAACTGCAAAACACTAGTTATTACAAAATCATACGAGGTGAACCATGAGAAATCACAAGCTGCTATTTTTATTTACTGTAACATTTTTTGTACTTGGCTTTATTAACATCCATTTTTCTTTATTTGGTATTCTGTGCATGACCTTACCCATCGTTTTCCTATTAAAAGACCGGAAGAAAACCTGGTGTCAAGGATATTGCCCAAGATCGAGCCTCTACACCACCAGTGGTAAATCAAAAAATGGAGTTCACGTAATACACCCCATGGCTGACACATTTGTCGTACCGGTTCTATTCCATGATGATGACAACAACGATTCTCGGGCTGGTATTGGCGATGATATATAAGCCAAGAACCTGGTGTACCATATGTCCCATTGCAACGGTATCTGATGTTATATTAATGAAAGACAGCTTCGCAGCCTTTCATTAATCATGTAATAAAAAAAATCCAGTCACTTGAAAAGGTGATGGATTCTTTTTTCATGATAGATCCTGATAATGCGAATTATACTCGCTTCAGTGTGTACCACAACTATGTTCACCGCAGTTATGCTCTTCCTCATGATGGTGATTGCATGTAGCCTCCGTGCTATTACTTAATCTATTATTAAGCATATCCTCGATTGCTTGATCCGCGTCTTGGGATACACCGCTGTATAGCTTTATTCCTGCTTCATCCAAAGCCATCTTGGCTCCGCCACCGATGCCACCGCAGATCAAAGCATCTACCTCTTGCTTCTTTAAGAATTCCGCCAAGGCTCCATGCCCATTCCCCATGGTTGGAATTATTTCAGACGAAATGATAATTCCATCTGTCACCTCATAGATTTTAAACTGCTCCGTATGTCCGAAATGTTGAAATATTTCTCCATTTTCATAAGTTACCGCAATTTTCATTTTGTTTACCTCCAAGATATATTTTTCCATAATCCTAGCAGCATCTCCAACCAAATCGATACAGGGACGTCTTTCATAATACTCTGCCGTTCTCACCTCCGGTACAGGATTGCTGCTGGTGCCCTCCAACCCTAACAACTCACGGCAGATGATCGATTGATTTTGCTTCTGAAATTCTTTTGCCAAGTATTGAATTCTTGCATAATGCTCTGCTTTTATGTCCTGATCCTTTGGATCGTCATATCCATATAAGGCTCCGGCTACCATAAACATGCCACTCACTGCTCCGCATACTTCTCTTAGTCTTCCCATTCCTCCGCCAAAAGATGAGGACAGACGCAATGCTGACTTTTGATCCATGTTCATAACATCACAGAAGGCTCCGAAAACAGATTGCGCACAATTATATCCTTCCAGAAATAATTCTTTTGCCATTTTTTCACGATCCACAATTATACTCTCCAATCTGGGTTAATCACTTTTAGAAAACAATTTTTTCGAATATTAACTGCTTTATCTTCCTGTATTCCTATGACTGCATTCCTTATCACAATATTTCTTTTCTTCAATGAAGCAATTATGTTCACACCCCTTTCCACAACAAACTTCTTTGTGCTCACATAGTATGAATTCACCTCCACCAACTACTAATTTCTTAGCATGGATGAGTGCATCCGCTATCTTAAATCGAGCCTCTTCATAGATATTGGTAACGGTTGTCCTTGAAACTGCCATTTGAATCGCGCATTGTTCCTGTGTTAGCTTTTCTAAATCAATTAGCCTGATTACTTCATATTCATCAATATTAAGTATTACATTATCATGGAAAGCATCACTGTCACGGATTGGCTGAAAGCCTTCTGTTTCTGGAAGAGAACAAATTCTTCTGCATTTCCTGTGTCTCGGCATGGTCTTCCTTCCTTTATTCTTTAATATAACATTATTATAAGTCATTTCTGACATATGTCAATTATAAATACGTTTTTTACCAGATTTCTTTTGAATATCAAATAATGGGCAGATTATAAATTCACGAAAAGCTTCCTCATATATCATATGGGTTAAATTCTTTCAACTTCGAACGTGTGCCCACCGACTCTTCATTGCATTGTAAATCTCATCGGCTCTTTCCTGGGTCAGTGTTCCATCTTTCACCTGCTGATCCAGATATGCTTTTTTCTGTTCCAGCATTTGAGATTTGAACTCATCTAATTGTCCGGCGTCATTTGCAATCGTTCCGTAGGTTTTACCTTGGGAACTTTTTATCTAAAGTTATATTCCGTTACGATAGGCTCTCTTCCGGATTGCTTATCATTATAATATTCATGGAAGGATATTCCCAAAAAGCTTCCTGTAATATTAACAACATTTGAAAAGCCCATATTCTGAAGTGCCAGGGCGGCATTATAACTACGCTGACCGGTTCTGCAGTGCAGATACACCGGTTTATCCTTCGGGATCTCATCGCTTCTTTCCCTGAGTTCACTTAAAGGAATATTGATTGCACCTTTGATATGGCCCCTCTCGTATTCATAGCTTTCCCGAACATCGATGATAGTCTCTTTCTTCTCCACCAGTTCTCTTACCTGGTCCACATTTACTTGCTTAAAGTCGCCGTTTAGTACATTAGAACCTACATACCCTGCATAATTAACGATATCCTTCGCCGTTGCAAATGGAGGCGCATAGCTTAATTCCAGATCCTTTAGATCCTCAAGAGTTCCACCAAACTTTATGACAGTGGCAATGATATCAATACGTTTTGTCACATCACCCTTTCCGATTGCCTGAGCTCCAAGTATCTTTCCGGTTGGTACCTCAAAGAGCAGTTTGAAATGCATCGGGGCGGCTTCCGGCATAATACCTACCTTGTCCGACAGAATGATGCGGACAATGTCATAATTAATTTTCAGATTCTGTGCTTTGATTAATGCTTCGTTTAATCCGGTGGATGCACCGTTATATTCAAATACTTTGATGGCAGATGAACCGATAAAGCCTTTGTTTACAGTACTCTTATGATTGATATGATCTGCTGCTGCTCTGGCTTGCTTTAATGCCGGACCGGCCAAGGACAACTTCGTCATAGAATGAGTTAAGGCATGATAAACCTCGATTGCATCTCCGACAGCATAAATATCCGTATCGTTCGTACAATAATTTTTATCAACCTTGATGGCCCCGGTTTCTCCGATGGTAAGCCCGGCTTCCTTCGCAAGCTGAGTTTCGGGTGCCACACCGATCGCCATGATTACTGCTTGTGCATTCACGGATTGGCCCGATGCCAAGACAACTTTATCTTTCTCAAATCGCTCTACCTTATCTCCAACGATCAGGTTCACCTTATGATCTGTCAAGACTTTATGGAATATTTGAACCATGTCATAGTCAAAGGGTCGAAGTATCTGGTTGGTTGCTTCAATCATTGTTACATCATAACCGGCTTCGTTCAGATTCTCAGCCACTTCTACACCGACATATCCACCACCGATTACCGCAACCTCCTTGCTATTAAGTTTTTTTACAAATTGATTCAAGCGATCAATATCCACTACATTTCGAACCGAGAAAACATTGACATTCTCAATCCCTGGCAGCTTTGGCACGATCGGAGAGGCACCCGGTGACAAGATTAATTTATCATAGGATTCTGTATATTCTTCTGATGAGTCTAACCTCTTTACCGTTACTGTCTTGTTTTTCCGATCGATTGCTGTAACTTCACTGTTAACACGAGAATCGATATGATACTGCTTTAAAAAGAGCTCCGGATTCATTAAAACCAAATCATCCGCTTCCTTAATTACTCCACTCAGATGATAAGGTAATGAACAATTGGAAAAGGAAACATGAGGTCCCCGTTCAAACATGATAATCTGATCTTCTTCACTGTTTCTTCTAAGTCTGGCTGCAGCGCTTGCTCCGCCGGCCACTCCACCGATAATGATTATTTTTCGTCCCATGAATTAATCCTCCTAAGTTAATTGTTATTTTCTCTTCGTTCCAACATAAGATCCCATTCCACCGGCAACATTGATTACCTGAAAGCCTTGCTTAGTTAAAACCCTGGTCGTGCTTCCGCTTCTTGCTCCTGACTGGCACATGATATAATAGGTTTTATCTTTCAATAGATATTTCTCCGGGTTTGATAATAAGGTACCCATCGGAATGTTTTTGGCTGTTTTTATCGTTCCGCTTTTATATTCATAGGGTTCTCTTATATCGATTAATTCTACCTTTCCTAATAGGTTGTCCATATCATTAACGTGTATTACCTTGCTACTATCTTTCTTTAAAAAATCAAACATTTTTCATCCTCCATACAATATGATTTAATAAAACAGAAACTGTATCTTTTCTACTAAGTATAGCTGGATTTTGATAATTATCTGTGACCTCATCACACTGAAGCCTCATAATACAGACACGATACCGGCATCGTCTGAAATTCTGACCGATTTATTATAATTGTTACCTTAAGTTAATGTCATAGTCATTTCCAGGCATTTATTATACCAATATTTTAATAGTGAACCGTAGAAAGGATTACTTTATAATGAACTTATCAATGCATTACGGGTGAGGATACTCTCCTACCTAATTGATATCTTGTAACTCGTTCCGATCTTAGGAAGATCACTCAAACATAAGGAGGTAACACTCATGAAAAAGTTGCGAAAGCTTTTTTCAGTTATACTGATTTTTAGTATAACTACTCTTTCATCCTTCCCTTTTACAAATGATAAACCGACAGCGCAGGCTGCGAGTTCAATATACTTGAAGGATACCAATATTGTTCTGGAGGTTGACCATTATAAGACCTTACGCATAGGCGGTACTTCATCCAAAGCATCATGGTCCACCAGCAACAATAATGTCGCATCCGTATCAAGCAGCGGAAAAGTCTTTGCGAAAGCGCCTGGCACCGCTACCATAACGGCTAATATAAAAGGTCAAAAGCTTCGTTGTAAGGTAAATGTTATCTATATGAAGGATAATATCGTACTTACTAAAAAGCAATCCACTACCCTGACCGTACTCGGTACGAAGGAAAAGGTTACCTATACCTCATCCAATAAAAAGGTTGCTACTGTTTCAAATAGTGGCAAGGTAACTGCTATTGCAAACGGAAACGCAACGATTACTGCATCCGTTGGTGATACTGAGATCAGCAGTAAGGTATCCGTCATCGGTATCAATCCTGATTCCGTTGTACTCGAGCTCGGCGGCTGGTCCGGCTTTATTAAGACTCTCAAGGTTGAGGGAACCTCTAGTAGGATAAAGTGGTCCTCAGCAAATAATGCGATTGCAACCATCGGCAGCGATGGCCGAGTTCGCGCAAAGGGTCCCGGTACCACGAAAATAACAGCCACCGTTGATGGTAAGAAGCTGACTTCTACTGTAAAAGTAATAAAAGCAAGTACAAAGGACTTCACCTTAAGAATGGGTAAGACGAAGAAGCTGAGTATCTTAGGAACAGACAGTAAGGTCACCTGGAAGACAGCCAATGATTCTGTGGTTACATTATCCAATGATGGTACCGTAAGTACTGTCTCCACCGGTACCTGCTCGATTTATGCCTTTGTTGACGGAAGAAAAGTAACCATTAAGGTGCATGTAGTCGAATAAGAAATATCACATAACAAGGATGGAAGAAAACTAAGAGTAATACGATAGAAAGCACGCTCGCGAACTTTCTATTGTCATGAATGATATAGAGAGTCCGATGTAGGTTAGCCCTGATAAAATGAGCTCCTCATCTGACTCTCTATTGTTATCTTCTAGATTCGATATAAAACATAATCCTTGAGCTCTCGCTTAAAACTGGCTGCTGCCAGAGCCACCACCGCTTCCTCTGGATACTCTTTTACAATCAGTCGATTCTGACCGGAAAAGATACGCTGCCTGATAAAATCCTGTGATAAGACTCTCATCGCCTCCTCCAGGTACTGCTCCTCAAATACCTTCAGTAGCTTCCCCTGTCGCTCCATAATCACGACCGGTATCCCTGCGCGGAGTGCCACCACTGTCCCTGCGACATTAAGGAAGGATCGGTCCGCCATATGTGGCAGACTTTTACCCCATGGCTGTGCAGGATCTACTGCGGATAACCAGATGATCTCATCTCCCGGTTGATCTAAGGCAGCCATCGTTGTTGCAAAGTCCTTCTCACGGATAAATTGAACACCGGATAAACCTTCAATAAAATATCCGCGTCGAACTCTTCCTGTATATTCCCAAACTCGAAGGGTCTCGAGCACCTGACTCCAAGTGATACCTTGAACCGTCTCCCGGCACAGAATAATGACCCGATCAAAGCAACGGTCAATAAGCTCCTCCATGCCGAATTCCTTTCTAGGATGAGTGATCTCCCAACGTCCCGTGGTCATCGCCTTTGCACGTACTGTGATTCTTTGTTTTACCGTAGCTTTGTTTAGTTTCTCCTTATTCATCCATTGGCGGACAGGAATGAAGCTATCCGCACAAACCAGACCTTTTTCCGCTAAGGCAAGTAAAATATCATAGGGAGATGCATTTTCGAATAGCCCGCTGAGTCTTTGAAGGAAACTTGCTCCCCTCCGTACTAAGGCTTCATAAGCAATCCTTTCATTTCCCTGAAGAGACTCCTGCACCTCTGATACATCCGTTTGCCAATTGATATCCTCGTAACGATGGAAGCCAAGGCCTCCATCGGCTTCTAGCTGCCAGAAGAAGTTCCCGCCGGCTAGCAAGGTATCAAGCAGCTCCGGTCGATATCTGGACACTCGTGCAGGTAAGAGAATACTTTCCCAAACGACAGCAGGAAAAGTTACATCTGAATAAAGCTTTATCACTGCCTCCAATTGTTCGCTAGGTGCTGCTGCCTTATAGATTCGACTGGCTAAGAGTGCAGCGTACCGCTCGGAAGGCAGTGTGACGATTCGAGCTCTTCTGCTTTGAATCGTTGCCTTTCTAGCACGGCTATAAAGCTCCGAGTGATAATATAAGCCTTCATTTTCAATTGCCTCTCCTTCTTTACATAGTTCCTTTAATAAAGCTTCCGATTGACCCTTCTTCCAGTAATACCGCTCACTGATCAGCTCCGCTGTCTGAGCACCACGATATCGCAGCAGCCGCAGCACCAGCTGTTTTCTGGCAGTAAATTCTCCTTCTTCCAGGGCTGACCGGTATCGTTCTGCCTGCTCAGCTGCGATCCATAAGCCGGGTTCGATATAGAAGGCTTGTCCCCTTCTGGCCAAAATCTCCAGCCATTCGATCGGAACCTCAAGCTCTCCTGCAACCAGATCCCCTTCCATCATCAGAAGCGAATGCAGCTGTTTCTCATCCTCCGGAAGGTGTCTTCGCTCCGATACCCTGGCCAGATGTTCCGGCTCCGGAGCTATCATTGTCGCTTCCTTCAGTGCCTCCTCCGTCGCTTTATGAATTCCCATCGGAGTCGGAGAATAATCATACATATTGGCTGCCTCTGTCTGCTGACGGAGCAGGAAGGACATCGGGGACGGTGTTTCCACGAACAGCTCACAGACCTGAATATTGCCGGAACGGATTCCGCTTAGGACATATTCCAGCCCCGGAAGGTCCCAATAATCCTCGAGACATTCCCTTTTGGTCTCACGAATTAGCGGATGCTCTGTGTACTTTATCAGAGATTCGAGCATCTCGGCACTCCTCATCCTCTGAACCCACAGAGGCTGTCTTCCGGTCTTTCGTACTCCCATCATCAATGCATGTGCCGTATTATATCTGAAATTCATATTGAACAGAGGCGTCACCGGAAGCACCGCCTCCAGCACCGCTCTTGCCTCTTCTGTCTTGAGCTCCTGAAGCAGCCCTTCCGGAAGCTCCTCTTCACCATATGGGAACAACAAAAATCCGTCGTCATCCTCCACATAACTGATATTGGCATGCGTATGTCTTTTTGCTGCCTCCAGTGTCAGGATTGCAAGAGGCGAGTTAATCTGTTTACCAAAGATGGAATGTACCATCATCTGCTGATTTCCCGTCTCATCACGAAAATGCTCTACTATAATGGTACGGTCATCCGGCAGGATACCGGTTGCCATCAGCTGTCTCTTGATATAATCTTCTGCACCGGATACCGCCTCATCATCCAGTCCCAGCTTACTTAGCTCCTTACTCAGGGTCCCTAACTCATTCGCGATCACCAGTCTGCGGAGTATCGCTCCAAAGGCTAAACCGGTTTGTAATCTGCGTCCCTTCATATCACCCTTCCAAAAGGGTAATCTGGCACCGTATATATTCGACTGCGTGACTTCCACCGTATCCTTTTGAATCTTTGTAATCTGCCATGCAAAGGTTCCGAGTAGAAAACGGTCGCCGACTCTGGATTCGAATACAAATTCCTCATCCAGTTCTCCTAGCTTTACACCGGTTTCCGTCTTTACTGCATACAGGCCCTTATCCGGAATCGTTCCTCCTGCTGATACCGCCAGCATGCGGCTGTAAGGATCTCCCTCCACCCGTTCATTGATCCGGTCATAAAGGATTCTTGGGCGAACCGGAATATTTCGATCATGCTCAAAATCCCCGGCCAACATAGCAAGAACACCCTTCACATCTTCCTTCGTCACCTCGCAAAACGGATAAGCTCTTGGTAAAAGCTCCATCACCTCGTCTAGGTCATATCCATCACCGGTTGCCATAGAGACCAGATGCTGGGCCAGTACATCCAGGCACAGCCTGGGGGGATTCGAATGCTCCACCCCTCCCATTCTTGCAACCTCTGCAGTCAGACCGCTATACAAACCTTCTGCAGCTGACCTTGGAAAGATGCGCATAACACTGGTCCGGTTCGGGTTATGACCGGCTCGGCCAAGACGTTGCATCGTACTGGAGATAGACCTGGGACAACCAATCTGGAATACCTGCTCAATCTCGCCTACATCAATACCCAATTCCATGGAGGAGGTCGCACATAGCATTCGCAGCGTCCCATTACGCAGACAACTCTCGACTTCAAAGCGCTGTTCCTTTGATAAGCTTCCATGGTGTGTTCTGGCAAAGCCATCACCGGCAATCAGGTTCACATAATATGCGAGCTTCTCTGCATAGGCTCTGCCCTCCACAAACGCAATGATACTTCTTGAATCCTTGCAATGAGCATAAACTGCTCTGGCTACCTCCTGCCATACCGAATCCTTAATTCCGCTTTGCCGTTCCGGTATCGGACTGGTAATCTCTATCCTGATCTCCTTATGCATCTTAGGGGCTACGATGGTAACAGGCTCTGGGGACAGATATTTCGCTGCCTCGCTTAAGGGTTCTATCGTCGCAGATAATCCAATACGCTGCAACGGTTCAGCGCAAAGTCGGTCCAGTCTTGCAATGGACAACATCAGATGTGCTCCTCGCTTGGAATCAATGAGTGCATGGAGTTCATCTATAATGATAGCCTTGGCTGTTTGCAGAATGGACTGTCCGGACTTGCTGGTCAGCATCAGATATAAGGATTCCGGTGTCGTGATTAATATATGCGGAGGTTTTTTGATCATCTGCCTGCGCTCACTCTGTGTGGTATCTCCGGTACGAATCGCTACATTAAGGCTAGGTGATTCACTCTGTTCATAATTTCCGCTGTGAAGCTCCTCCTCATAGATACCGATGAGTGGGCGTTTTAAATTCTCGCGGATATCCCCGGCTAATGATTTCAGGGGAGATACGTAGATTAAGTGGAGCTCCTGCTTAAGAGTTCCAGACCGGGCTTCTGTCTTCAAGCGATCCAGAAAGACAAGAAAAGCAGATAAAGTCTTACCGGTACCGGTAGGTGCGCTAACCAGAGTATGGGTCCCTGACGCTATCGCAGGCCAAGCCTCCTCCTGTACCTGAGTCGGTGAACCCAGGGAACGGCTAAACCAATCTCTTGTAAATGGATGAAATATGTTCAGGGAATTCATCTGCAGCAGCTCCTTAATTAATTATTAATGTGAGATATTTGAGATATCTGATAACATGAATGATGTGCATACCATGATCTCAATATGTTTGTTTTGTCCTTGCCTATATATATTCTTCTCTCTTTAGGTGTAAGTATTAACCGTTGTTCCTTATGTATATCTGCAATGCTTTTAGAAAGACAATCAATACATAAATCCCTAATACCATCAGCACAAGCTGCAGTAACGGTATAATAACCGCAAATAATGATATAGCTGAAAACATAATAATACCCCCTCCAACCTATTATTTATAATTATTTATCGATATTATATCCCTTTCCCAATAAAGTTTCTACCATATTCTTACTTTGTTTGTAATCTTATCCTGTGAATCGTGCACACGCGCACCTAAAAAAAGTACTCCATTATGCTAAAGCAACATGAAGTACTTTTCTATCAAGAAATTACGTGTGCTGATCTGCCATCAAAGCTTTATCAGCAAAGATAAGGTTCCGATTACAATCAGACCTAAGCCAAGCATCGCCCTCTTTGTCAGTGTCTCTTTGAGAAAGATGTAGGAGAAAATAATCGTTACCAAAATACTTAATTTATCAATCGGAACTACCACACTGGCCAGACCATCCTGCAATGCCCGGTAATAGCATAGCCAAGAGCCTCCGGTCGCAAATCCGGACAGAACAATATAAATCATGCTCTTTCGATCGATTGTCTTAACTAAATGCTGCTTACCTGTTACAAAGACAACAATCCATGCCATAATCAGCACTACAATCGTTCGAATCGCGGTACCCAGATTCGATTCTACTCCTTCGATTCCGATCTTACCAAGAATCGAGGTCATGCTGGCAAAGATAGCGGAGAATACAGCATATCCGATCCAACGGCTGTTATGTATCTCCGAAGCCTTAATTTCCTTCTTCTTTTGTATCATTAGATAGGTTCCGGCACCGATTAATACAATGGCAAACAGTTTAAGAAGCGTTATGCTTTCTCCCAGAAATATCATTGCCAGAAGCATGGTTAAGATCGTACTGGATTTATCAATTGGAGTTACCTTATTCACATTACCAAGCTGCAGTGCTTTAAAATAGCATAACCAGGAAGCTCCGGTAGCAAAACCCGACAGGATCAGAAAAATCAGCGTCTTTGCACTAATCTCACTGATCGTATTCTGTGATCCTACACGAAAAACCATCAGCCAGGAAAATATCAATACGACTACAGTTCTCACTGCAGTCGCTACATTTGAATCTGTATTTTTAATTCCGCTTTTTGATAAAATTGCAGTCATTCCCGCAAATAAAGCAGAACCAAAGGCAAAAAGAATCCACATGGTTTACATCACCTCAAAAGTCTAGTATTTATCAAGTATCTCCCAAAAAGCCTTCAAATCCTTATCTTTTTCCTTTGCCTTCGTTGCAAGCTGATTTGTATGGTCTCGTAATACAAGCACATCCTCATCTTCACTTCGAGCTACAAGATACTCTTTTAATTCTCCACTCATCTCACCGTCATAAATCTTTAATGCACCGGTAGAATCCGTGACTATATAAAGCTTTGACAAGGATGGTGCTAAGGTATTCAAACCGATGAATTTGATATCATAGTATACAAAGATGATATAAGCACCCTCTTCGTATGATTTCTTAACATAACATTTTATATTCTCATATTCGTCAATACCTTCTACTAATTGTAACAGCTGTTTCTTACTGATTACATTAGAAGGCTCTGAAGAAATACTCTTTAAAGTCTCAACATCACAACAGATTTTCGCTTCATAATATGTCTCAACCAGTGTATCGATCTCGGCGGGATATCCCTCTTCCTCCAATGGATATACAGGTAACGGGGTTGGTGTCGGGATCGGTGTCGGACTTGGTGTCGGAGTCAGAGATACACTCATTAGTGAGACAGTATCTTTATCGCTCTTCTCCTGCTTTGCTGTAAGAGTCTTCTGTCCCAGACTGGAAGCCGCCTTAGTCTGTTTATCCTTCGTCTGCAGGCGTATACTGCTCGTCGGATTGTATACTAAGATCGCTAAACCAAGCACCATATTAATCATTAAAATCAAATAAAGTATTTTCTTATCCTTGATTTTCATCCTGAACCTCGTTTTTCACAAATCATAGGTAGTGGTTATTTAGACCTATTTTAACAAATATTCTCAGAAAAATCAACTGGAATAAGAATTATTTCGTAACACATTTAATAAATTTGTAATATTATGTGCTTATTCGCTAATATATGACACAGCTATCACATTCTTAGAGCGCTAATCAATCAAAACCTTACATACCACGGGAAATTCTGACTTCCATCCATCCGTTTTAATGACCAAGGCCTCTTCCTCGCGGTGCCAGCATAAAGCACCATCATAACCAAGAATAGACACTTCACGTATGATTCCATGAAAATGAGGCAGCTTTGAGGCATCCTTTTCACCCAGAGACTGGATACGAATGATACCACTCTCCGGCGGGCACAAAACCGTTGCATACAGATAGCTTCCCTTAACCGTAAAACGAATATCTTCACTGGTAAACTGCTTGGCATTACCATCGGCGAATTGTCCCTCCTCAATCTTTGTCGGCCCCTCCGCTGATATCCTCCATACCTTGGTCTCGTAGATTGCCTCTCCGTTTACCTTTAGCCAGGATCCGATCTCCAACAATATTTTTCTGTCCTCCTCCGGTATGGTACCATCACTCTTCGGTCCGATATTCAATAACAGATTACCGTTCTTACTTACGATATCAATCAGATCGCATAGGATCTCCTTCGCCGGTTTATAGATATTCTGCCCGGTATAACACCAGGAATTTCTTGCAACTGCGGTATCTGTCTGCCAGTAATAGGGCTTCGCTTCGGCAAACTGTCCCCGTTCAATATCCACAACTGCACAACCGAACTGGAAGGCATCATGTTTATAATTGATGACAACCTCCTCACCCCATTCCTTTGCGCGATTATAGTAATAAGCTGCAAACTTCTTCAGGTATGGCTTCACAGCACTATGCTGAATCCACCAATCAAAATAGATAATCTTCGGTTGATATTTGTCTACAATCTCACAACAGCGGATCAGCCAATCCTCAAGAAATTCCTGTGTCGGTGGTGTGCTGAATAAATCCTGATAATCAGGCTCAGGCATCGCTGGCCAGTAAAAATCTCCGCGTTTTAGCGGTTCTTTAATGTCACTTTCAAATTCTTTTCCAGGGCTCATGAAGAACCAATGCTCGACTCGATGTGACGAGGTTCCAAACACCATTCCTGTATCGATTACCGCTTTTTTTAGTTCACCGAGCACATTTCTCCCTGGACCCATCTCAAAGGCATTCCAATGTGAGATATCGCTCTGATACATCTGAAAGCCATCGTGATGCTCTCCGACCGGGATCACATATTTTGCTCCTGCTTCCTGAAACAGCTCTGCCCATTCCTCCGGGTTGAACTTCTCTGCCTTGAACATGGGAATAAAATCTTTATACCCAAAATCCTTGTGTTCACCATAGGTTTTGATATGATGCTCAAATTCCTCCGAATTCTTTCTGTACATGTTTGTAGAATACCATTCATTATGAAAGGCCGGCACAGAGAAAATCCCCCAGTGTATAAAGATACCGAATTTTAACTTACGGTACCAGCCAGGAATCTCATATTGAGATAAGGAATCCCAGGTATCCTTATATGGTCCCTTATCGATTACTTTTTGTATCACGTTCAGATAATCCTTCATACTCATCCCCCTAATTTCATTATAATTTAATTCTATCCAATTCACAGATAGAAAAATTTATTCTTACAGACATCATAGCATAGTGTATGACACCATGTCACTCTGCAATTAAAGTTTACCAATATTATAACATGTGCCCACCGGGTACACTAAGAAACCTGTCACACCTCAGGCCTCCTGAGATATGACAGGCTCTATCGATAAAACTATAATGTAATTAAATTATCTTCCCGTGGGATATTTACGAAATACCTCTAATAAGGTTTCATAAATTATCTTTGCCGCATTCTCCTGGAAGCTCGGGTCAGAAAGCTTCGCAAAATCACTTTCTGTAGAAAGAAAACCAAGTTCGATTAAAACTGCAGGAACCGTATTTTTATATACCACAGTATAGCGTTCGGATCTTGAGCCTCGATTCTTTGTTCCGAGCTTACTTGAGATACGGTCGACAAAAGTATCCGCTAAAATCTTACTAGTGAGTCCAGCACGATTAGGGCTGTTATTATTCGAAGAATAATATACCTCTGTACCGACTACATTTCTCGAAAGTGATGCATTCATATGAAGACTGACGAACAGGTCTGCTCCGTAATTATCAGCGAAAGCAGCACGATTACTCAGAGTCATATCCACATCTGATATCCTGGTGTAATATACCTTTAGCTTCGAGGTATCCTGATTAAAATATTTCTTACCAAGAGTATACAGTATCTTGTAGTTCAAATCCTTTTCTTTGGTTTTGAAGTACTCTGCTCCGGTAGCACCACCGCCATGTCCCGGGTCAAGTACTACAATATTCGGATAGATATCTCTCGGGTTGCCCACCTTGACATAAATATTTGAATCATTCATTGTATACTGATAACCTTGCAGCTTCGAGGTTTTAAAGATTATCTCTGTCTCATTACTGCTGTTCAGTCTGACTCTGATATCGTTAACTCGACTCGCATTGTTGATGATACTGGAGCTGTTAATGCTTGAGGTATAATCTCCGTTAAGGCGCAGTACAAATTCGTTATCAAAATAGTCATCCTCATCAGAGATCATGGACAAGGTCAGCCCTGCAGGCTTGGGTATGATGATTTCGCATTGTCCCGGATCAAGATTCTGATTCGGCGTAGAGGACGGGTTCGAAGGCTGCTGTCCAGTGGAGCCGGGAGTTAGGAATAGTAAGGAGTACTTATTCTCATTTTCTGTAACATAAAATTCATAGCCTTCTGCTGCGCCGATAACTAATTGTGTCTTATCTGCCTGACTGACGGTATAGAACATATTTATGTATTTCGAACCGGATACTGCAGCGTTGACATCGCTAAGACTATTGGCAGTGTAGGGCAAATCTACATATACAATTCCTGTGGTCTGATTGACATTCACCTTAAGTGGCTTAATCCCGGTCAGAGTAAGATAATCTCCTTCCATATTCGTACCGATTACTGCAGACGTCAGCGCATTATAATATACGGTTACATAAAGCATATGCTGATCTGCGGAAAGTGCAAGGTCATAGGTGTAATCAGAGGTTAGAAGATCCAACTCTATCCTTGTACTCTGATCTGCTGCATTGGTATAGGTACCGATCGTATTTACATAATTACTATAGATACCAAACATCGGATAAGTAGTATCGGTGCAGGTCATATTCGTGGACTGCAGTGTGATTTTATTCCCTGTGCTCGAGGAGATAATTCTGCCAAAGCTTCCGGTCGCCGAGAACACAAAGGTCTCCGCATTCTTCTTAATGTTAGTATAATCTCTGTTCACAGCATATATCGTACCAGGAACTGAACCGGAGGTATTCTGATTCAAGTCATGAAGACCATTACCGCTTCCGACATATGTAGTATCTCCGATCCATTGGCTGAGAATCGTCCCTGTCTCAATGATAACACTGTTATCCCCAAGCTCCGGAGAACCGCTGCCCGGTGTGGTTTCCTCCTTAACAGAAGTAATCACAGAGGTTCTGGTAGTATTGTTCCATTTGTAATTGTAGCCTAAGCAGGTAGCGGTAAAGCCTCCCGGAACCATGACATAATAGCTCCCAACGTTATGATTGGTGACAGTCATCGGTGCAGTGTCCATCTTCTTCGCTTTCCCGTTCAGATAGGCAGTCTTGCTGCCGAGTGTCATTACCAATACATTCTTACCCTTCGTCAGAGTGATTGACTTGTCTGCCTTGTTATAACTGTAGGTTGCCCCGATGGCACTGTTCGTAAAAACTCCTTTTGCCCGAAGCATCGCTGTATTGTTAGTGATAATGACCGGCATATTACCAAGATTAATGTTTTTACCGTTAACACTTACCTTCCCTATCGCTCCCGTATATTCAAACTTCTTTCCTGCATCGTAGGATAACATCAGGGTATTCTTCACGATTGAGACGGTGCTGCTGCTACTGTTCCAAGAATAGCTAAGGCCTAAGGTCTCTGCGATGAATCTGGACGGCACCAGTACCTTTGCTACACCGGCCTCCGAATATTTAATTTTCATCGGCGCCACAGATAAGGTCACTTTGCTGCCATTCACTGTTGCACTCTTACTCCCAATGGTCATGGCAATCGTCTTACCGTACTTTGAGATGGTAATGGTTCCCTTCTCTTTATTATAAGTACAGGTCGCTGCTATTTCAGAATTCTCAAATACATCATTATAGGGAACCAATGCGATTCCATTGATCAGAATTCCGGGAAGCTGTTTTTTTGTAACCTGGTTTCCGTTCAGAGTGACTTTAACTTGTTTGTCCGTATAGCTGCTTTCCTTCTTTGTTACATAGTTATATATTCGCAACCCGGAAGCTGCCAATGCTTGGCCGGTATATAAGCCCAGAATGATAAAAGCTATGGCCAGCATAAAGCCAAGCTTCAGACCAATTTGGCGGTTTCGGGTTGAGTTATCCTTTGTAAGTTTTGAAATCATTTGCATCTCATGTAACATCTGTCGTTCTTACTAACCTCCTGTCATCGTATTGTAGTCATACGAAGTTCGATTTCGATTACTACAGATATTACAATAATATTAAATCATGGTAAAACTGTGTCACCTGCCAAATTTATCACAAATAAATTGTTTTTTATACCTGTATTTCCAAAATCCTCATTCCATATGTACCATAATAAGACATTAAAATGCCTTATATTAAGGTTCTACTTATATAGTCCGATTTTACCCAATAAATAAACAGTTCACTACAGCAGTCGTCAGCATTAACCTTACGCATTGTTACTTGTTACATATTTGTTAAGCGACTTACTATTTCAATAGTATATAACTTCAAGTATTATCCACCTATGACAATGCGTAAACATAATCAATAAGGTGAAAGGCACTAGTTTTCATTCCGTGAAATATGTGCTATAATGTCAACGATTAGAATAGATGGAAAGGTATGAATATATGAAGCTGCAGCAATTACTGAGTTATACCAGAAAAGCACTCGATGATTATCAGATGATTGATGAGGGAGACAGAATCGCTATCGGTATCTCCGGTGGAAAAGACAGTCTCACACTGCTCTATGCACTATCCGGACTTAGACGTTTTTACCCGAAACACTTTGAATTGGAAGCAATTACAGTAAATATGGGATTTCCGGAACTGGATTTTTCCGCAGTGGCAGAACTCTGCAAAACCCTGGACATCAATTATACCATTGTAGAATCCGAAATTGCCGAGATTATATTTGAACATAGAAAAGAAAGTAACCCTTGTTCTCTTTGTGCCAAGATGCGAAAGGGCGCTTTTAATGCCAAAGCAAAAGAATTGGGATGTAACAAAGAAGCATATGCACACCATTATGACGATGTAATTGAAACGATGATGATGTCACTGATTTATGAAGGTAGAATCCACTGCTTCTCTCCTGTTACCTATCTGAACCGTTCAGACATCACCCTGATCCGTCCTCTGATCTATGTAGAGGAACAGGATATCAAGGGATTTCGTAATGCGAACCAACTTCCCGTTGTGAAGAATCCATGCCCTGTTGACGGTTATACGAAACGCGAGTATGTCAAACAATTAATCAAGTCCTTAGGAAATGAAAGCCCCGGACTTCGGGAACGATTATTTCATGCGGTTCAAAGCAGCGATATTCAGGGTTGGAAAATACCTGAAGCTATTGAAAAATAATAGTTCCCTCTCGATACATGTTAGGTTTGTTGATTTGGAACTGGAACCAGCAATTGAAAGATAACAGAATTCGCATTCATTATCTTTGCTTTATAGATAAGGAGATAAAAAATGATAGAACGTAATTATCACGATCAGGTAAATATAGATAATACCGTGAAGCTGCGTATGCTTGAGGAAAAGCTTCCTCAATTTTGCAGGTATTTCTTTCGTGGTATTGAACCAACTACCTCCTCACGTACAAGAATCGCTTATGCTTACGATCTCGGCGTTTTCTTTGAATGGCTGAAACAATCCAATCCTTCCTTAAAGAATACTCCGATTACAGAGTTTCGTGTTGAACTTCTGGATCAGATCAAGGCAATCGATATTGAAGAGTACCTGGACTACCTGACTTACTATAAATCGGCTGATGATAAGGAGCATCTCAACGCAGAGAAGGGTAAGAAGCGTAAGCTGGTATCCCTTCGCAGCTTTTATAATTATTATTTTAAGAAAGAGATGATCACAACGAACCCAGCTTCCTTAATCAGTGTTCCTAAGCTCCATGACAAAGAAATCGTACGTCTCGAAATTGATGAAGTAGCGAAACTATTGGATGAGGTAGAAAACGCGGATAATATGACTAAAGCGCAGCAAAAATTCCATGAGAAGACAAAGCTTCGCGATCTGGCCATGATGACGCTCCTGCTCGGAACCGGGATCCGTGTATCCGAATGTGTAGGGCTTGATATCAATGATGTTGACTTTGATAATAACGGCATCAAAATTCGAAGAAAAGGTGGTTATGAGGTAATTGTTTATTTTGGAGATGAAGTACGAAAAGCACTCCTTGATTATCTGGAGGAACGTAAGCTAATCGTCCCCTGCGAGGGTCATTCCAATGCCCTCTTTTTATCTCTTCAGCAAAAGCGAATTAATGTACGATCCGTAGAGAACCTGGTTAAAAAGTATGCTTCCACCGTTACAAAGCTAAAAAAGATTACACCGCACAAGCTACGCAGTACCTATGGTACAAGCTTATACCGTGAAACCGGCGATATCTATCTTGTCGCCGATGTCCTTGGCCATAAGGATGTAAATACCACAAAGAAGCACTACGCAGCAGTCGAAGACAACCGCCGCCGTAGTGCTGCTAATGTAGTTAAGCTGAGAGAAAGTAAATAACTATTACTACTGGAAATGAACTTTATTTACATGAAAACTTAAAATTTCAAAATGCTGTTTTTGAGCAAAAAATGAACTTTATTTTAAATGCACCCACATTTCTGTGAGTGCATTTTTAAAAGAAGTATTTCTTTTTTCTTCTTAGCCCCTTACAATAAGAACATGATTTCATATGCCTATGTTATAATATATCCTTTGCTTAGGATTCATAAAATATTTTGTTCCACAAATATCGCAATTCCACCATACACCATCAGAATATGTATCAAATATCTCATACGGATTACATAAAAGATAGTTATTTATGTAATTCCATTCCATTGCTGATTGATATCTCTCAAGATCAGTCTGTGATAAACCAGACAAAACGGTAGCCCATCTGTTTTTGCTAATTTCCAAAATTCCGGATCTATTACTTGGTAATTACTTTCCTCCATACCGGTATTAATCAACCGAGTAAAGGATTGTATTAACTTCTGCGAACTTTCTGCAATTACCCGGCTATGAATGACATCAAAGGTTGGGGAATGGATGGCTTCAAAGAGCTCATTATTCTCTTGTTTAATGTATTGCAAAATTACACAAGACCTGGCAAAACCATGTCTTGTGTAATTCTTTCTTAATCAGTTTTTCTTTTTTCAGTTCTATTTTCTAGAATGCTTCTTACTCTATGTATTGGCCAACAATTTCTAATTTACTTATTATTGCATGCCCATGCGATGAAGCTAAAAACTCTTGTGTTAGATTTTTACCAGCTATTAAACTATGATGTTCTCCATCCTTCCACCTATCGCTAACATCATAAACAATGCCATTTATCGCAATATACGCATTCTTGCCACTCTTCCCGTTATATTGTGCTAACATTTCTTCTGTAAATATATTTTCGTCCATTATTTGCTGTTCTTCAGAAGAAATGGTTCTAGTTAATTTTTCAATATCCGACTCCTTTACTGGTTGAAAGAATAAATAATATCCAGCAGTAACTATTACTATAACTGCAATAATTGTACCAAGAACTATTCCAAAAACTTTTTTATTTTTCATAAAGCACCTCTTTCCTATGTTATATATCTATTTCATTGCTTCAAAAAAATCTTCTTTAGAACTACATGAGATAAAATCTCCATCTATTAGCCCATAATAATTACCCGATAACTCAGGATGCTTTTGTCTGCATTTTGCAATACAACCAAAATCCAGTTTACAATTTATCTTCTTTGAATATTCCTTTAGTTCTCTTGGATCAACCCCTGAACATCGTTTACATATTTTAACTATCTTCATACTTCACATCTTCCTTTCAAAATTATGATTAATAACTATGGTATGGGTTGTTACATCATGTTGTATATACCATAGATTTCATTGATGAATGAATATATATTTGTGTTCATTCATTTCTTGCTAAAAATGAAAGGAATTTAATTAATTCCTTTCTAAGTCCTTTATGAAAAGACACCTTTCATAAAATATTTTACTAATGTTCTTAGTGTGTCTACGTACCCTTCAAAATCCTTAGTAGTAATGAGACAATCCATATAATATATTAGATCCAGTACTTTTATGATTTTATCTATTGTCTCTTTATCAAATGCTTCTTTTTCCAACCTTTCTGAAAGAATATTTTTTAGAAAGCTTTGAAAGGTGTAATCCGCTTTCCCCTTTTCTGAGCAGTAATATTGATGTAAAAGCTCTGAAATACCCGACTTATTCCATTCTGCCAGAATGTTATTATTAATCATGATATCCAT
>JAEZLZ010000134.1 GCA_023415055.1 Bacillota bacterium | reverse complement strand
ATCATGGTATAATATACCAATTATAAGTAAAACGGTCATCAGTATAATTAATATTGCCAATAACAGGTTTATCGATGCAATTCGGCCGTTTTTTATCCAGGAAATCGAGATTAACATGAAGCTCATTCATAATATTCGAAATGCTATTAAGCGCGAATATTGTGCCGATGACAATATGCTTTACACAATTGAACAGCTGGAGGAACAGATAATCCTTGATATCTCGGAGACAAAATATCTGACAGAGGAAAGAAAAAAGGAATTGATCCATAATGTATATAACAAGTTTGATGCTTTGAAGAATGAAGAGATTGAGGCTCATATGGAAGAACAAACCGATTTGATAAAAACGGAAATAAATAAGCTGAAGAGCAGCAATACCAGGCTGCTGGTTCTATTTATACTGGTCATCATGATGACCATTATTTTATTAATCAATTATTTCTATACTTTGGACTTCAGTAATCTGTATCTACTTATTATAATATTACCGCTGATTATGTTTATCGTTGAGATGATCACGGATAATATGGTGCAGAATAAAAAGCATACTCTGAAAAAGGAGGAGCTTCGCTACCAGCCGGAGAAGAGCAATGTGGCTAGCTCAGGTCAATAGTATACAGTAATGTTTTTATATGATAGATTTTTAGGAATTATATTACTGAGATAAACTAAGGGATTCCAAATTCTGCTTGTCAGAAGGGAATCCTTTTGTTATACTTCTTTTATGCAAATGATTCCTTCGTTGCGGAGAGACAAGGAAGGAGTAATCATGTTCAGTAAAGTCTATAGTGCAGCAATTCATGGTATCGATGCCCTAATCGTATCGGTAGAGGCAGATGTCAGTGACGGACTGCCGATCTTTGATATGGTTGGTTACCTTGGTTCTGAGGTTAAGGAAGCGCGAGAGAGGGTACGTATCGCGCTGAAGAATTCCGGATATATGCTTCCGGCCAAGCGTATTACAGTGAATCTTTCACCGGCAGATGTGCGAAAGGAAGGAACTGCCTTTGATCTACCAGTTGCAATAGCCATTCTAGTGGCCTTCGGCCATCTTCCAGAAGAGTATCTGAAGGATACCCTGATCGTCGGGGAACTCAGCCTAAACGGTGATGTGAATAAAGTAAATGGTGTTCTGCCGATTGTGTACTCCGCAAGAGAGCAGGGCTTTAAAAAGTGCGTTGTTCCTTTAGAAAATGCCAAAGAGGGAGCAGTGGTAGCGGATATATTAACTTACGGCGTCGCATCTCTGACAGAGGCAATAGAACTGCTGCAAGGAAAGAAGAACCCTAGCCCGGAACAGGTTAATATTCAGCAATTATTTGCCCGTGAGGGCAAAGAGGATGCTCTTGATTTTGCTGAAGTGGCGGGACAGGTGGCAGCAAAAAGGGCGATTGAGATAGCAGTGTCCGGTATGCATAATATACTGATGATAGGCCCCCCGGGTTCCGGTAAGACAATGTTAGCAAAGCGTATTCCGACAATCATGCCGGAGCTTTCCTTTGAAGAAAGCATTGAAATATCTAAAATTTATAGTATTGCAGGGCTGATGGATCAACAAGCTTTGATATCAAAGCGACCCTTTCGCAGCCCCCATCATACCATAACCACTACTGCCTTAGTCGGCGGTGGCGGTGTACCTAAGCCGGGGGAGATCAGCCTCGCGCATCTTGGTGTCCTATTCCTGGACGAACTTCCCGAATTTCAAAAAAGTACCATAGAAGTGCTTCGACAGCCATTGGAGGACAAAGCGGTTACCATTGCAAGGCTGAATGCATCCTATAGGTATCCAGCCGGATTTATGTTGGTTGCTGCCATGAACCCTTGTTCCTGTGGCTATTTCCCTGACCGCAACCGATGCAATTGTTCTATTAATCTTGTCAAACGTTATCTCGGAAGAATATCGCAACCACTCCTTGACCGATTTGATCTATTTATAGAGGCTCTGCAGATGAATTATAAGGATCTTCAGATTCAGGAAAGGCAAGAGACCTCTGAAGAGATAAGACGCAGAGTAGCTGCAGCCAGAAATTTGCAGCTGGAGCGTTATCGTGGACAGAATATCTATTTCAATTCTCAATTGACTCCCAGAACCATTAAGAAATATTGCAAGCTTGAGGCGAAAGAGCAAGCACTTTTAGAGGAGGCATTTATCAAAATGAATCTTAGTGCCAGAGCATATCATCGAATTTTAAAGGTCGCCCGTACTATCGCCGATTTGGATCTAAGTGAACAGATCACAACGAAGCATATCAGTGAAGCGATCTGTTATCGGAGCACGGATCAGAAATACTGGGAATAGGAGGAAAATCAAATGGAAAAGGCAATGTATCGGTATTGGCTAGCGAACCTTGAGAATATCGGGATTAAAAAAATAGAACGATTGTTGGAGGTGTTTGAAACTGCAGAGGAGGTATATCACGCTTCAGATGAGGAGCTTTCGGCACTCAGAAGAGACGGAACTTTTGGGGGACTGATCGGAGATAAGGAGATTACATCAATTCTTCATAAGCGTGACATTGATCAGCTGAAGATTAGTTATAATAAACTGATTCAAAATGGCATATATTTTGTCACAAGAGAGGATTCGGAATATCCTGAGAAACTGCTGAATATTTATGGAGCACCTTATGGTTTATATGTTAAAGGACGACTTCCGGCTAAGGAAAATAAGCTACTTGCTGTAGTAGGAGCAAGGGAATGCTCCCCTTACGGGATTGAGATGGCTAAGTACTTAGCAGGAGCTGTGGCTAAGGAGGGAATTGCAATTATCAGCGGCTTGGCAAGAGGAATCGATTCCTATGCTCATCAGGGGGCTCTTTCCTGTGGTGGAGTATCTTATGCTGTACTTGGCTGTGGAATTGATATCTGTTATCCTAGAGAAAATATCAATCTATATATGGAAATACAGAAGGAAGGAGGAATTATCAGTGAATATGCGCCTGGGATACAGCCTATTGCCGGTAATTTTCCGATGAGAAACCGTATCATAAGCGGACTCAGTGACGGTATTTTGGTCATTGAGGCAAAGGAAAGAAGCGGCTCATTGATTACGGTGGATTATGGCTTGGAGCAGGGAAAGGATATCTACGCTTTACCGGGCAGAGCGACAGACCGACTGAGTGAGGGCTGCAATAATCTGATTAAGCTGGGTGCGAAGCTGGTTACTTCTCCGAAGGATATACTGGAAGATGTGATCCCGCATTTTGCCGATATGACCTTGAAGGATAACCAAAATCAAATTCTGCATAATGAATCTCAAGAAAGGATTTATTCCTGTTTGAATACTGATCCAAAGCATATCGAGGAGATTGGTTTCCTGACCAGGCTGCCGATGGATCAGCTCATGGAGCAGTTACTGGTATTAGAATTACGGGGTTTGATCAGACAAACCCTGAAAAACTATTATTGTAGAAATTAATTAAAGTGTTAAATGATACTTCGCACTCTTCTTAATAAAATATATTGATATACAAGAAAGCTTGCAGTAGCAATATATTTTATCAACACCTTAACCCAAATTGTAACATGTTAAAAAAATTTCTTGCATTATTGAGAATTACGGTATAAAATAAACAAATTGCTGTTTTCTGTCCATCATGACTTATGTAATAAAAAGCTATGATCAAGGGCAGAATTACTTACATCTCCATAAGCCTACAACAAAAATATTGCGTAAAATGTGAATAAAATATGGACGATTTGAAAAATATTAATAAACTTCTTGAAAAAGAATGTAAAATAGTATATGCTTCTTTTGTTTGGAAACCGAGTAGTGTGAATTATGGAGATATATTTCATAATTAATGTTTGAGTCGGAGCGATCCGAATACAAACAAGCTAAAGGTCGAATATGTACGGATTAACAAGAAATGATCGGCTTGGTTACATCTGAAAGTGAATTATCTAAATTTAGAAATGAGGGAAACATCTAATGCCAAAATATCTTGTGATAGTGGAGTCTCCGGCAAAGGCAAAAACGATAAAGAAATTTCTGGGTGCTAATTATGAAGTACTTGCATCAAACGGCCATGTCAGAGATTTACCCAAGAGTCAGTTGGGATTCGATATAGAGAATGATTTCGAACCGAAATATATAACCATTCGTGGAAAAGGGGATCTGCTTGCAAAGCTTCGTAAGGAAGTGAAGAAATCGGATAAAGTGTATCTTGCAACTGACCCTGACCGTGAAGGAGAAGCGATCTCCTGGCATCTGTTCCAGACTCTTCGGTTGGAAGAGAAGGATACCAGTAGAATCACCTTTAACGAGATCACTAAGAATGCGGTAAAATCCTCCATTAAGCAGGCAAGAGACATAGATATGGATCTGGTGAATGCACAACAGGCCAGAAGAATGTTGGATCGTATGGTGGGGTATCGAATCAGTCCGCTTCTATGGTCTAAGGTGAAGAGGGGATTAAGTGCCGGCAGAGTACAATCGGTGGCTCTCCGCTTAATCTGCGACCGTGAGGATGAGATCAATGCTTTCGTTCCGGAGGAATACTGGACGTTGGAGGCGCAGTTTGATCTGAGGGGAAAAAAGAAACCCTTAGTGGCGAAGATGAGCAGTTCAAAAAAAGTAATACGCAATGAAGCTGAGATGAATGAAATTTTGACTCAGCTTGAGAATGCTCAGTTTGTAGTCAATGAAATAAAGAAAACAGAACGCATCCGAAAGGCTCCATTGCCTTTTACTACAAGTACACTACAGCAGGAGGCTGCTAAAGCACTGAATTATTCCACTCAGAAGACGATGCAGCTGGCGCAGCAGTTATATGAAGGTGTGGATATCAAAGGACATGGTACTGTCGGCTTGATTACTTACCTACGAACCGACTCCGTCCGTATCAGCGATGAAGCAGATCAATCGGTTAAGCAGTATATCCGTGAAAAGTATGGAGAAGTATTTGTAGCTTTGGAAGAGAACCAAGGCCGAACCGGTAAGAAGATCCAGGATGCACATGAAGCGATTCGTCCCACTTATGTGGAATTTACGCCGGAAGAGATCAAGCAAAACTTAAACCGAGATCAATACCGCCTGTATCAATTAATTTGGAAGCGTTTTGTAGCCAGCAGAATGCAGGCGGCAAAATATGAAACTACGACTATGAAGATTGATGCCAATGATCTGAAATTTAGCGCATCGACCTCAAAGCTGGTATTTGACGGCTTCATGAGTGTGTACACTCCGGAAGAGGAAGAAGAAGAGGCTGGAACCTCCTTTGAGAATGTAAAGGAAGGAGATAAGCTTAACTTACTGGAGCTGAATAAGAACCAGCATTTTACCCCGCCCCCGGCCCCCTACACCGAAGCCACGCTGGTTAATACTCGGGAGGT
>JAEZLZ010000099.1 GCA_023415055.1 Bacillota bacterium | reverse complement strand
GTACAAATGCCCATCATACCAGGCGGAAGTTCCTCCGGATTGTGAGGTGTAGGCCTATCGACAATTATGTACTTCCTTGTATCGATGGGCTTACCCAACAGCTTAAAAGTGTTGAGGACTATTTCATCAAACTCAGCTATCAGGCTCATCAGACATCACCCCCGTTCTATTGGTACTGTTGATATTGTATCAGACCTATCTTGAAAGGTAAAGATAGATCGTCCCAATATTTGGGCGTGCGCCGACTGGCTACAGGCCCTCGCCGGTCTTCCGGTCATGGCAAGGCTTACAAAGCGGACACCAGTTGGCCTGATCCCAGAACAGCTGCTCGTTACCGCGGTGAGGGACGATGTGGTCGATTACGGTGGCGGGCGTCAGCCGATCCGCCCGCAGGCACTCGGTACAGAGCGGGTGCTTCTTCAGAAAGAGCGTTCGCGCCTTCCGCCAGCGCCCGTCATAGCCACGCTGCGTCGCCGTTTCGCGTGCGTACTGTTTTCGGTGCTGCTCGCAATAGGGCGCGTCGCTGAGGTTGGGGCAGCCGGGATGGCGGCAAGGACGCTTCGGTTTTCTTGGCACTTGTCCCTCCATCAAATAAAAAGCAGCCCACGTTCGTCATAAACGGAGCCGCCGTTCTGGTTCTTCATCGCCCGATCCAGCGCCATCACCAGCGCCACCGCGCCGTCCACCTTTTCCGTGGACTTTTCCTTGTCGATTTTCAGGTTCCCGGCGGGATCTGTCCGGACGAATGCATTGTCCATGTTCCAGCGAAGAACCGGATGCCCGCCGTGATTGAGCTTCCGTTCCAGTACGATGCGCATCAGTTCCTTCGTCGGCGGGCTCATGTCCTTGAACCCCTGGCCGAAGGGGACCATAGTGAACCCGTCGTTCTCCAGTGCCTGTACCATCATGGTGGCGTTCCAGCGGTCATAGGCAATCTCGCGGATGTTGTAGCGCTCGCCAAGCTCAATGATAAACTGCTCGATGAACCCGTAGTGGACAACGTTGCCTTCCGTGGTCATGAGATGCTGTTGCGCCTTCCAGACGTCGTACATCACATGATCGCGCCGGACGCGCAGGGAGAGCGTCTCCTCCGGCAGCCAGAAGAACGGGAGTACGGTGTACGGCTCCTCCTCATCCTCCGGCGGGAACACCAGTACTAGCGTCGTCAAGTCGCTCGTGGACGCAAGGTCCAGCCCCGCATAACAGGCGCGGCCTTCCAGTGCCGCAGCATTCACCACACCGCCGCATTCATCCCACCGGTCCATGGGCATCCAGCGGATGGATTGCTTCACCCATTGGTTCAGGCGCAGCTGCCGGAACATGTTCTCATCAGCGGGCGTTTCCAGCGCTTTTCGGTAGGCGTCGCGCACCTTATCGATGGTGATCGTGTGGTCCAGAGACGGATTGGCTTTATACCAGTTCTGCTCATTCTGCCAGTCGGCATCATCCGGCAGTCCGAAGATGACCGGATAGAAGCGTGGGTCGGCTTTGCGTCCCTCCAACAGGTCGAGCGCCTTTTGGTGCACCTCCCAGCAGATGCTGTTGCGATCCGTTCCGGCGGTTGTGAGGAAAAACCACAGCGGCTGTTTCCGGGCGTCGCCGGAGCCCTGGGTCATCACGTCGTACAACGCGCGGGTGGGCTGGGTGTGCAGCTCATCAAAGATGCAAGCCGAAACGTTCAGACCGTGTTTGGTGGCGACTTCCGAAGACAGCACCTGATAGATGCTACCGGTGGGCTGGTACACCATGCGCTTTACGGAGGGGATGATCTTGATGCGCTTCAGGAGCGCTGGGGACTGCTTGACCATATCCACCGCCACATCAAACACGATGCCCGCCTGCTGTCGGTCGGACGCGCAGCTGTACACTTCCGCCTTCCATTCATCGTCATTGACCAGCATGTTGAGGGCAATGGCCGCGCCAAGCTCCGACTTACCTTGCTTCTTCGGGATCTCGATATAGGCCGTGGTGTACTGCCGCATGGTCAGATCATCATCACGGACGGTGCCGAACACCTCGCGGATGATCTTGTCCTGCCACGGCAGCAGCTTGAACGGTTTTCCATGGAACTCGCCCTTGGTGTGCTTCAGGCACTTGATGAAGGCGGTGGCTCGCCTGGCCTTGTTCTCATCAAACGCCATCAGTCCACCCGCCCTTTAGCAGCGTCTCCATGGGGTCAGAGGAGAACGTATCATCTGAACCACCGCCCGCCGCGATGATGCGGGCGCGGGTTGCGGGCGTCAGGCCGAACTCCGAGCAGAACGACTGCATGATCTTCAGGTTCTGCTGGGCGATGGACACCTGCGGGACCTGCTGGACATACCCGGAAGGCGTCTTGAAGATGGAGCCGTGCTGCGTGATGAACGCTTCGGCCTCCTTCCATCGCGCATACGCCTGACAGTAGCCCTCAAAAGCCGTCAGGTCGGCCATGGTCAGTACGCCCATTACTTCAAGGGCAGGGGCCAGACGCTTCCACTCTTTCTTCGCTTCCGGCAGAATCCATGCCGGGCATTTGATGTTCCCCTTGGGCATAACCGGTTCATGCACGTTGAGCGGACGCTTGCCCGGATTGCCTTCGAGCAACTTGATCGCGGTGGGTTTGGGCTTTCTGCCCCGGGTCGCCATCTGGCGCACCTCCCTTCCTGGTTATCGGGCCGATGATCACTCCTGTGCCGTCGCTTCCTCGAATGACAGTTCCACACCGTCACGCAGCACGCGGATGCTCGCCTTGCTTTCTAAGGCATCGGCATATCGCCGGACAATGACGGACGCATACTTCGGATCGATCTCCATCATCCGGCAGATCCGGTCGGTCTGCTCACAGGCGATGAGCGTGGAGCCAGAGCCGCCAAAGAGGTCAAGCACCACGCCGTTGGGGGCCGAACTGTTCTTGATCGGATAGGCCAGCAGCGGTATCGGTTTCATGGTCGGATGGTCTGCACTGCGCTTGGGTTTTTCAAAGTTCCAGATGGTGGTCTGCTTGCGATCGGCGAACCACTTGTGCTTGCCGTTGGGGAGCCACCCGAACAGAACCGGCTCGTGCTGCCACTGGTAGGGGCTCCGGCCCAGCACCAGCGACTGCTTCACCCAGATACACACGCCGCTGATGTGAAAGCCCGCTTCCTTGAACGCGCGCCGAAAGTTGAGCCCTTCCGTATCCGCGTGGAAGATGTAGGCCGAGGCACCTTCTGCCATGTGCGCCGCCATGTTGCGGAACGCGGCTAACAGAAACTCAAAAAACGCGCCATCCGCCATGCTGTCGTTCAAAATTGACTTGCCATCCGCGCTTTGGTATGCAACATTGTACGGGGGATCTGTCACGACGAGATTCGCCTTGACGCCGTCCATGAGCAGCGCGACATGATCCGCGTTCGTGGCGTCGCCGCAGACCATCCGATGTCTACCCAGCATCCAGACGTCGCCCGGCTGGACAAAGGGCTTTATTGCATCCGGGTCAATATCGCACTCGTCGTCCTTGACGTCCTTGTCATGGACCTTGGAGAACAGGTCGTCGATCTCGGCGGCGTCAAATCCCGTTGCGCCGAGGTCATAGCCATTCTGCTGTAGATCAGAGAGCAGATCAGCCAGCGCTACCGGCTCCCATTCGCCCACGGCCTTGTTGAGCGCGATATTGAGCGCCTTTTCATCCGCTGAGTTCTCGATGTGCACGACCACGCAATCGATCTCGGTGGCGCCTTCCGCGGTCAGTACTTTGTAGCGCTGATGGCCGCCCACGATCCCGGCACCTACTACATCACGGAAGAGAGCGGCGGCTGGTACGCCAGGTATTCGGTGAGC
>JAEZLZ010000051.1 GCA_023415055.1 Bacillota bacterium | reverse complement strand
GATCAGAGTAATATGCTTCTTCTTACAGGACTTCATCACATTATTCAAGGCATGCAATGCATTGACATCCATCGCAGGAACACTTCTCATTCGAAGAATAACCACCTTAATGTGGGAATCTAATGAGATATCCATGAATTTATCTGCTGCACCGAAGAACATAGGACCATTGATCTCGTAGACTAAGGTATTCTTCGGAACCTTCTTCTTACGGATGTTATCGGGGTCATTCAGATCATCATCATTTAGATCTTCGTCATAGTCCGACCATTTCTGGACATCAGCAACGTCTGCCATTCTCTTCACAAACAAGATGGCTGCCATTAGGATACCTGCTTCAATTGCTACGACGAGATCAAAGATAACGGTAAGGGAAAAGGTTGCCACGAGGACCAAAATATCACTTTTAGGAGATTTCTTAAGCAGATTGACGAATTCTCTCCATTCGCTCATGTTATATGCCACCATAAAAAGAATCGCCGCGATGGTGGGCATCGGAATCAGTGCTGCGTACGGCATTAATACTACAAGGATTAGGAAAAGTGTAACTGAGTGAACCATGCCGGCGATTGGTGTTCTACCACCATTCTTTACATTTGCTGCAGTTCTTGCAATGGCACCTGTAGCAGGAATACCGCCAAACAAGCTGGAAAAGATATTACCTGCACCCTGCGCTACCAATTCCATATTGGAGCGATGCTTACTTCCGATCATACCATCAGCAACGACACAGGAGAGAAGTGATTCGACACCTGCTAATACAGCAATTGTGATTGCATCAGGAAATGTAGTTTTAATCAAAGAAATATTCATATTGGGTAGATGGAAGGTAGGTGGTTTTGCAGATATCTCATAGAGACTTCCGATGGTGTTCACTTCCACCCCAAAGATCTTAACAATTGCAGCTGCCACGATAACTGCAATTAAAGAAGCTGGGATTTTATTGTTAATCTTAGGCCAGATAATCAGAATTGCAAGAGATAGCGCTCCGATGAGCAGTGCCTGTACATTAATTGTTGTAATACTTTCAACACATGCAATCAGCTTTTCTACTGTTTCTACGGGCTTTGTATGTAGGGTTAATCCCAGAAAGTCTTTGATTTGTCCGATAAAAATAGTTACAGCGATACCTAGAGTAAAGCCGGTTGTAATCGTGTAGGGGATAAATTTGAGTAATCTTCCGAACTTAAGAAGTCCCATGATAATCAGTAGAATTCCTGCCATAATTGTGGCTACCGCCAAGCCTTCCATTCCATTCTTAGCGACGATTCCTGCTACAATTGTTGCAAAGGCTGCGGTCGGACCGGAGATCTGTACACGGCTTCCTCCCAAGAAGGAGATGATAAAGCCGGCTACAATTGCGGTATACAGACCCTTCTCAGGTGTTACACCGGATGCAAGTGCCAGTGCAATTGATAGGGGTAATGCAATAATAGCTACAATAATTCCGGCAATTACGTCCTTAATAAATTGTTCTTTCGTATATGTTTTCATTACTGAAAACAACTTTGGTTTTAACTTATCCATTCATTCGTGCCTCCAATATTTGCCCAGACAGGCTTTTCCTGCAGGTGACCGTGTTGTAATATTTGTTTACAAGAACACTCGGTCATTACCCTAGACAATAATATGCCTGTTTTGTCGCTTTTTCAAGTATTTATTAAAAAATTATAAAATTAGTATGATTAGTGTGTCAAAAGCTCTTTGGTGTTTTCCTGATACAATAAATTGCTATTGCAAGCTTGCTTGCAAATCAATTTATTGTATTAGAAAGAGTGCGTAGCACCTTTTGACACTTTTTATACATACAGTAGGGGCTCCCACCAAGGCATTGATAGGAAGACTTACCATTATTTCATTATAGAAATTTTAATTAAATCTGCTAGAATAAATAATATATTTGTAAACTTTTTACTCTCGGAGGATGTTCTCATGAAAAAAATATATCTGATACTACTCGCCGTGCTTCTATTGGTCAGCTCCATCTTCTTAATCACGCTTAATGATCGCCCTGCCAAAGAACCAATGGATTATCCCTACTTCCTGAGTCTTCTGAAGGAGCAGCAGGTGAAGGAGGTAACCTACCAGCAGGACGGAAATAGCTTTGAAGCTGTACTGATCGATAAACCGGATACCATCTATCTGGTACCAAATCCGAAGACGGAGAATTTCACTGAACAGCTTCTGCTTCATAAGGTTAAGGTAAGCTATGGTAAGGAAAGCATACCGGTTACCTTACTAAAAGTACTCCTAGTCGGTTTGGTGATCGGTGGAGTTATCTGGTTTCTTAGAAATGGCGGAAACAGTACGAATCTGATCAAGGATGCCAACCAAAAGCACATACAGAAAAAATCACCCACCTCACCGATTACCTTAACCTCGGTGGCAGGTAATACCGAAGCAAAGTCCATGGTATTAGATATTATCGAGTTCATTAAGGATCCCGAAAAATATTCTGCTGTCGGAGCACGTATGCCGAAGGGGCTTCTGCTGTATGGTCCTCCCGGGACGGGTAAAACACTGATGGCAAAAGCAATTGCGGGGGAAGCAAATGTTCCCTTCTATGCCATGAGCGGTTCTGATTTTGTTCAGATGTATGTCGGAGTCGGTGCAAGCCGTATCCGTAACCTGTTTAACAAAGCCAAGAAAAGCGAACGTGCCGTAATCTTCATCGATGAGATTGACGCAATCGGCAAGAAACGTGCCAGAAATGCATCCGCTAGTAATGATGAACGTGACCAGACCCTAAATGCCCTTCTGACAGAGATGTCAGGTTTTCATGATAATCAGGGTATCATTGTAATTGGTGCCACCAACCGTCTGGATACCCTGGATGAAGCTCTGCTCCGCCCGGGCCGGTTTGACCGTCATATCGAGATCGGTCTTCCCGATGTCAACGCAAGACAACATATTCTATCCTTACATGCAAAGAAAAAGCCTCTCGCCGATGATGTAGACCTGGAAAGTCTTGCGACCTCCACCGTAGGCTTCAGTGGTGCCATGCTTGAGAATCTACTGAATGAAGCTGCCATCAATGCAGCCAACGATAAGGATAGTGTAATTCGAAAGTCACATATCGACCAAGCCTTCTATACCGTAATCGCCGGGGCCCCCAAACAGGATAGGAGTTATATCACGGATCTGGATCGTAGCATCACAGCGTACCACGAGGCTGGTCATGCCCTGGCAACCACTCTCCTGCTACCGGAGCATTTTATATCTAAGGTAACCATCATTCCAAGTGTTCGCGGGGCCGGGGGCTTCAATCTCAGTATCCCGAAAGATACGATGTTTCAGAGCAAGCGTAAATTAAAGGCGAACATTCAGGTTCTTCTCGCAGGACGTATCGCGGAGGAGATTATTTTTGGAACGGAGGAGATTACGACAGGAGCCAGTAATGATATCCAGAAGGCCTCCCGGCTGATCTTAGATTATATCAACAAATTCGGTATGGATGAAGAAATGGGATTATTCAGTATGGATATCTTCGAAGACAGTCACGATTCTCAGATTGTCGCAAAGTGCAGAGAGTATATGAAGCTATTATATGACGAAACAAGAGTCCTGCTTGAGAATAATCGTTCAAGGTTAGAGGAACTTACCGCAGAGCTCCTTAGAAAGGAATCCATAAGTCAAGAGGATATCAATCGTATCTGCGCTTAGCCTTGGTCTATCTAACCCTCGTAGTATAACCTTATACCAAACTATTTTTCTAAAATATCACTAGATTAACAAAGGCTGCCGTACAAAAATCAATTCATACGGCAGCCTTTTCCAGTCTACATCTTCATATTCTATAATTCAAAGCCTTTTCCCTATCCAATTCCTTACTGTCCAGCCTTTTCTTATCCTTTCCTGCAGTTCTTATTCTCCCAGCCAATAGTACTTCCTTAATTTATTCTTCTTATCCAACGCATCATTGTAACCGATCGATTTATATTGCTGAATTAATTCTGTATAGGGTGTAACTTCTGAAAACGGATAGCACTTGTTATCCTTTGTGATGTAAAAATGTGCATTGATGACCGGTATCTCCTGATAAAGCTGTAATAAATAATCGTTATATACCGTTCCTGACAGCCCGGCTGTCTTAAGAAGATAGGAGGACAAATAATTGGCACTGATCTTATCCACATCATCTTCTGAAATATCATAGTTTGCCCACAATATAAACGGAACCATATACCTTTGTTGATTAATTTTCGTAACATCATTCTGAGCCAGACTCTCGATTTGATTATGAAAGTCGGCATATACAATCGGCTGATGATCGCCAAACATCAGAATTATCGTTGGCTCCTCTTGCTCCACGAAGTAATCAACCAGCTGTTCGTAAGCATGATCCGACTCTCGCAGCAGGCTTAAATACTGTTCCACCTTGGGATATCCGGGATTCTCGGTCAACCGTACCGTCTCATCCTCGCTAAAAATCTGTTCTCCCGAGTAACCACCGTGATTCTGCATCGTAACATTGAAGATAAACAAAGGCTTGTCTCCCTTATTCTCATACTGTTCGATAATCTTTCGATAGCTCTCGCGATCACTGATGAAGGATCTCACCAGCTCCGGATTCTCAAAATCCTTCTTTGACAAGAATTCATCAAAACCCAGAAGCGGATAGACCAGATCACGCTTATATCCACTGGGCTCGTAGGGATGTATTGCAATATTATAATATCCCTGAGCTTTCAGTGTAGTCGCAAGAGAATCGGTTGTTTCGGTAATAAATTGCTGATAGGGTACGCTGTTTTGCGGCATTACCGCCATGCTGTTACCTGTCAGGAATTCGTATTCCGTATCACTGGTAGCACCTCCAAATACAGAGGAGAACATCGTTCCCTTGGTCGTATTTTCATCAAGAGTACTGATAAAGGGAAAATAACTGCGACTGGTATGATAATCACCAATCATACTAAGATCTGAAAACGCCTCATTCATAATGACAATAATATTAGGTTTCTGATTTGCTGCTTCGTTTACTTCCCTATAAGACTTTACTCCGGCCAAAGTTTCGTCTACGGAAGAGGCTGAGTATCCCTCCGGAGGTTCCGTTTCCATCGCTTCCATATTTGCGACAAAGCCGAATGCCGTTCCGTAAGCACAGTAAGTATATTTTGGAGCAAAGAAATCGATCACGCGGATCTTGCTATCAATCAGATCGGTATGAAAAAAAATCAGAAAAACCATAGTAAACACAACAGAATAAGCGACAATTCCAAGGAATCGGTTTAGCACAGAATATCTCGTATGTCCCGAACTAAGCTTCGAGCCTATAACAAATATCGCATACATCATAAGCGTTGCGATGAGGAAGCCAAAGGAGAAGCTTACCTGATAATTAGAAGCTACACTCATTCCCGTCTGCCAGGCTAGTAAATCACTTGGTATGATCGGATTCCCTCGAAACAGATACACCAGATAATTCACTGTTCCGGCCAGATAAATCAGAGCATTCGCAACCAGTATCGTAAGTTTTGTATTGCGAAGAAGTACATATAACAAGAAAATAATTATGTAATACCAGACCAGATTATACAGACTGTATTTTTGGAACATCTCTTGATTGTAATTGCTTACCATGACCTCTATCATCACAAAGGATAGAATCGGCTGAAGGAACAGAAATGTTCCGCGGAACCACCCTCCATATCTGTCCATCAAATCCCGCAGCTTTGCTACCTCCATCATATAGATCATGGATAATAAAAACCACGCAACGCCAAGACCGATTACGCAGGGAAGTGTGCCTCCCTGTTCACTATGTATCGTATAGTTGATCATCATATAGATAAAGTATATACTCAATAATAAAGCCCATATATTCTTTTTATTTTTCCAATTAAATATAATAATAGATTGTTTCTTCATCATATTCCTTATGTACCTTTCTCATCCAGATAAATCATCAAGGTCTCCCACCACATAAATTCAAATATATAGAAGACGAGCTTGAATGTCAACCCGATAAATGCAACCATTTATGTTTACACTTCTCTGATTATTCTCCATATTACTCCTGTATTGGGTACATATTGATTCGGATATCTCGTCATAATCGTACCAAAATCCAAAACGTAAAGATTCCCATCCGGGCCAAAGCGAACATCACAGGGTCGTTCGAAGCCGCCGCCTCCTGTAACGATCGCCGGAAAACCTGATTTATTAATCGCAAAGGTGGTAATACCTCTCGTTGCCATATCAATTCTAGAGACACGATGACCAAAACCGGCATATGGAGTAGTATCATCATTGATAAAAAAATGATCAGTACCATATTCCGATATATAAACATCCCCATATGGACCAAAATTCCGGTTATAATTAAAGTCGAAGCCCATTAACCCGGAATAAGAAGGAAAGATAGCATAAGGTTTGGGCGGAACATTCGGATGATTCGTTAAGAGAAAATCCGGCTGAATGCCTCCCTCCGGTCGAAACCTTGCATAAGTCACAGGTTCACCTCCGGCATAATCCGGCCATCCATACCATACATCCTTCTCTACCAAATCAAATTCATCGGGAGCATTGACGATGGGTCTGCTTCCACGCTTATCAAAGCCCTGATTGGCTACAAACAGATGGAAACTGCTATCAAATGCGATGTGGCTTGGGTGACGGAACCCCCAGGCTACCAATTCCATCTCGGAACCATCCAGGTTGGATCGCAGGATGCTCCCGGAAGCCTTAATAACACCTTTCCTCATTTCATACTCACGATTCGATATTCCAAAAGGTGAAAAGGCTCCTGTGTAAACTACTTCATTAGAGTTTGCCAGGATATTGGGTGAAGCAAAATTCTGTCCATTCAAAATAATATAATTACCTGGTATATCGCAAAGGAGTGGGCAATTGGACAGCCAGTGGTTATCTGTTCCTACCACGCCTGAGTTCGTAGCGGTTCCCTGTCCCCAATACAGCTTCCCGTCATTACCAAAAGCTACATTGCTGATTCCATAATCACCGTTACAAGGTAAGCCGCCAATTAATACCTTTACGGATCGATCCGGTTTGATCACAGAGATATGGCATTTATGTGAGACATAGATATCTCCGTCAAAGCTGTTTATTCCTGTGATTGGAGAATCGAATCCTGAAACAATGTATTCCACTCTTCCGCTTCTGACACGAAACACCCTGTTATTATCCGAGATTATACCGGATTCGGCAATATATAAATCCCCTTCCTGTGTAAAAGTCATACAACTAGGCTCATTCAAACCGCTCATATACACTTCAATCCGATATCCGGCAGGCAAGACGATATCACTAGGATTTAGGTATCTGGTCGAAGCTTCCGGAACCGGATTATTTGTACTAATTCTAATTTGTCCCCTATCATTACAAAACATAATTTCACTCCTTGTGTACCTTACTATAATATATTCGCTTATAGATAGATTCATTTCATACTAATTGCTGAACGTGTATTGTGTACAAAGGAAAGGTAACGGGGACAGCTCTATATTGGGGGTTGTGTATTGCAGAAATAACAGAAAAAGGATTGCATATCCCCCTTAACCAATGACAGCCTAACCTGGTATGTCTGGTTATGAAAGACTAGCGATCCTTTCTTCTAAATCATCAAATACAGCAATGCTTGCCTAAACTTATGTCCGCTCCTTATAAAGACTGCGGATTTGAATCATTTGCTCTTCGCTCAGGGGTAAGGTCGGTGAATTCAAATCACAGGTATCCCGATTCTCCACGATCAATACCGTAGCCGCATGATCCAGTGTATGGGTATGCCAGGTGCCCTGCTTCACGTTATAGAGCTGTAAGGGCATCATCGCAATGGCATCCACATCATTAATTGCATCTCCCTTACCTCCCGTAAACAAAGTACAATTCCCCTCAAGAAGGATAAAAATTTCATCCGTCTCATTATGCTTTTGCATCGTGGCAAGGTTCTGTATCTCCAATTCCTCACAATATCTTAATATAGCTACTCTCCAGGTTTCAAAGTCAACCATCGGCAGATAGCCTTCTCCCTGATAGGAGGTTACATCGATATATTCCTTCTTCATATTCGTCCCTTACTCCTTCCGTTTCTCACTCCTATAGTTAAATCAATTCAACCAGAATCTTGTGCTCCTGCTCCGGTGACAAAGCTTCGAGATCTTTCCTGATAATCAAGCCCTTTTGCTCTGTTGTCTGATACTCTGTGCCATCGATTGTAATCTTACCAATCTTGTATTCACCATAATCTTTATCAGAGGTATTAGCAAAACAGATGACAAGCTTTCTCTCTGCAAATAGGAATGAAACTTCAGCTCGATGATTTTGATCAAACTGCTCCTTCACAAGCTTAGGCTCCAGCAATAAATCTCCCAGATCACCCTTGATTCCGAACATTTCTGTTAATACGGTTAAAAGCAGCCAGCTGGCAGAGCCGGTCAGATAGTGATACAGTCCTCTTCCGTTATTACCGATATATTCCGGGATACCGGGATAGATTCTGCTCTTAGCAAAATCACTGCAATAATTATATAAGGTATGAATCGCTTTATAACCTTCCCTTATAAAACCTCTCTGATATAGGGCATTCGCATACATCACTACCATATGGGAGAAGACTGCACCATTTTCCTTATGACCATAGGCAAAACCAAACATTCTTCCCAGATCATCTTTTATTTCATGAAAATTAGTATTCAGCTTATAACCACCGATTTTCTCGTCATAAAGATAGGCATCAGCAGCTTTCACAATCGCATCTACCTGTTCCTTCGAGGCAGTGCCTGACATAATCGCAAATACCTGTCCGGTCAGCATTATTCTTACGCCTTCCTCGAAATCACCTTCCACCCGTCTGCCATGATTATCATAATATCCGTTATACCAGGAATTGCCGTCCTGATTCGTGATCAACTCCGTTTCTCTGATGTGATTACGGATCCAGGCTGCCTTATTCTTCAGATTCTCGGCTAGCTCATCACAGGAGATCATAAACAACTCACCGGATAAAGTATTTCTACAGCTGTCACAATACTTATGAAGCAGTGTCTGCTTCTCACCTATATTATCATAGAGGGCATTATGATCGGTCAATAAAAGCTCTAATTCCTTAAAGAAGGACAACTCCTCTATACCCTTTGCTTTCAGTGCCAGTACTAAATCTGACATCTGCTCCAGATTGCTTCCAAATACATTCGTGAAGGCAACGCTCTCGCCCCGGTCCTTCGCCATATCCAAAGCATCGTTCCAATCGGCCCCCCGCAGGCGGATATGATTATGCTCACCTACGTCATAGAATGCTGCAAGATGCTCTACCAGCATATGCTCCAGAATACTTCCCTGATATTCCTTACCGTTTTCCAGTCTTACATGATTGCCTTCCTCCGGCTTCCATTTCAGGTCCTTCTCTTCGCCACGTACTGCCTGAGGATCTTTAAAATAGTAATTCTCCTTGAGCAGGATATTAAGATCACCGCTCTGCATAATATAAAGTCTGGTGGTCAGGAACGGCCATACCCCGTGATCCATCCAGACTCTGGTTATATTATTCCGGTCTGCAATAAATTCTCCCTGATTCGATCCTATTATCGTAGCATTGGTACCGTCCGCACGAACACCACCGAAATTACTGATCAACATATCCTTCACGCCCGAAGGATTCATAATGAGCAGTGCAAGGCAATCCTGCCAAAGATCACGCCAGCCGCGTCCGCCTCTTCCGTAATCATGATGCGGCAGGAAGGAGCAGCCATAGATTCTACGCAACATGGGCTGGAAGTTTACCCAGTGCATCCAGGCATCAAAGTCCTTTGATCCTGTATGGTACGAAACATTAATCTTCTCCTCCCAATAGTTTTTTGTCGCTTCGAGGCTTTCACAGCATGCCGGGTAAGTTCTGAATTTCTCTGCACAGGTCATAAGCTCTTCCTTCGAGGATCCATAACCCATCACAATGATATAGCTCTTCGTCCCACCGGGTGCCAGAGTAATCTCAGGGAAGCAGATTCCTCCCAGTGCTTCGTAACCATTTCTGGTTGCTCCTGCTTTCACCGGGTTTAGCTTCGAGTAAATCGCTCTTGGACATTCGAAGGATCCACCCTCCCCAATAAAATCCTCTACTACCGGATAAAAGCCCACTGGAGTTTCCCCTTGCTCATCACTTGCAAATACGCCATAAACTACGGTATTCTTACGATGCCCGCGCTCATCAAAGGTCAAGGTCGGATTAAGTACCACACCATAAGGGGTTGTCTCAATACGGTGCAGCATGGAAGTAACATTGCGGTGATCCCTTACATTATCTGCTGATCTTCCGTAGAGCGGTATTGCCGTAGTTACTTCTACTTTATGAGCTTCGCTGTCGCAGTTCGTCAGCGTAACCAACATCAGCTCCACACAATCATTCGTATAGGGTACATAAGAGGTAATCTCCGATTTGATCCGATCATCCTTCGATGTCCTGGTTACCTTATGCCACATTACACCAGCTTCCAGAAGAGTTTCGTCCTTATCCGTACTGAAAAGTTTCGATTCCTGCATCGCAGATCTTCCGGTTGCTGACCATACCTTATCGCCATCGATCCTGCACCAGATATTTCTTGAGGACTTATTATTATGTAAATCCTCACTGCTTACCGGAGCAAGCAGGAAGGTGTTCTGCCCCATCTTGCTGTCACCGCCCAGAGTTGGCGTAATGCTACTCATTACGCCTGCTTCGTTGGCAATGGGAAAATAGAGATAGCTGGTTAACTCCGGATTCTCTAATTGAAATACTCCCTTTTCATTTAAATATTGATAACCTTTCATATCCTTCTCCTTCCGTTTTCCTTATTCCGTCCGCCAATCGGTCAGCGGTTGTACCTTACATATCTTTCTGTCATAGGTGAACAGACCATTCACCTCGTCCTCTACATCGCTAAGCTGAGTATATACCACGGCAGATAACCCCTGCTGCTTTAGTATCTTCAATTCTTCTCGGTATAGCTTCTGATAGGCCTGATTTAGATCCTCCTTCGTCAGGAATATCTTATAACCATATATCTTATAGGAATAGGAATGATCCATCACATAGCAGGCATAGCCTCCGATCTCTGAGAATATCACTGCTCTGTTTTTTACCTTGACCCTAAGAGGATGGAAATAGTTATGGACACTTTCAAAGTCCCCGATTCCCTGATCAAACCAACCACTGGCATGATCAATCAATCTTGTGGAATCCAGTTCCTTAATCAAAGAATACGCTTCTTTCGCATCAAATTGTCCCCACCCCTCATTAAAAGGAACCCATACTACGATGGAGGGATAATTATATAGAAGCTCGACGGTACGGCGGCATTCCATACTCCATTCCCGCCTTCCCTCGGCGTCTTTTCTTCCGAACAACTTATAGTGCTTATCCCGGATGCGCGCGGCAAGTCCAGGCGCGATCGTCGGCAGATAGCCTACCAGAAGCTGATTATATTCTTCTCCTCCATTCACCATATCCTGCCATACCAGCATCCCGATACGGTCACAGTGATAATACCATCGTAGCGGTTCAATCTTAATATGCTTGCGAAGCATGTTAAAGCCCAGCTCTTTCGCATGTACTATATCATAGATCATCGCTTCATCACTTGGCGCTGTATATAAGCCATCCGGCCAATACCCCTGGTCTAATAATCCGTTTTGGAAGTATGGCTTACCATTCAGATAGATTCTTGCTATTCCTGTGTCGTCCTTCTTAAGCTCAATGCTTCGTAAGGCGAAATAGCTCTCAACTTTATCCTCACCGGCATAAATCACCAGATCATATAAGAACGGATTCTCGGGACTCCAGCAGATTCCCTCATTCAATCGGATCACCAGATCGCTGCCATTCGTGGTCGCTGATTGAAGGAACCATCCCTGCTCCCAAACCTCAGCTTGAATTGCTACTTCTTTATTCTGATCCGTAGTCCTTTTATTAAGCTGAACATGAATCCTTATCTCGCTCCGTTCCACATTCGGTGTAAGCCGGATCGAGGTTATGTAGCAATCAGACACCCATTCATACCACACGGTCTGCCAGATGCCGCTTTGTGCTGTATAAAACATTCCGCCACTCTTCAGCTTCTGCTTTCCTCGGCTATGATAGGAGGTGTCCGATAGATCAATTACCTTTACCGTTAAAAGGTTCTCACCTTCCCGGATATCCGCAGTAATATCAACCGAAAACGGAAGATACCCTCCGACATGCTCGGCGACCTTACGATCATTGAGAAATACCTCACAGCTTTGATCAACCGCACCAAAATGTAGAAGGAGTCTTTTCCCGGTTAATATTTTTTCAATCCAAATATTTCTTTGATACCATAGAAATTCTTCAGGTAAAAGCTGTCGTTTCACTCCGGACAGTACGCTCTCCGGCGAAAAGGGGACCAGAATCTTGCCTTCAAAGTTCACCGGCCGTTCCGGTGATTTTGTAATACCATAGTCCCAATAACCATTTAGTATAGTATAATTATCTCTTCTTAACTGAGGTCTTGGATATTCAGTGAGAACCCGATCTACATCAAGATTTTCACCCCATACAGTATATAATTGATGTTTGCTTAACTGTTGTTCTTCCTTAAAAAATAATGTTCTCACTGCATCCTTTAAGTTCATCAAAGCACCCCCGCAATATTATATTACCAATTATATACTATTCCGGATATCCTCGCAAGAATACCGTATTCTTAGATCAATGCGGTTGCAATCGCGTTTGCCGGTACATCAAATTCCAGAAGCTCACCCTGAAGTCTGACGACAACCGGCAGCTTCTTCTCCGATCTGTTCAATGCAACGAGTACAATTGTCCCCTCCGGATTCTGAAATGCGGTTACCTCCAGTTCTGAGGTATACTTGGATATTCCGATACGCTTAGCACCCGGTTTTATGTACTTGCTAAAGTGACCGATATAATCGAAGGATAGCTTAACCTCCATCTCTCCGGTTCGGGTATCTACCATAATCGGTGCATCACAGAAATTGCCGACATGGTTCGGTCCACCCTTCTCATCCAGGAAAATATTCCAATCAATGAATCCGGTCATCCCCCCATTCAGATTACCGATTATGTCATGGGCATACATCTGAGCATTCTTCAGTTGATCCGTTCCAAATCTGCTGTATTCTACACAGCCTTCGGAGAAAATCAGCTCCTTTTTCGGATATACTTCATGAGTCAAAGCAACTGCTTCAAAATGGTCTCCCGAGTACCAATGGAAGGCAACGCCATCCACCATTGAATCGGTTTGCTCATCGATAATTACTCTGGCACGTTCGTACATACGCTCCTTATTATGATCCCAAATATTTAATTTCACATGGGTAAGTCCCTGCTCCTGTAAAGACGGATATAGATAATCCCTAAGGAATACCTTCTCCTCTTCTGCCGAATAAAGGCAGGAATCCCAAGTCTGAGTTGCCGCCGGTTCGTTCTGGATCGTTAAGCGGTTTACGATAAAGCCCTTCTTCTCATATTCCTTGATATATCGGCAGATATAGTTCGCCCAGTCCTTTCGGTATTCCTCCTTAAGCTTACCGCCATGGGTACGCTCACCGTTGGTTTTCATAAAAGCCGGTGGTGACCAGGGACTAAGCATAAGATCAAAGGCTCCGTCTGCCTTCTCGGATGCTGCTCTGAGCAAAGGCAATATATATTGTTCATCCCGAATAAGAGAAAAGGATTTCATTTCTTTATCCTCCGGATCATCCATAGCTGTATAAACGCCAAGAGAGAAATCACAGCTGTCGATATGACTTCTCATAACATGATAATGAATTCCGGACGGGCCAAAATACAGTTCCAGGGCTTTCTCTTGATTTTCCTTGGTAAGCTTTGAGAATGCATATCCGGCAGCCTCCGTTATGGCTCCACCGAAACCAAGCAGCGTCTGATAGGTAACTTCAGGATAGAGATTAACTACATTATTCTCCACCCCGTTCACTTCCTTTTTAGCTTCGTATTCCTTTTCAAATACCTCTTTTTGGTAATCCCCATAGCAGGTCGTGATTAATTTCATTGACTTACTCCCTTCTTTCTCTTTCCTTTATCAATATGAAAACGTTTTTATTTTCCAGAACAAGATACCCTGGCGCTCTATTGTTTTATCCCAATACGTCAATGATCATTCTTTACTGACCACCGGCACGAATCATAAGTGACGCTATCGGAGCGCATAATATTAAGTAAGGGTGTTGCATATGGTCCGGCTATATACTCCGCGATATATTTGCAAAGCTATCCACCTTCTCACATGTAATACCCTTCTCTGCTTCTTATATTCTAACCTTACATGTATCCCTAATCACCAGGCTGGGTGACAATTTCGTGATTCTTCCTGCATTATTGCTTTCCTGCTCCATCAGTTGGAACAGTTCTGCAGCACTGACATTTCCAAGCTCCGTAACAGGGCTGTGGATCGTTGTCAATGCCGGATTATAGTACGATGATAACATTATATCATCAAAACCGATGACACAGACATCCTCCGGAACCTTGTAGCCACTTTCCATAAGTGCCCGGATACATCCCCATGCCATCTCATCATTCGCGCAGAAAAAGGCATCCGGTATCTCGATTCCTTTCAGCAGCAGCACCCGCATCTCACTGTAGGCTAAGGCTTCTTCAAAGTAGCCGCGAAGAATCAGCTTCTCCTCTATTGGAAGGCTGTACTTATTCATCGTATTGAGATATGCCTGATATCTGGCTTCATCATCAAAGTTAAAGATTCCGTGAATATAACCGATTCTGCGATGGCCCTGCTTAATCAGATATTCCATCGCCAAGGTCGCACCCTCCAGGTTATTGATGATAACACTGGACATATGCTCCCCTGCATACTCGCGGTCTATAAATACAATCGGCATCTTCGTTAATGCAATCCGCTTCACATATTCATCATGCAGCCGTTCATTCAATACGATTGCACCCTCTACACCGGACGAGATGATCATACTGTAGATCTCATCACTGGTATTCTCATTGCTGATATAGATATTAAGAAGATAACCCTTCAGCTTACATTGCATATGAATTGCCTGTATAAGCATACGATAAAAGTCACCTTGGACGCTGGTTAGGAACAGACCGATAGTATTCTTCTTATTCGATTTTAAAAACTTTGCGTTCATGTTCGGTACATATTTCAACTTCTCCACCGCAGCGAGCACCTTCTGTTTCTTCTCATCACTCACTATATCAACATTATTTAATACATTTGACACGGTTGAGATTGCCACTCCAGCTTCCTTAGCCACATCCTTGATCGTTACCATTTATTTCTCTCCCGACTTCTTCCAAATTTACCCTCGCGGAAATCTCCGTTCATTCTATTGACTGCAGGTTGTGCTTTCATCAATGAAAATGGGACTGGGTATGTATCAAAGTATTTATATTATTTTGATTATATCCCACGTCTTTCATGATGTCAATTTCTCCTGAAATGTACCAGAAGTCATATTTTCATTCTGCGGGAATACTGTAATCTCTGAATCCGAATAACCCATAAGTTAAGGACATTACTTATTTTCTCTGGGGAGGTGGTCCTTCGGATACAGGGATAGCAGTACTCCCCATATAAAAGTTTCCTAAGCAAAACCATACAATTACTACCAATTCATAAAAAATAGGACTGTCACAAGTCATCCGCCTCATCCGCTGGCAATCTCACAGCCTTTTCACTTTGTCCCAGGGAGGCGGCCATCAGACAGCCTCCCGAGATAGTGATAAAATTAGAAGAGTACGATGAAATGAAACAGCTCCATAAGTAACTAGCTGTATATAACTTTTGATATATAATAAATCATAACTCCACCATCTGCTTGCTTCCATAGTCTCTAATAATACGGCACCGATATTCTCCAGAGTCCGGATGCCTTAGCTTATTTCAGTCAGCCTCTGCATCAAAGATCCCGTTAATATGGTCTCCCTCGCCGTAATTATTTTCAGAAAAACATTGATATCCTTGGTATTTTCTCCATCTTTCACCTTCCATCTCTTTCATGGCTATCCCTTCTTTTGTAAAGAAGTGCCATTTGTTTCTCATCACTTTAATACTATTATATAACGCATTTCATAAAATTACAATATAAAAACATTTTTATTTTAATTGTTTTATGCAATTTACACATTATTTTATCATTTCATTCCAATTTTATATCCTTTTTTATAATTGATTTAAATTCAGTTGGTAACATCTACATTTAATTTCCATATATTTATATTTTTCGGCCAAATTATAGGTAGAAACGTTTTTAACCACTCGACAGTGTGTTTTTTTAATAATTATATAATAAAACAGGATTAGGTAAGCAATCGCTTCATCTTTCCCAATTGCTTACTCTAATCCTATCACCAAATCACTTATATTAACTGTTAATACAATATGTATCGCCTACTCTGCAATTAATTTATCTTTTTTATAAATATGTCCGATCAGCCACTCATTTAAAAAACTCAAAAGCTCCAGCAAGGAATCCTTCTGATTCTCGTCAATCTTACTGGTATCAAATTGATCCAGTTTTTCGATAAAATCAGTATGATCTACCTTCTGAGACAACAGTCTTTTATAACCGATGCTGATCATATACTCTTCTTCATGCTGAAAATGATATTTTGTATAATCCTTCAACTCCTGTACAACGCTTAATATATAGTCATACTTGTCCGGGATAAATTCATTTGTCAGCAATTCATAGGCTTCATTGCAGATATGAAACAGCTTTGCATGCTCCTTATCAATAAAGCCAATTCCGGTAAAATAATCATCTTTCATTTCGTACATCATAAGAATCCACTCCTTTGTATTAATTGATACTATTAGTATACAGGAATTTTTAATTAAATACAATCAATCCATACAAATTTAAGATTTATGAAAAGAGGTGTGGCCGCTAATAAAAATTCCTTTATTTCCAGATTAATCTCTCCCGCCTGATACCTCGAAAGAATAAGTATATCCTCGACTATCCCGGACAAACGATGTGTCTCATCGATGATCACTCCTAATTGTTTTTCTCTCTTGAGTAGATTCTCACCGGTGACATCTCTTAATGTTTCCGCATATCAGCGTATCAGACTCAATGGTGTTCTAAGCTCATGAGATACATTTGCAATTAACTCCTTACGAAGCTTATCATTCTTCGAAAATGCCTCTCCCATCTTGTTCATACTTTGTGCAAATGCTCCCAATACGTCATGGCTTTATTATAGTATTACCTTAGGAAACGTCAACGATTTAATGTGACTTACACACATTACTAATTTAATGATGATTAGGAATATTTTGAATTTTGTTGTCGCATTAAGTCTATTTTTGCATAGTATATAGTAGGATTTAAAGCAACAGCTTCGAATCCAGAAATATTTAAGGAGGAATGAGTATGTTGTTAGAAGAACTGCATCGATATATCGGTCAGACTGTAACAATTTTTACCACCAGCGGCGGCGCTTCCGGCTGCGGATTTACAGGAGTACTATTATTTGTAAGCCCTTGCTTTGTTACTCTGGTAGACCGGTTTGGCACACCACCAACCAATCCCATGGGAGAATCCACTGTATGTGATAGAAGAGAGCCACGCAATCAGGGTGATTGCTACTATAGCGTAGGTTCTGTATGTGATATTCCGGTAGATAAAATAGCAAGCTTCTGCCATAACGCAATTTAGCACTCAAGAGAGGTTTTCTGACAGTGATAACTTATATTAAGGAGGAATGAATATGTCATGTAATGGTAATGGATTTAACTGTGGCTTCAACTGCTTCGGAGGATCAAGAGGCCCTAGCTTACTCGAGCATATGCGAAGATATATCGGTGAGACTGTAACCATATTTACCACCAGCGGCGGTGCTTCCGGCTGTGGCTTCACCGGCGTTATCCTTTCTGTCAATCCCTGCTTTGTCCGTCTGGTTACAGAGCAAGGTGCCCCACCGGCTAATCCTCTTGCCGAAAATGTCTGTGGCGAGATGGATAGCGGACCCGACAAAGGCCCCGGAGGATTATTCTGCAGAGGTCCTGAGCGTCCACGGTATCGTGCGGTTGGCTCCGTATGCGATATTCCAGTTGACCGAATTGCCGCTTTCTGCCACAATGCAGTATAAAAACAAGCTGAAAGGGGGTGTATTTTACACCCCCTTCTCCAATGTTCCAACGATCACCGCTTTATTTAATCGATCTAAGATTCCCTGATGACAAATCGAAAAAGGTCCGCTCAAATCTCGTCCTGCCACCATGCCGAAATGTGTCCCCCCTGCCCATCGAGTCAAGGCACTGACATCATAAACGATATCATTTACTGCTACATATGCTGGTTTTCCATCCTTTCCATTAAATTCAGCCAACTCTTCCACCGTAAAAACTCTTGTTTCCGGCACAGGCGTCTGTGGTTCTGTCGAAGGTGCCAAAGGTTCTTGAGGCTCCGTCGAGGGTTCCGGAGGTGCTTGAGTCTCTGTCGGAGGTGCCGGAGGTTCTATGACCGGTAGTTGCTCGTCCGCTTGCATTTCTTGTTCCTGCTCATACTGCAATTCCTGGTATCGATATCTGCGTTTTTGTCCTCCCCGCTCCGATGCTTTCCATAGATCCATAAACAGACTGATCAGAGCACTGTTGGCATCATCAATTTGCATCTGAAAATAATTTTTCTGATAATAGGAAGTTGCAAACACCTGCATCTGACTGTAATGGCATACTTCCTTAATATAACCATAGATTCTGCGCTTCATCTCAAATTCGTCCATAGCTTCCCCTTAGTTGATACATTAATATAGCTTTCAATAATACATATCTGGGGAAAGCTCAGATTATGCTTCTATTTTCAAATTATTCTGATCTTTTACTCACCTGTGATAACATCACAGACTCAAGCTCCCATTTTGGATACAATCAGCTCATGATACTTATAAGTGTCAAAGTATAAGGAAAACATAAGGAGGATACAAGAATGCCATCCATTCTAAAATTACTAGTCGGTACTGTGATCGGTGCCATCGGAGGATTTATATATTATAAGCTGGTAGGCTGTCCTACCGGTGCCTGCCCACTTACAAAAACACCGCTTCGCTCCACTATCTATGGAGCAGTTCTTGGGTTGATGGTAGCTGCATCCTAGGATAGAATATCAAGTGAGCTATGTAAAAACAAAAGCAATAATAGTCAAGGAGGTAGTACTTAATTATGACAAAATATTTTAAATCACTTATGTTTTCGATAGCCGCGTTATCCATTCTATTAACGTTTACCGGCTGCAGCACAGGTCAATCTTCCGACGATCCTTCCCCTGCCGCCACCTCTACTGTTCCGGTACTTGAGAAAATCAGTCCGGAGAAAGCAAAGGAAATGATGGATACGGCCACCCCAATCATACTTGATGTCAGGACTCAGGAAGAATATGACGAGAGTCATATTGAAGGTGCCATTCTGATCCCGGATTATGAAATCTCCGAGAAGGCAGAGGAGCTTCTTACTGATAAGGACGCTGTCATACTGGTCTATTGTCGCAGCGGTAGACGAAGTGCACTTGCTGCTAAGGTATTAAGCGAGTTGGGCTATTCTCAGATCTATGATTTCGGAGGTATCATCGACTGGCCTTATGATGTTGTAGCCGGTCAACGGTAGAAAGCACGCTTCGCGAACTTTCTATTGTCACGAATAACAATTCTACAAGGCTAACCTATAGAATACCATTGTTTTTATCATCCGCCGTAGCTGCATCATTTGCCTTAACATAATCGACGATGTCGTCAATTTTGGTAAAGGCAAGACCTACATAGCTGTCAGCTGCACCATAGTATATTGCGATTCTTCCTGTGTCAGCATCTGTTAAAGCTGCACAAGGGAATACTACATTCGCTACAAAGCCACGCTCCTCATACCAGGTCTCCGGCGTAAGGATAAAGTTATTGCAGCGGTACTTTACAATAGAGGGATTCTCAATGTCCAGAATGCAAGCGCCCATACTATAAACATAACCGTTACAGGTACCGGTTACTCCGTGGTAAAACAGTAACCAGCCTTCACTTGTTTCGATCGGTGCTGCTCCTCCACCGATCTTCAACGACTGCCACCACTGGCTTCCTCTTGCCATTACATGTCGATGTTTGCCCCAGAAGGTCAGATCGGGACTTTCACTAAGGAAAACATCCCCAAAGGGTGTATGGCCACTGTCACTCGGTCTGGAAAGCAGTACAAAATTACCATTGATCTTTCTTGGGAAGAGAACTCCGTTTCGATTAAAAGGCAGGAAAGGATTCTCAATTCTCACAAACTTCTTAAAGTCAGTGGTTTTTGCCAATCCCAGGGCAGCACCGTAAAAGTCGGTACACCAGATGATATAGTAGGTGTCCTCCACCTGAATCAATCGCGGATCATAGGCGTATCTTGGCATAAAGGGTTCACCCTTCTCATTTTCAAACGGGATCTTCTTCGGTTCATAAGTCCAATGAATACCATCCTTACTGTATCCTAGATAAAGAAAGGGAATACCGTCCACTTGCTCGGCACGGAATACGCCAATGAATTCACCCTGGTATGGAATGACAGCACTATTAAAGATTCTGGCAACTCCGGGAAGCGGATTCCGATCGATAATCGGATTCTCTGTATATCTCCATACCGGTCCGATCTGATTCTCAGGCTTATCCTGCCAAGGTATATTGGGAAGATGATTAGTTTTTATTTTTACATTACTCATATTTCTCTTTACCTCCTCTATGTATTGTTTGAATATAGATGCTTGTTTCTCTGTTATGAAAAAATAATACTTGAATCGTGCATTATAGTGCATTTATTATCACATTATATTTGCCTTATGTGTGCATTGTAGCACAACAATGTCAAAAATACAAGATTCACTTTGGCAATATCAAAAAATAAGAAGCGGCACTATTCTGCCGCTTCTTATTTGTCCCGTGTGTCCAGCAAAGCTTGACCACATATACTATAATTTCATTTTGTACTCATTATTTATAATCTAATTGACTTTATTCGAGGATTGACGAAAGATTACTTCGACTTCGATATAGATCATTTCCTTGGGAAAGGTAGGATTCTGAATTCTCCACATCAGTTGTTGCACCAATCTTCTTCCCAATCTTTGATTACCGACACGGACAGTAGTGAGGAAAGGCTCTACTTGTGCCATTCCTTCCACATTATCATAACCGGAAACAGCCACATCCTGCGGTACAGAGAATCCTCTAGCCCTAAGACAACGTATGGTGTCAAGGGCAATATCATCATTGGCACATACAATTGCCTCCGGTAAAGCAGCGAAACTGCTCAGAGCCTTATCCACTTCCTCAGTTTTGTAAAATCGATTGGGTGCATGATAAACTGCTACTATAGAGTCGTCCATTTCGATACCTGACGCCTGCAACGCGTTTTGATATCCCTGATAACGTTCATTGATAGATTTACAGTAGGTGATATCACCGATAAATCCTATTCGTTTCATACCATGGGCTATCAGCTCCATCGTAATCTTCTTAACACTGTTCATTCCCTCGCAGATGATGACATCTCCGTGTTGGGTCATACCGTTCGGATTGTTAGGTGCGTCCAGAAATACAACTGGAATATTCTGCTTCATAATCTGATCAATATAATCATCAGAAAAGACACTGAGGATAATGATTCCGTTAACCTCTGCCTGAAGATCGAGTGGAAGCACCAGATTTTTTTCGTCCTGTTCGCTGATAAAATTGAATTGCAGCCTGCAGCCGTATTTATTCAATTCATCCGAGATACCCATGATGATGCTGTTCCAAAAGACAGATATCTCTCTTCTGGTCAAAACTACAATTGTCTTGGTATCATCTACTTTATTTCTTAACTTAAATTCATTCATCACGACCGGTGACAGCCTGGAATACCCCATCTCATAAGCCTTCTCAATAACCACATATCTGGTTTCATAGGAGACCGTATCACTGTTATTCAAAGCCTTTGCCACGGTATTTCTGGATAGATTCAGCTCCTTTGCAACGTCCTGTATAGTAACCTTCTTCATTCCTGTTATCTCCTCTTATGATCACATATGCTTCTCATCCGTCCTTCAGATTCAAATGCAGAAAGCCACATATGTCATGCATACGTAATTATTATGCACAATATTGCACAATCGAAGTTTACTACAATTTATTATTACTTTCAAGTATCTTTTATAACTATCTATGTAACAGTTCAAGATTATTCCTGATCAGATCGCATCGCTGTTGCACACATTCTATGGAGCGAAGAGGATCGTTCGGGGTGCGGAAGGTATAATCAACTAAGCGGTCAATTGTTGTTGCAGCTACATGGAGTCTAGTGTCCGATGAAGCATAATAGATATATACTTCTCCATTATCTCTGGCAATAGCTCCGTTCGTAAACACTACATTTGATACGTCACCAATACGTTCTATTCCTTGGGGAGCGATATAAAACCCGGAGGGCTCCGCAATTACTTTCGAAGGATCCTTTAAGTCAGTTGCAAAGACATAGATCACATAACGAAGACCAGCCGCTGTATTTCGAACGCCGTGAGCAATATGAATCCATCCTTTATCTGTCTTGATCGGTACAGCACCGGCACCGTTCTTTGCTTCTGTAATTGTATGATACTTTCTCCGACTGGTGATGACCTCTTCATCAATCACTGCATTAGTGATATCCTCGCAAAGGCCCACCCCGATACCGCCGCCGGAACCGGTCTCGATAAAGCCGTCCATCGGACGGGTATAAAACATATATTTCCCATGAACAAACTCAGGATGCAATACCACATTTCTTTGCTGGGGTGATTGTAAGGTCTTTAGGTTGTTCAGTCTCTCCCAGGTTTTTAGATCCTTCGTACGGACAATCCCTGCTTCTGCAACTGCGGCAGATAAATCCGAATTCTCGGCATCCTTGCTTTCTGAGCAGAATACACCATAGATATAACCATCCTCATGCTTTGTCAGACGCATATCATAGACGTTAGTTTCGTATGCACAGGTATCCGGAAGTTGAACCGGATAATCCCAGAAGCGAAAGCCTTCTACAGGATTATCGCTTTCTGCAACCCCAAAGAAGGATTTTCTGTCATTTCCCTCAATTCTTGCAACAAGATAGAATTTTCCATCGAGCTCAATCGCTCCGGAGTTAAATACCGCATTCACCCCAAGTCTCTCCATAAAATAGGGATTCGTATTTTCATTAAGATCATATTTCCAGAAGAGCGGAATATGTTCATTTGTTAAAACCGGATTTTCATAGCGATCATACATACCATTATAAATTGTGCTGATCTCATTCTTTTTTGAGATCAGTCTCTCATATTTTTCTGATTCAATATAATATCTCGGATGCATAATAACCTCCATTTTACTATAAACTTTGACTTTAGCCGCAGCATATTCTTAATATGCTTATTTATGTAATGTCTAAAACACAAGCTTTCTATTGATGATCTCAAAACACATTCTGCCATTATGATAAGGACATTTCCAGGGTCCGACGATCTCCCTGTGAATCGGTGTGCCGTCTTGCATCAGTTCAAAGAACCACTCAGAACCTTCTCTGGAATCAATCATGTAGGTCTTGATATAATCCCATATCTTAACTGCACTTTCCAGATACTCTGTCTTGGCAGGCTCCTTCTGATACCCGTTTAAAAAGCCCAGAATCGCCTCCGCTTGCACCCACCAGACCTTCTTTGTATCAAGATGGCCAGCTTCGCACTCATTATAGAGCGAAGTCTCATCCATAGCTACCGCATGAATATGAGCCGTCAACTCCCTCGTGATCGGTGAGATCTTCTCTGCGAGCTCTGGGTCGCCAAGGACCTCAACACTCCGGTCAATCAGCCAGGATGCTTCGATATCATGACCATAGGAATTGAGATCTATCAGAGAATTCATATCAGAGTCAAAGAATACCTCAAGCCTTTTCTTTCCAGAATTATAGACTTTATCTGCAAATACGTTCAGCATCCAGCGAATCTTATACGCGATTTCGGTGTTTTTATCCACACGGTAAACCTCAGTATATGCTTCCAGAAGATGCAATAAGGTATTCATCGTTCTTCCGGCCATCACTCCGTTTTCTGACAGCTTTTCATTGGAAGCAGGACCAAAGCAACGGTCAAATGCCTCCAGATATCCGATATCATCCCTGCAATATTTTTCAATCTTATCGATCAGCGAATATGCTAAGGTAAGGGCTTCCATGTCCCCTGTCGCATTATAATAAGAGGCAAGTCCGTATACGGCAAAAGCCTGGTTATAGGTATGCTTGGTGTCATCCGAAGGTCTGCCGTCATAAGTTACGGACCAGTATACTCCGCCATGTTCTTTATCAAGAAAGGCTGTCTTCAAAAACTCATATGCCCAAGTGGCATACTTAAGGCAATCTTCCTCCTGTAAGGTTATATATGCATTTGAGAAGAACCAAAGAATTCTGCTGTTAAGAATGCCGCCCTTGTCTGCATTCTTATATAAGTTCAGATCGAAATCCATCTCCCCATAGAAACCGCCGAACTCGTTATCCTTTAGGTTCTTCCAAAACGGAATAAGGTCCCTCCTCAAATGCTCTTTTATTTCATCTACCCTCATCGTAGAGCCTCCCATATTAAATTTAAAACTTTTAAATGTTTGACAAAATCAATTCCATATCTCCCTTAAGACAATAGCTACCATAGCCATAAGGGAGGATAAGATGATCTCCTTTTTTTAATGGAGTCTCATCAATTGTGCCACTGCCGCCAATCACACTGATAGTAAGAAATTTCTCCTGCTGCTCGAATTCCTGCTCCCCATGAATACGTACACGTCTTACGGTATAGTAATCACAACGGATCAGCTCTTCGATGTCGCAATTTTCACTATTGATGGTATTACCGCCAACCTCCGGATCGGTATGCGGACAGCGAATGACATCGATGCTTTTATCAATATGAAGTTCTCGGGGTTTACCGTTATCAAGACGGTCATAATCATAGAGACGATAAGTGATATCACTATTCTGCTGGGTCTCTAGAATCATGGTTCCCTTCTTGATGGCATGTACCGTACCGGGTTCGATCTGAAAGAAATCCCCCTTTTTTATCGGGCACACCCGGATTAGCTCCTGCCAGCGCTTCTCCCGAATCATCTGAGTAAGTTCCTCTTTGTCTCTGGCATTATGTCCGATGACAATCTCCCCGTCCTCGTCACAATCAAGAATATACCAGCATTCCGTCTTACCGAGAGCCCCGTTTTCTTTTTCTCTAGCATAGTTATCATCGGGATGAACTTGAATACTCAGGTCAGTCTTAGCATCGATAATCTTAATCAGCAGAGGAAATACCTCTCCCGGTGTATTACCAAACAACTCTTTCTTGTTATCCCATAGCCAGCTTAAGGTCTTACCCTGATATTCCCCGCTTTTGATCGTGCAATCACCGTTTTTATGCGCACTGATTGCCCAGCATTCTCCCGTATTATTACCGGGAATGGAATAACCGAATTCCGTTGCCAGCTTATTGCCTCCCCAAATCATTGTCTTAAAAACAGGTTCTAAAAATAATGGATTTTTCATTGTAATGGCTCACTTTCTTCTCATTTATGATGTAAGCTAGAACAATATTTAAGTTATCGTTAACTTAAATATTATTCTAAATTACGTTATTAAAATTGTCAATGTTTATTTCTTCTTTTCCCCGAATTCTTTTACCTCAATACCGGGTACTGCAGCTGAATTCCGATATACGATTCTTCCACTGATTACCTTTCTGCCATAATCCTCTGTTGGCTGCTTAATCCGCTTCATGATGGAATTTACCGCTGCCTCGGCCATTGCTTCGACATTTACTTCCACTGTGGTGATTGTCGGATCGCTTAGGGTCGCATAGATATAATTATCAAAACCAACTACCGAGATATCCTCCGGTATACGATAACCTGCTTTTTTCAGTTGAAGAATGAAACTGTATGCCACCTCATCACAATTGCATACAAAAGCTGTCGGCATTATCTCCGGTAGCTTAAGTTTTGTAAATTTCCCATGCTCATCGCGGTCGCTGAGAAGCCATTCTTCTCTGATTCTCAGGTTATGCTCTCGAAGTGATTTATAATATCCGATATATCGATCCATGATACTGGTGGTCGCATTGATGTTTCCTACAAAGCCAATATCCTTATGACCCAATTCAATCAAATGATTTGTAATTTCATAAGCACCATGAAAGCTGTCGCTGATTATCGTATCTACTTTAAACCGATCATCCTCAAAATCAAGAAAAATAAAGGGTATACCGACTTCTGCTATCTTCTCAAGATAGCGTCTTCGCATCTGTCCCAGGATGACGATTCCATCTACTTTACTATTTTGAAGCATACGGGGCAATCCTCCCGCTTTTTCCTCCTCCTCAGTTACCACTTCCAGAATCCCGAAGAAATCGAAAATCAGAAGATCTTTGACAATCGTCTGATACATCTTAGCATAAAAGGCACTATCATTCATGAATTGCTCAGCAACAAGAACACCAATGTTGTAATTCATACCTTCCTTCATGCTCTTTCCCAGAAAGTTATATCGATATCCTAACTCTTCCGCTTTCTGTTTGATTGCTTCCCTTACCGAATCACTGACGCCTTCTTTATCCGATAATGCTTTTGATACGGTTACGATGCTGACGCCCAGATCTCTGGCTACATCTTTCATCGTAATATTCTTTCCCATACTAGTCCTCCTTCCGATATGCATAATTCCAGACTAAGTTCATTATAGCAAATAGAAAACTTTTTTCTACCCTTTTAAATCAAAATCCACCTATGACATCAACACATAAACGATAGAAAGCGCGCTTCGCGAACTTTCTATTGTCACGAATAAAAGCAGCGATGCCTATGCCTCGCTGCTTACTTTCGATTGAATATATCATCTAATTAACATGATTATCTTATACGAAAATGACATGAATCCTGTGTATAGAACATTAATTATTACCCATACTAAAAGTACATGTATAAGTTAAATCTTAGACATTGACACTGGAGGTAGTATGAACTATAAATTTTTCACTGCTTGAATTGTTAAAGCAATTCACGATGCAAATATTGTGCTGGCACCCAATTTCGCGGATATCGGTTGATTGGAGATTATTATGGAAGATAACAATAACCACAACTTTTTTAAGGGCTTAAAAAACGGACTTATACTTAGCACTTTTCTCTGGGCAGGAATCCTTACCTTAATTCATGCTCTTTGATTCTGTTCAATTCCTAGACCGATCGTACTGCACAGGCCACGTAATATCATCTCTCAATTCCTTGGCTGCCTGAAGCGGCCAATAAGGATTACGAAGTAATTCTCTTCCAACAAAGACAAGATCGGCACGTTCATTTTGAAGAATTTCCTCTGCCAGCTGGGGTGAATAAATGAGACCCCCGGCAATGACCGGAATAGCTGCCGTGTTTCTTATCATCTCAGCAAACCTTACCTGGTATCCCGGATAAGCTTTCGGTCCGACATTGACTACTCCTCCGGAACTGACATTCACCAAATCAATTCCCTCATCCTTAACTAACTGAATGATTTGCGCCATATCCTGCGCGTGATTTCCGCCTTCTTCATAATCCTCTGCAGATACACGCACAATGATCGGCTTCGTGTCCGGCCATATTGATTTTACCTCTTTCAGAACTTCTCTCAAGAAACGAACTCTGTTTTCTAATGAGCCACCATATTCATCCGTACGTTTATTTGTAAGCGGAGATAAAAATTCACTGATCAAATATCCATGCGCTGCGTGAAGCTCAATCACATCATATCCGGCACGATCTGCTCTCTCAGCAGCATCGCGGAATGCTTTTTTAACTTGTTCTATATCCTTATGTGTCATCTCAACCGGTGTCCTGTAATCATCACTGAAGCGAATCGGACTTGGTGCTATGGACGGTTCTGATATAACCTCCGATTTTCTGCCGGCATGTGCCAGCTGAACTCCTATCTTGGCGTCATTATCATGGCATACTTTTACAATTCTCTGTAATCCTTCTATCTGCTCATCCTTCCACAATCCAAGATCACGGCTTGTAATTCGTCCCCTGCTCTCCACACCGGTTGCTTCCATCATAATTAGCCCAACCTGACCCACAGCACGCGTTGCATAGTGGATCTCATGCCACTCAGTTGCAAGTGCATCCTCTCCCGCACAGAACATGCACATCGGAGCCATCATGATTCTGTTTTTTAAACTCATATTTTTAATATGATAGCCTGACATTAATTTTGACATATGTTTCACCTTACCCCTTCGTTAATTTGTAAAATTTCATCAGGTTCGCCTTGATACCCTTGCCGGTAACTATTATGATTATTGATAAAAGCGCAAATATAGCGCTAATTCTTAGCAAATTAACCGCAATATCGATAATAGAATTCGTGATAAATCCATCAAAGGACTCCGGCATCAGATGTAGACTACTATAACTCTTTTTAATTAGTAATATAGATGGAGCAACACAAAGCATCATTGCCGCTGCCATAGAACTGTAAGCAATAAATTGAAAGGTACGATGGAGCCATCCATTTAGTTTTATAAGGATGATTATTATTAATATAATCATACTAACACAGAATGCCACTCCCAGGAAATGGATTATCTGATATTCTTTTTTTATTTTCATATAGTAATCTATCAGAGGTATTTTTATTGCTTTATTATAATCTTCCAACATCGGCTTCAGGTCGTGTTCCTTTACAATTGTTGAAGTGGTAGTCTTAGTTTGATTCATTAAGGTCATGAAGTTATTCTTAAGTCTTAATTCAACTTCCTTGTCCGAAGAAAATACTTCGCCACGAAACATTAATTCAATGTTGTGTATGATATCCTTCTTTAGATCCTCTTGAAAGAATATTTTCTCAGCTATCCCAGATGGCAAGCCGGCAGCCGTATTATTCTCTTCCATTCTGATAATCATTTCCTGGAACTTATTTTGGTAGTAATCGCTGGAGGATAATATTTCAATAATAGTGTTTTCTTGAAAGAAGTGATATTGAAGGACAGACAAAAGGGAAAGTGCAACAAAAGTCATGGATAAGATAAATGCTAAAGTAAAATTAGCAAAGCTTCTGAAATAATGCCTTCTCTTCGTTAAACTGCGGATATTGGTATGAAACTCCTTATTCTTTTTTCCCATATTCTCACCTACTGTATTCTTGGTCCTGAAATCTTATCTGCAAACACAAACAGCCGGTCTTCTTTTTCAGCAATCAGTGAATCAAATGGATAACAGGTATAAAGTATCAGCTTCTCTTTCTCCGAGGACAGCATTCGATCAAAGGAATCCTCTGCATCTGCAGAGCTCATAATGGTAACACTGGTAACGACATATTCATACTCTCCATAGCTCGTAGCACAGGAGAGCAAATCCCCTGTCTCAATCTTCTGTAGAGAGTGAAAATAAGAGTTATTGTGACCGGATAGGAGTATCGTACGTTCAAAGCCCGGCAAGAAGCTTCCGATGTATTGACCGACTCCTACCTTTAGGATCTCCTTCGTATCCCCCCAATAGACCGGAGCTTCCAAAGCAATGCGCTTGCAACATAGGTTAGCATACCGTTCTCCAAGATCCGGGAATATAAGTTCCGATATATTAACCGTTTGTACCTTCTCATCCTTCTTATTTGAACTGACATCCGTACTCTCCTTCGTTGAACTGTTTATTATATTTGCGCTTTGTACTGAGACTGCTTCGTCTTCAGGTTGATCCACTATATTGATTTCCGCAGGCTTCTCTAATCCATCTTGAGGCATCAACATCATAAGGGAAGTGGAAAGCATCGTAATGGATGGTGCAGTAACAAAATAAATCAATAGATATCCCAAAAACATATAAAGGAAAGGCATATAAATATATGCCATGGTTCGTTTCACCTTATTTCTCATGGCTTCTACCTGCACCCACATTATTCACCGCACACCTGCTCTGCCTATATTTTCTTATCCAGTCATTGAACTGAATAACAAATATAGGAACGAAACACAGGAGAAGAAGTGATACAGATATGACAAACCTTTGAAAAATACCTGACCCATCCGATCCTGTCTGATTAATAGTATTTTGGGCTATAAAAATCATCTTTCCCTCTGGATTTATCACATTTACGCTCATCTTGGAGAGATTTATGGATACTTGATAATCCGCCTCAGAAGCCGCCTCGTCAATTAAAGTTAATAGCTTCAGGACCTTCTCAGTATCATTAAAATCTGATAAATCCTTGACGCTCATTTTGCAAAGTATTTTTATGGCTTCATCCATTTTTTTGATAATGACATCCGCTTGCTTGTCGGAAATATTCTCCTTATTTTTAATAAGCTCATTTTCAATTTGATTCAAGTAATATACCGGAATAGAATAGGTATTACCATCAAGTGTAACGCTCGTCCTTAATTTCTCAAGTATTCTATTCTCTGCCGCCGTTAAGCCGGTTGCGCTGTAAGCATAGTCCGAGCTTACTGTTACCATCCAAATAGCCATTATCATTGTTATTATGATCCTTCTTTTCATCCAACGAAACCTCCGATTCAACTTTTTCCTATGTTAAATCATTTTCTCCTGTTTGTTGGATTATTATTCAAAATTTAGCAAAAACATTAACTATCCTATCTAAGGAAATTGCATCAATTTCGAGTTTGATCATAACGGTTATCAATTAGTGTAGCTGTCTTTCAGATTGCACCCATGCCGGGTACACCACAACAGCAAAAAGCCGAGGAAAATCCTCGGCTTTTGCATATATAATAGTATGACCTGTAATTACTTTTCTACATGATGACAAGATACCAGATGACCTTGTTTCATCTCCAAAGTGGGTTTTTCCTGACGGCAGATATCAGTTGCGCGCGGGCAACGACCTGCAAAAGGACATCCCTTCGGAGTATTGATTGGGCTGGGAACATCACCGCTCAAGATCTGACGTTGTTTCTGAGCTTCTTTATCCGGATCCGGAATCGGTACTGCAGATAGCAGTGCTTGGGAGTACGGATGAAGTGTCTTTTCATATAGCTCATCACTGGTTGCTAATTCTACGATATTACCCAAATACATTACAGCGATACGATCACTGATGTACTTAACAATATTTAAGTCATGAGCAATAAAGAGATAAGTTAATCCCAGCTTCTCCTGCAGATCGTGAAGCAAATTGATAATCTGTGATTGAATGGAAACGTCCAAAGCGGAAATCGGCTCATCACAAACGATGAATTCGGGCTCAATAGACAGAGCTCGTGCAATACCGATACGCTGACGCTGACCACCGGAGAACTCATGAGGGAAACGATTAGCATGTTCACGATTCAAACCAACTAATTCAAGCAGCTCGTACACTCTCTCCTGACGTCTCTTCTTATCATACATCTTATGGATAACCATACCCTCTTCTACTATAGAACCTACTGTCATACGAGGATCAAGAGAAGAGTAGGGATCCTGGAAGATAATCTGAGCCATTTTGGAGTAGTCAAAGTGAGTACTCTTCTTTATCTCGATATCCTTCTTTCCATGGTAAAGGATCTTACCTTGAGTAGGAGGATAGATACCCATCAGTACCTTACCTAAAGTAGATTTACCGCAGCCGGATTCACCTACCAGGCCTAGGGTCTCTCCCTTATAGATATCAAAATTTACATTATTTACTGCCTTTAAGATACCCTCTGATACCTTAAAATGCTTCGATACCTGCTGTATTTCAACCAACTTATTGCTGTCAGATAAATTCAAAGGTGTTTTTCTACTCATTATTTTTCACCTCCGTTTAGTGTACTCGGGCAATCCTCATGTTGTAACCAGCAAGCCGAAAGGTGGTTTTGACCTACTTCAAACTGAGGCGGAAGCTCATTCTGACAAATTCTCATGCAATTATCACATCTGCTGGCAAAGCCGCAACCTACCGGAGGGTTCAAAAGATCCGGAGGAGTTCCGGCGATCGAAACCAGACGGACGCTACGGTCCATATCAGTCGTCGGAAGGCTCTTTAAAAGTGCTTTTGTATACGGATGAGAGGAACGATAGAAAATATCTTCTGCTGATCCTATTTCAACAATTTTACCTGCATACATTACAGCCACACGGTCTGCCATGCTTGCAACTACTCCAAGGTCATGAGTAATCAGTATAATTGCTGTGTTTGTCTTTTCCTTGATTTCCTGAAGAAGATCCATAATCTGCGCCTGAATAGTTACGTCAAGAGCAGTGGTAGGCTCGTCCGCAATCAGAAGCTTCGGAGCACAGGAAAGTGCCATAGCGATCATTACTCTTTGTCTCATGCCGCCGGAGAACTCATGAGGATACTGTTTCGATCTCTGTTCCGGATTCGGGATCTTAACCAGATTCAGAAGACGGATTGATTCCTTATGTGCATCTTCCTTGGATAATTTCTGATGATGGCGGATGGCTTCCGTTAACTGCTTACCTACGGTCATCGTAGGATTTAAGCAAGTCATTGGATCCTGGAAGATCATGCTGACATCCTTACCACGAATTTCCATCATCTCTTTTTCAGTTGCTTTTACAATGTCTTTATCTCCAAGTTGAATATCACCGCGAACGATACGTGCCGGCGGCATCGGATTCAACTTCATAATTGTCTGTGCTGTTACGCTCTTTCCGCAACCACTCTCTCCAACGATAGCAAGAACCTCACCTTCTGCTACATCAAAGGTGACACCGCGAACTGCTTTCACTTCACCGGCATAAGTATCGAAGGATACATGTAAATCATCTACTCGTAATACATTATTCATCACATTATCTCCTTAACTTAGGATCTAGTGCATCACGCAAACCGTCACCCAACAGATTGAAGGATAACATAGTTAAACTAATGCAGACCGCAGGTATAATCAACTGGGACGGATACATCTGGAACACTCTGGAACCATCATTTGCAAGAATACCCCAGCTAGCCATCGGAACCGGAACACCAAGACCGATATAACTTAAGAATGCCTCAGTGAAAATAGCAGCTGGAATAGCTAATGTTAAATCAACAATTACAATACTCAATGTATTAGGCAGTAAGTGCTTACCGATAATTCTCGCAGGTCTCGCACCCATAACCTTTGCAGCAATAACATAATCCTGCTGCTTTAAGCTCATGATCTGTCCACGAACCAGTCGTGCCATACCGGTCCATCCAACCGCCGCATAAGCAATAACCATTGTCATCGCTCCGGGTGGAATAACCATCATTAACAGAACGACGATGATCAAATATGGAATACCATTGATAATTTCAATAATTCTCATCATAATATTATCTACAGAACCTCCAACATAACCGGAAATACCACCATAGATAACACCGATAATAAAGTTAATAAATACTGCAGCAAATGCAATAAATAAGGAAACTCTACCACCGGACCAGGTTCTGGTGAATATATCACGTCCCAGAGAGTCTGTTCCAAAGATATGCATGTGTCCGTCTACCGGATCGGTAAAGAACATCGTTTGATCAGCATGAGTTAAATGCTGCTCGCTGATCGTGTAAGGGGATAACATCGGAACAAAGATACTCAGTAACGCGATGAATATAATCACAAATAAACATACCATAGCAGGCTTATTCTTAGAAAGACGATGCATTGCATCTTTCCAATAGCTTGTATTCGGTCTGCTAATCTTCTCTGCTTCGGTCGCATTAGCACCGACCCATTCAAATTGGCTTTTCTCTATCTGGCTCATCTCATCACTCCTTTGCATCCGCTAATTTAACACGGGGGTCAATGAAACCATAAGCAATATCTACAATGAGATTAGCAATTACTAAAAAGGCTCCATAAAACAATGTGGTTCCGGATATCATTGTATAATCCTGAGTCTGGATGCTTAAAACGAAAAATTTACCCATACCGGGGATTGAGAAGATATTCTCAACAACAAAGGCTCCGGTAAGTACAGCTGCGGCGATCGGACCTAATACAGTAATAATGGGCATGATCGCATTACGTACGGCGTGCTTCCAGATAATCTTCTTCTGGGATAATCCTTTGGATTTTGCTGTCTTAATATAATCCTGTCCAAGAACATCAAGCATACTGGTTCTCATCAATCTGGAGATCGTTGCAAGTGAACCAAAGCTTAGCGCGAAGGCAGGCAGCAATTTACTGGCGAAGGAATTCCATCCGGTAATCGGGAAGAAACGGATACCGGTCGCTTGATACAGCTTTAAGCCTAGGAAATACTGAAGAATTGCTCCAATAATAAAACCGGGTACGGACACACCGATGATTGCAATAAACATCGTAATGGTATCCCATTTTGTACCTCTTTTTACAGCTGCTACGATCCCGAGTAAGACACCCATAATAGTAGCAAAGATAAGTGCTCTCATTCCTAAATCAAATGAATATGGAAATGCTTGTGCAATAATATCATTAACAGGACGATTATAATGAATGGAAATACCTAAATCACCTCTGAATACATTCTGCATATACATCCATAGCTGAACATACATAGGCTTGTCTAATCCATACTTCGCATTTAGAGCTTTTAAAGTTGTCTCCGGGATTGCTTTCTCACCAATGAAGGGATCGCCGGGTAACAATCGCATCATAAAAAATGTCAGTGCTGTTAACACAAGTAATGTCAACAATGCATAAAATAATCGCTTTACTATATATTTAAACACATGCAATCCTCCTTTCTTATTTTCTTTAAATTTTATTATGAGGAACAATGAAACGTTTGAATCCAGAAGAATTGTTGTCCTATATTGCTTTACCGGGAAATGTTCTCAATCTGTTGATTTAAATGATTAAAGCAACGGATATTAACACTTGCACCAGAAAAGTAATATAGGATGACAATTCTATCATAGATCATATTTATGTTCGTTCACATTTTAACTTCATCCACTTGAACAAGCAGAGAATTTGTAACATCATGAACGTAAGACCATGTTCATGATCTTTGCTACGCTCGCGTACCTGCAAGCAAGCTTGCGGTATGTTCACTACGCTACATTATACTATATAATAACACAAATGTCGTGCTTTTTTTCGATATTCTTTGTCAGGGAATTGTTGGGGATTTTCGCTTTACATAAGGGAAGTGCGGGTTAAAGTTCAGCCCGCACCACCTTAGAATCAAATTCGTATCACGAATTTGTAAAATGATCCATTAATCAACTATATTATTTTGCCAACTTAACGTTCTTATAGTTCATATCCTGGAATGCTGTTCTAACAACGCCGGAAGCGATCTTTCCACTCATAACATAATCTCTGGCTCTCCAGTAAACAGGAGCGATCGGAAGGTCAGTCATTAATAACTTCTCAAGATCCATTAAGTAACCAAAACGTTCTTTGGGATCTAAGGTTACACGAACTTTGTTAAGTAACTCATCATAAGCTGCACTGCTGTAGCTTGTATGGTTGTTACCGTTTCCTGTCTCGAACATATCAAGGAATGTCATAGGATCGTTATAGTCAGGGCCCCAACCTGCAAATACCATGGAGAAGTCTTTATTGGACATTCTCTCAAGTCTGCTCTTGAAAGGCATGGACTCAACTTCGATCTCAAGCCCAGGAAGGTTAGTCTTTAACTGTTCCTGTACGAAAGCAGCGTTCTTGATAGCAACGTCGCCGTCATCACAGATCATAGTAATCTTAATTGTATCAGTACCAAGCTCCTGCTTAGCTTTATCAAAATATTCTTTTGCTTTAGCTGTATCAAGAGTCGGAACTAATGCGCCAACTTCTTCAGCAAATTTCTTTTCGTAACCGTTAATACAAGGAGCAGTAAAGGAAACTGCCGGTTTGGAGCTGTTCTTTACGATACTGTCAACGAAAGCCTGCTTATCTACCGCATAAGTGATAGCAGTACGAAGATTTGCATTACCAAGGAATTGATCGGTGGTATTGAGCTCTAAGTAGAAGCAAGAACCATCATCATAGGTATATACAGGGAAGCCTTCACCCTTTAATAACTTGGACTGGTCACCGGTAAGACCGATAATATCAACTTCACCAGCCTTGAATGCATTCAGAGCTGCGTTGGAATCATTGATCATAACCATGTTGATCGTATCAAGAGCGATGTCCTTAGCACCATAGTAATCAGGATTCTTGGTAAGAACGATCTTGTTCTCATGTTCCCAGGAAGTCATGGTGAAAGGTCCGTTGTAAGCCATCTTATCTGCATCAGTACCATAAGCAGTACCAAACTCATTGTATGCCTTCTCATTTACAGGTGCAAATACACCGAATGCTAAGGTATCAAGGAAATAAGAGGTAGGATTCTCAAGAGTAACCTCTAAAGTGTAATCATCAACAGCCTTGAAGCCGAGCTGATCAGCAGCAACCTCGCCACTATTGAATGCAAGACCATTCTTGAAGACATAGCCGAAATATGCATAATCAGCAGCAAACTCAGGTGTTAACAGAGAGGTCCAAGCGAATACGAAGTCTTTTGCGGTAACAGGTTCACCGTTGGACCACTTCATATCATCACGAAGCTTGAAGGTATAAACCAAACCATCATCGCTTACAGTCCACTCTTTTGCTACACCGGGCTGTACCTTATCGTTTGCATCCAGAGTAACAAGGTTCTCAACTACATGACGAAGAACCGAGAAGGATGTGGTATCAGTTGTTGTGATAGAGCACATTTCCGGGGGTTCGGATGCAATGTTTACTGTAATGGAATTAGCATCAGCTGTTCCAGGGTAAGCGCTTCTATCATCAGATGCTTGAGTATCTGTGCCTACGCTTTCTTCTTTTTTGCCGCATGCGGTAAACATAGATACTGTCATTGCTAACACCAGCATCACGGCAAGTAATTTCTTAAATTTCATAAATATATTCTCCTCCTTTTTGCTATATAAAAAGGAAGTATATTACCATACACTTCCTTAGTATATAAATGATACAAACATTCTAATACAAAAATGAATATTAGTCAAGCTAAGAACTTTATTTCTGGCGGTTAAATTCTTTAAACGCTGTAATCTTTTGTTTTATTTCGTCTTTTGTGGTCTTTTTTCATCAGCAATAGACAGGCACTGTCACATTCTGCTATACATTCACCATTTTCTTATGCAATCATATAATGTGACATAAAGGATAGAACCTCGGATGGTTTTCACTGCGTTTTGCGGAGGACTCCTTCCGATGTTTGAGGTGAAATCGTGCATGCTGATTGATTTTCGGAATCTCTCGTATGTACTCGAATGGAGGTTATCATGATCCCACAATATGATTTCGGAATCTTTGGCGGTGACAGCCGCCAGGTATACATGGCTCTTTCCCTTCTAGCAAAAGGTTATACGGTGGCAACATATAAAACACTGACACCGGTCATTCATGAGCATTGTACATCCGTTGCCTCACTTAAGGATTTGTTCGATAGCTGCCCGGTACTCATCGGCCCGATTCCCATGTCGCGAGATAAAGTATCAATCTTTGCAGACTCTCCGGCAGAGGATCTTACTCTGACCAAGGTTACGGAAGCATTAACAAAGGATCATCTCTTATTCGGCGGTGTACTGCCTCCCTTGATCACAAAAGCCTGCGAAGCGGAGGATATATCCTATTATGATCTCATGAAGGATGAGCGCATCACAATTCTAAATGCTATTGCCACAGCGGAAGGCACTATCATGGAAGCAATTGCCTCCAGTGATATTAATATTCATGGAAGCAAAGCTCTGGTTCTTGGATATGGACGTTGTGCCAAAGTACTTGCAGCCAAGCTAAAAGCCTTGGATGCTCATGTACTTGTGTCTGCGCGTAACCCGGAAGCCCTGTCCTTCGCAGAAGCATCCGGACTGTCAGCAGTAGCACTTCCTTATTTAAAATGTGTGCTTCCCTCCTGTGATTATATCTTCAATACCATACCATCCTTAATTCTGACTCCCGACTGTCTGAACTATGTTAATAAATATGCCTGTATCATAGACATTGCTTCCGCACCCGGCGGGTTAGATTATGCTTATGCCGAGAAGCTAAAACTCAATGCTAAACTGTGCCTTGGTCTGCCCGGCAGGGTGGCACCGAAGACTTCCGCAGATATTCTAGTAACATCAATCCTTACGCTAATCAAAGAAAGAAGTGATTAAATGACTCTCAGTGGAAAGAAAGTTGGAGTAGCCTTAACCGGCTCCTATTGTACCTATGATACTGTTTTCCCGCAAATCGAACAGCTGGTGCGGGATGGAAACGATGTTACCGCAATCTTCTCCGATCGCTCTCAAATTACTGATACCCGCTTCGGTAAAGCCGAGGACTTTCTAAATAAAGCGAAGACAATTACAGGCAAGGATCCGATTACAACCATCGTCGGAGCAGAAAAAATCGGTCCGAGTAATTTGTTTGATATTGTCATCATAGCGCCTTGTACCGGAAATACCCTTGCAAAACTGGCAAACGCCATCACTGATTCCCCGGTATTAATGGCAGCCAAGAGTCAGCTTCGCAATAACAAGCCGGTTGTGATCGCCATGGCTACCAATGATGCGCTAAGTAATAACCTGAAGAATATCGGACTATTACTTGGATCAAAAAATTTATATTTCGTACCCTTCGGTCAGGACAATTACAAAACAAAACCTTATTCTATGGTAGCTCACTTTGATTTAATGCTGCCAACCTTATTAGAAGCACTGGAAGGAAGACAATTACAGCCCATTGTCCTCGCTCCAAATTAAACGCATCAGATGGTTTATCATTCTTATTTTCCTGATAGGGAATAAAATAATACGATAGGTCACGAATCAAATATATGAAAGCGCTTATGTGACAGCAAATAAACAATAATATAATATGAGGTGATCATATGTGCGGGATAACCGGTTTCTGCAATATCAAAGCAGATTATACAAAAGCTCATGGGAAATGGCTTGATACGTTATTAGCAATGCGACAGAAGCTAGCTCACCGGGGACCGGATGACGAGGGAGACTATCTTTCTTCTCAGATCGGAATGGCTCATACCCGACTATCCATTATCGATATTAAACGTGGTCACCAACCTATGACAAAGCAGAAATCCGGTGCTTCCTACACGATTATCTATAATGGGGAACTCTATAATACCGCTGAGCTGCGTGAAAATTTAATAAATATGGGATACCTGTTCAAGACCCATACCGATACCGAAGTCATACTGACTGGCTTTATGGCTTATGGGAGTGAGTTTGTCAAAGAGTTAAACGGTATCTTCTCCTTCGCGGTATGGGACGAGAACAATAGCACTCTTTATCTTGCCAGAGACAGATTTGGAGTAAAACCGCTATTCTATACGGTAAAGGACGAAACCATCGTCTTTTCATCAGAGATCAAAGCACTCTTTGAATATCCGGGAATCAAACCACAGATCGATTCAAACGGTTTATGTGAGATATTCGGACTCGGACCTGCCAAATCCTACGGATCCGGCGTGTTTAAGAATATCAAAGAAGTTTTACCCGGTAATATCATTACCTTTCACGATCAGGGGCTGAGGGAAACGCCATACTGGTCACTCGAAAGTTACCCTCATGAGGATACCTATGAGACTACGGTTGAAAAAACTTCTTCCTTATTATATGATGCAGTAAAACGGCAAATGATCTCAGACATTCCAATCTGTACTCTTCTATCCGGAGGAGTAGACAGCAGTCTAGTTACTGCAATCTGTTCCCGGGAGCTAAGACAACAAGGTCTGCAGCTGCGAACCTATTCCTTTGATTTTAAGGATAATGCAAAGCATTTTCAGGCAAATTCCTTCCAGCCTTCTCAGGATCGTCCCTATGTGGATATCATGATTGACCATGTGGGCAGCAGTCATACTTACTTAGAATGCGATAATCTGGATCTGGCGGATCAGCTCTATCCGGCAGTGGATGCCAGAGATCTTCCGAACATGGCAGACGTAGAGTCCTCACTGCTCTTCTTTTGTAAAAAAGTAGCTGCACAGACTAAGGTAGCCCTCACCGGAGAATGTGCTGATGAGATTTTTGGCGGTTACCCCTGGATCCATCGTCATGAGCTTATGGAGAAGAATACCTTTCCCTGGTCCGTCAGCATGGATACCCGTAAGTTCTTATTGTCCACGGATCTGCTGTCTACACTTGATCTGGATGGTTATGTAGCGGCTGCTTATGAAAAATCGATTGCTGAGGTACCCAGGCTGAATGGGGAGGAGGCTTCGGAAGCCCGCCGTAGAGAGATTGCTTACCTTAATCTGAAATGGTTCATGGTAACACTGCTAGACCGGATGGACCGCTGTAGTATGTTCTCTGGTCTGGAGGCAAGAGTACCCTTTGCCGATCATCGTATCGTTGAATATGTCTGGAATGTTCCCTACTCCATGAAGGCAAAGGATGGTGTTGTAAAAGCACTGCTCCGGGATGCCGGTAAAGGGCTCATCCCTGATGAAATTCTCTACAGAAAAAAAAGTCCTTATCCAAAGACCTATCATCCGGAGTATGAGACGCTTCTCGGAAATCGTCTTTTAGATATTATGGCAGACCCCAATGCTCCGATTAAAACCCTCATCGACTTGAAAAAGCTGAAGACCTTCCTTGCTTCACCCTCCGATTACGGCAAGCCCTGGTACGGACAGCTGATGGCCGGTCCACAGATGATCGCCTATCTGATTCAGATTAATTATTGGCTCGATAAGTATCATATTGAGCTATTGTAACAGATTTGTATGACTATGTGTGCCCACCGGGCACACATAGAAAACGGCTGCCCGGTATCTATCCTTGGGCAGCCGTTTCTTATATTTTTGACATTTTTTTCGATTCGATAACTATTTCTCTGTGTTGGGTTTCTCGATCTCAACGATTGCATTCTTCTTCATGGGAATTCTGCAATTCTTATTGTTACCGAATTCAACAATTACGATCTCATCCATAACATCAATTACAACACCATAAAACCCGCTTGATGTTAATACACTGTCACCTGCAGCTATTGTAGAGAGCATCATGCTCATCTTCTTCTGCTGCTTCTTCTGAGGACGGATCAGCATAAAGTAAAGTAAAAGTCCTAAGAAACCTACCTCAACAACTAATAATAGCCATGAGCCTGATGTTGAACCGCTTGCACCGGCTGTTAAAAGCATTAAATTATTCATTATTTATTCCTCCTGATTTAATTTTCTATAATTCAATGTTATTCGCTGTTAATCCTCGCTCCTAACAAATCCTTCGAGACGCATCTTCTTGTATTCCTTATATCGTTTCTCCCTAATCGCTTCTCGGATCTCCTCCATCATGTGATTGTAGAAATAAAGATTATGGAGAACCAGAAGTCTCATACCCAACATCTCCTTTGCTTTCAGCAGATGTCTGATATAAGAACGACTGTAATGCTTACATGCCGGACACCCACAGCCCTCTTCGATCGGTTGGTCATCCAGTTCATACTTTGCATTCAGCAGATTCATCTTGCCATGATTGGTATAAGCATTGCCATGTCTGCCATTCCTGGTAGGATAAACACAATCGAAGAAATCAACACCGCGGTCTACAGCCTCCAGGATATTGGCGGGAGTACCGACTCCCATCAGATAAACCGGTTTATGAAGAGGCAGATAGGGAACCGTCTCATCCAGAATTCGGTACATCTCTTCATGACTTTCTCCGACGGCCAGACCTCCCAGCGCATAACCATCGAGATCCATCTCAGAGATCAGCTTAGCATGTTCAATACGAATATCTTCAAAGGTACCACCCTGGTTGATACCAAAAAGCATCTGATGCTTATTGATTGTATCGTCAAGTCCGTTCAGTCGGTCCATCTCCGCCTTACAACGCTTCAACCAGCGGGTGGTCCGATCCACGGAATTCTGCATATATTCTCTCGTTGCCGGATGAGGCGGACATTCGTCAAATGCCATCGCAATCGTAGAGGCCAGATTGGATTGTATCTGCATGCTCTCCTCCGGACCCATGAATATCTTTCGCCCATCGACATGAGAGCTAAAATAAACGCCTTCTTCCTTAATCTTTCGTAACCCTGAGAGTGAAAACACCTGAAAGCCACCGGAATCCGTCAAAATAGGCCTGTCCCAAACCATAAATTTATGAAGTCCACCCATTTGTTTCACGATCTTGTCACCCGGTCTTACATGTAAATGATAGGTGTTTGACAATTCCACCTGGGTTCCGATATCCTTCAAATCCACAGTAGATACGGCTCCTTTGATTGCTGCCGCAGTTCCCACATTCATAAATACCGGTGTCTGGATCGTACCATGGACGGTCTGAAATTCTGCGCTTTTCGCTCTTCCATCCTGTTCAATTAATTTGTACATTTAAAATTGTTCCTGCTTTCTTCTGCCACAACATTGATATACTTCATCGTACCATAGTCGCAGCTATTCGTTACCTTTATTTTTAACATTACAAGTATACCCTTAAAAGGCTATATTTTCAACTAAAATATCTGCTATTCATAAATTATTAATGAAAAAGCGCCTTCACTTTATATGAATCTATCTAAGAAAACTGATGTGCTTATTTTCGACATTATTCTTTTGTACAATATGCACAATTATTATGAAGGAATTATGAAGAAAAAGATTAAAATATAATATTTATTGCAATATTATAACTTAATTGGTAGAATTAATATTGTTGTTAAGATATATTAAGTAAGACTGCTACTATTGTCGGAGGTACCCTATGTCGATTAAGAAATCTCTACGTATATTACTGATTGTTTCATCCGTGATCCCTGTGATTTTGGTTTCCGTAATAGCGCATGGATTACTGACTAATCGTCTTGTAGATTTGAATACCGATAATATCCTTCGCCTGGCAGAAACCAGCAAGAAAGGTCTGGAGGCGATCCTCGAGACACAACGTACCGAAGTATCCTTACTTGCTATTCAGGAAGAGCTGGCAGACGCCGTTGATTCAAGTAATAACAATCATGCCTTTCCTCAAAAGAATGTGAACGAGTTACTGCAAAAGCGTAGTAGCAGCTATGACAATTGTGAAAGAATCTCTTTATATAACATCAACAATGAGATTATAGCCAGCTCCGATTCCTCTGCTATCGGGAGCCTCACAAGGTCTGCACTGACATTAAACTATATGATGGCCACCAAATCCATCGCGATTGCTGTCGATGGTATTCGACCGATGATCCGGAACGGAGATGTCGTGTATGTAGTCGAGATTGGTGCTCCGATTATCGATCCGGATAGCAATGTGATCCACGGATATGTGATCAGTACAATTAATGCTATGTACTTCAAGAAGTATCTCAGTTCGATCACCATCGGAGACACCGGCTATTGCGTCCTTCTCGATAAGGACGGCTGTGTAATCTATCATCCAAATTCTTCCTTAATCGGCTCAGAGATTACCTCGGAGAAGCTTTCTTCTTTGGTGAATGAATATAATACCGGTACCATCATGAATAACGGTACCTTCGAATACTTCTATGATAATACGAATCAGGTGTACGGCTACAGCATTATTCCCGAATTAAACTGGGTTCTGTTAGTAAAGCAGGACATATCCGATATCCAATCAGTTACAACGATCATGCTCACAGTACTAATTGTCATATGCGCTATCCTAATCGTCATTACCATCTTCTTTGCAAACTTTTTGGCTCGTAAATATTCAGCGCCGATTATTGCATTAAGGGATGCCATGCGTACCGCTTCGGATGGTAACCTGACCGTTCAGTCCAACATCAAAAGCAATAATGAACTCGGTGAACTGTCAAAGAATTTTAATAAAATGCTCCATATCATCAAGACGAATTACGAGGATTTGGAATCCATGCATCAGGAGCTTCTTTCCAATGAAGAACAATTACGCTCCAATTATGATCACATTGAGTTTCTGGCCTATCACGATACTCTGACCAATCTTCCGAATAAGCTGGCTTTTCTGGATTATGTGAATGCAGTATTGATAGGTTCCGGTATTGATGAAAAGATCCATGCTGTTTATTTTGTTGATCTGGATAATTTTAAGACAATTAACGATACCCTTGGTCATGAATATGGTGATACCCTCTTGGTAAAAACCGCCCAGCTTCTATCATCCATAATCGGAAACAATGGAATGCTTGCAAGAGCCGGCGGTGACGAATTCCTATTATTCAAGGAGGATATTACTTCCAAAGAAGCAGCCGTGGATTTCGCTTCTCAGATTATTGAATGCTTCCGTAATCCTTTGGACCTGGATGGTGAGATTGTATATGTATCCATGAGTATCGGAATCTCCATCTATCCGGAAAATGGACAGTCTCCAAAGATTTTGATTAAAAATTCCGATATCGCCATGTATAAATCAAAGGACACCGGCAAGAACAAATTCACTCTGTTTGATACAAAGATGGAAGAGGAATTGCATCGAAATACCTTAGTTCTTGAGGTTCTTCGAAGTGCGATTGAAAATCAGGATATTTATATCCAATATCAACCTCTGATAGAGCTTGAGACCAATAATATCATCGGTTTTGAAGCTTTGATGAGAATTCGTAACGAACGTCTCGGTCAGATTAGCCCCTCAGAATTCATTCCGATCGCAGAAGAAAGCGGTCTGATTACGGAATTAAGCTCCTGGCTCATCCGGGAAGCCTGTAAGTTCGATATGGAATTGATTGATCTTGGTTTTAAGCCCAGACCGGTATCGGTGAATATATCCTCCGTTCAGATTAATCGTCCCGGCTTTATCAGTATGTTATCCGAGATCCTTTATGAGACGCAGCTTCCTCCTCAGTGTCTTGAACTTGAAATCACCGAAAGCACCTTGGTTTCATCTATCATGGATGCGACTAAGCTATTAAGTAATCTGCAGGAGCTCGGAGTCAGGGTGTCACTGGATGATTTTGGAACCGGCTATTCCTCCCTGAATTATCTTACTAAGATGCCGATTGATACGCTCAAGATTGATAAGTCTTTTATTGATAATATCTGTACCTGCGAAAAGGATGCCCAGATTGCCGAGTCCATAATACAATTAGCTCATGGTCTTGATATCAAGGTGGTAGCCGAAGGTGTGGAAAGTGAGGATCAATTAGCTGTTCTTCGGGGAAAACACTGTGATATTATACAAGGCTACATCTTTAGTCCTCCGTTACACCCCACCCAGCTAAGAGAGGTTATCAAAGAGGATGATTTAATATCTCAGGTAACGTTGTTTTCGTTTGAAGACTAAAACGATAGAAAGCACGCTACGCGAACTTTCTATTGTCATGAATAAAAACAAACCCTGTGATAGGAAGAAAACGCTTCCTTTCACAGGGTTTTGATTTTATAAATACTTATTATAGGTTTGACATATTCCGAAGGATCTTCTCACGCTGTTCGGATGTTACCGGATGTCTTAGTGCAAGCTCCAAAGCCCAGAGGATCGCACCTGCTGCAGGTATGACCTGCAAAGGAAACGGTTCCACCTTCCATCCTGTGTATTGTGTGATGTATTCCTTAAAGCTGGAAAATAGAAGTGGACAGTATGCCTTTGTCCATATAGAACCGGCAAGAACAATCTCCGGTGTTTCATGGAAGGTCAGATTACGGATACAGCCCGATACCGACTTTGCCTGCTCTCTCGCTATACTGCGGACTATCTCCACAGAGACTTCATCACCCGCATTCGCCGCATCAAATAATATAGTGATAATTTTCTTATCCAGGCTCCGTTCCGTATAGAATCGTTCACTGATAAAATTGAATAATTTGTCTGGTCCGGAAAGCTGAAAAAGGTTCATTAATTTCTCAACCAGAACGGTATCCGCACCGCAGCGGTAATAATAATCATAAAGTGCACCAACTGCTAAGGCTGCTATGATAAATCCTCCGGCATAGTCACCGGTTGCCTGTCCGATCCCACCCACCTGTAATATTCTACCGTTCGCATCAATTCCTGTGGTAACACTTCCCGTACCGTTAACGGAACAGATACCGACTCCGGAAGGGCATCCAGCCTTAATACCGAGTACGGAATCATTCGCTACGATATAATTATCAAGAGAAGATTTTGCTACAATCCGGTTCATTTTCTCCAACTGGCTGGGCGTATCAATCCCTGCCATTCCGAAAGCAGCTGCTGCAATATCCGAAGCAGACAGGTTATTTTTACTTATCAAGTAGGTAATATCTGCCAATACTGTCTCTTCCACCTCAGCAAACCCTCCATCTAGTATCTCATGGCTTCTGCTGCCCACATGCAAGACATCTACAAACTCTCCTTCTGTTGTAAATAACAGATAATCTGTCTTGGTACCGCCTCCGTCAACTCCTATGATATACTTTGCTTCCATGGATGATCTCCTTATCAATACTATTTGTAAAACTGAGGTAGATAAGCACGATGTGCGAATTTCATCTCCTCAAAGCACTGCTTAGCTTTATGATAATCCCCCACAAGAGGATGAATCAGAAGTGCTCTCATCGCTTCTTCCTCATCGCCGTTCATTGCCGCATTGACGGTATGGCGCTCATAAGCCTTTACTGTCTTCATCAACTCCATCACATGGGTATTGGTAAAGTTATGGATCGATAACGGAGTCGCACCGGATTTTCCAATCACTGCTGCCACCTCAACGGTATCCTCTGCCTCCATGAAACCTAGTGCTCCCCCATTCAGGACATTCACTACGTGAACCTCCTGCTTATCATTATAAATTGCATCTACCAGAGAGATCGCTGCTTCCGAATAGCGCGCCCCTCCACGCTGTTCCAATTCCTTCGGCTTTTCTGCCAGACTTTCCTGTTGATATTGCTCCAGTAGTTTTTCTTCAATCTCAACACACACCTCACCGCGGCAACGTTCTTCCTCCATCAGGTGCTTCAGCTTATCATCCCTGTAATAGAAATATTCCAGATAGGAAGAAGGAATTGCTGCTATGGTCTGTATAAGCTCTGTACTAAAGCCCTCTAAAGGTATGTTCTTCATCCCCTGTCCCTGCACTCCCTGCATAAGAGCCTCCTGCAGAAGATCCTTCCCCTGATGCCTTATCCCTGTGATAAAGCTGAGGTGATTCAATCCAACATATTCAATATCCAGATCATTTCTGCCTAAAGACTGTTCCACGTCGGCAAACATGTTGATCGGTACGTTGCATAATCCCAATGTTTTGATTTTTGAATGATTTTGCAGAGCCTGTGCCAGGATACCGGAAGGATTAGAAAAATTAATCAACCATGCCTCGGGGCACAATTCCTCCATTCTCTTCGCTATATCAAGCATAACAGGGATTGTTCGAAGAGCCTTGAAAAATCCACCGATACCTGTAGTCTCCTGTCCAATCAGTCCATATTTTAATGGAATCTTCTCATCCAATATTCTGCAGGGTAGCTTTCCTACTCTGATCTGAGCCAATACAAAATCCGCGTCCCGTAAAGCTTCCGACAGATCCATCGTCAGTTGAAAATGGACCTTAAGTCCTGCCTTTTCTACCATTCTTCTGCATAAACCGCCGACGATATTCAATTTTCTCTCATCAATATCCATCAGGGTCAGCTCAGTCACCGGTAAGACCTCTCTTCGGTTGATTACACCCTCAATTAGCTCAGGCGTATAGGTGCTGCCGGCACCAATGATTGCTAATTTTAATTTCTTCATAATAATTCTCCTTCCTTATTTATCCTCGCTTCCCAGTCGAAGCCTTCACTACCAGTTTGGGTGAAAAACGCATTGCATAGGAACCTACCTCCTGCCCGTCGATTAACGCAAGCAGTTTATCAACAGCACTCTCAGCCATCTCCGGGGCTGGCTGGCGTATCGATGTAATAGCCGGTTGAAAATGCTGAGACAAAAGGCTGTCATCATAACCGCAGACCGAGACATCCTTCGGTACATGGTAACCAATATCCTTAAGTGCATTGATTACGCCGATTGCTATATGATCATCGAAAGCAAAGATCGCAGACGGAAGCCTGCCGCTCTCCTTCCATTTCATAACCGCCCGGTACCCCGTCGGTTGATCATAGTCTCCGTTCTCAATCGCTAACGGAACCAACGAAGCTTCCGCTAAGGCTTTATTAGCCCCGAGCTGTCTCTCCATCGTTGAAAGGCTGGCAGCCGACGCTCCTACAAAGCCAATCTCCCTATGCCCGAGCTCAATCAGATGCTTCGTCGCCATATAACCACCGGTCATGTTATCCGCCAGTACGGAGGTAATGTCCTCATTCATCGTCTGATTATCAATCACAACAAAGGGAATTTTCTTGGATTTAAAGATATCAATAAAGTACTTCTCTCGATTAGGCACCAGCAGGATCGCTCCATCCACCCGATTTTGATTTAAAAATGCTGTATTGACCGAATTGCTGTCATCATCACAAACTGTTAATGTCAACAGATATCCTCTGTTCAATAATCGCTCATTCACTTCCTTAATGATACTATTAAAGAAATCATCCCCGAGATTCGAGATAAACATGGCAATAACATAGGTTTTGCCTGTTGCTAAAGTTCTGGCGGCTGCACTTGGAATATAGCCCAATTCTTCGATCGCATCCATTACTCTTTTCCGGTTGCTCTCTCTCACATTAGGCGAATTACTGATCACTCTGGATACAGTAACATAGGACAAACCACTCTTTTTAACAACATCATCAATCGTGACCTTCATACAGCCTCCATTTATAGTATATGCGTATTTACTTTTGTCTATCAATAGGATACACCTTTCTTATATAAATTGTCAATAGCGAATAGTTTTATAGATCGGTTTTATCATTTTTATCCATTTTCGATTGCTCATAATAAGAATATAGGATGCTACCCCTCTAAATGAGATTCAATGTGTCAATAATATATATCCGTATATATTTTTATGGTAGTCTTTCAGTAATGCTTTAATCCACTGTTATCGCAATGGATATCAATGGTCAGTGATGGTATTGCTTCGTAATGATTATAAATGCTTACTTTCTGTTGAATTGAAACGTGCCCTTGCCGTTACGTTTAGTTCAGCTTCGCATGGTCCAGCTTCGCTGGACACACACACACCAAAAAAGGATGTGCGGCAGTTTTAGCCACACATCCTTTTTTCTATATTCCTAATTCATTTCTTACATTGAAGCTTATTTTAAAGCAGCACCGTCACAGCCGAGAACGTTAACGATCTTATGCTTAACGAGTGTCTTGATATTATTTCTTGCAGGGGTAAGATACTGTCTGGGATCGAAGTGAGTCGGGTTTGTTGCCATATATTCTCTGATGCCTGCAGTGAATGCAAGTCTTAAGTCAGAGTCAATATTAATCTTACATACTGCCATCTTAGCAGCCTGTCTTAACATATCCTCCGGAATACCGATTGCATCGTCCATCTTGCCGCCGTACTTCTTGATAATCTCAACATATTCCTGAGATACGCTGGAAGCGCCGTGTAATACGATCGGGAAGTTCGGTAATCTCTTTGCAACTTCTTCCAGAATGTCAAAACGAAGCTGAGGCTTCTGACCGGGTTTGAATTTGAATGCACCATGGCTTGTTCCGATTGCAATTGCTAAGGAGTCAACACCGGTACGGGTAACAAATTCTTCTACTTCACCAGGTCTTGTATAAGAAGCGTCTTCTGCACTGACATTAACATCATCCTCAATACCTGCTAACTTTCCTAATTCACCTTCTACCACACAGCCATGAGCATGTGCATACTCTACTACCTGCTTGGTTAACTTGATATTATCCTCGAAGGAATGCTTGGAACCGTCAATCATAACGGAGGAAAAGCCGCCATCGATACAGGACTTGCAAATCTCAAAGTCATCACCATGATCTAAGTGAAGAGCGATGGGAAGATCGGTATCTGACAAAGCAGCCTCTACTAACTTAACAAGGTAAGCATGCTTAGCATATTTTCTTGCTCCGGCGGAAACCTGTAAGATAACCGGTGCATTTAATTCCTTAGCTGCCTCTGTAATTCCCTGAACGATCTCCATATTGTTTACGTTAAAAGCACCAATTGCATAACCTCCGGCATACGCCTTCTGAAACATTTCTTTTGTCGTAACTAATGCCATAATTTTATCAATCCTTTCCATTGTTAAAAATTTTCAATGCTTCATTTATTATACCATAAAATTATCCATTGAAAAGTTTTTTTCATTAATTTTTGAAACATCTTAAGAAAATCAGATTCTGTACAGAAATTATTAGCCTGTGGTCAAATGTAATCCGAGCTTCCCGTTTTGTAATTGAGTTTCACATTTTGAAACTAACCTTCATTTTTTGAACCCGAAATTCCACATTTGTTATGACTTTCCCGTTTTTATCTCGCTTTACATGGTA
>JAEZLZ010000044.1 GCA_023415055.1 Bacillota bacterium | reverse complement strand
GTACAAGGAGTATGTTGAGCACGAAGACGAGTTGTGCGCGCTGCGCGGGAAGATCGATATGCCTGGCACGATTCGGTTAAAAATGCAGCGCGCGAACAGGCTGCAATGCGCATTTGACGAGTTTTCTGAAGACAACCCGATGAACCGGATCCTGAAAGCCACGTCGCTTATGCTCCTCACATCCGACGAGGTGAAGCGGGAGAACCGGCTCGCGCTCAAGCGCAACATGCCCTACCTCTCCAATATCAGCCGCCTTGATCCGGGGGAAATTGACTGGCGGAGGATCCGCTACAACCGCAACAACCAGACTTACCGGATGCTAATGAACCTTTGCTACCTGACGCTTACCCGGCTGCTTTTGACCACTGAGGCGGGAAAGCGCCGGCTTGCAGGCTTCCTCGACTCCCAGTCGATGGAACGACTGTACGAGAAGTTCATCCTGGAGTATTTCCGAAAGCATCATCCGGACCTGCGTGCCGTGCCATCCCAGGTATCGTGGAACCTTGATGATGATATGTCGGACTTCCTGCCTGAGATGAAGACGGACATCACGCTCTCCTGCGGCGCAAAAACCTTGATCATCGACGCGAAGTACTATACCCATACCATGCAGACGAACGCCCGGTTTGATGCGCGGACGATCCACTCGGCGAACCTCTACCAGATCTACGCCTACGTCAAGAACAAGGACGTTCGTAAGACCGGAAACGTCAGCGGGCTGCTTCTGTACGCAAAAACCGATGAGGAGATCACGCCTGACTGTGTTTACAGAATGGACGGCAACCAGATCGGCGTCAAGACACTCGACATGAGCTGCGATTTTGAAACCCTTGCCGGGCAGCTGGACCGCATTGCGGAAACGCTGCGGATGGATGCCCTGGACAATACGTTCCCTCTGTCGGCGGCACGTTGATCACCCGGCACTTCATACAGGATCATAGAGAAAGGATGTTGTTTATGCCTTGCACGGAATGGTCGAAGCTCACGTCTCTACAGCTTGGGCGGTATGCGGAATACTATGCCAAGATGGAGTTCGCATCCTATGGTTATGAGGTTTTCACGTCAGAGGTGGACGATAAAGGGGTCGACTTTGTCTGTCGGAAGAATGAAGGTTTATTTAATGAGATTCAGGTCAAGGCAGTCCGAAAGTACAATCCCACATTCATGCTCAAAGATCACATGGACGTGAAAAGCAAGACCCGTTTCATATGCCTGCTTCGCTTTGAGGATGGTTCCTTGCCGGAAGTCTATCTGATCCCCGCAAACGCCTGGGAAACGCCTACTGCGCTCCTGAAGGGCTATGACTATGTGGACAAGAAAAGCAAACCGGATTGGAGCATCAACCTCAGCAAGAAGAACATGCCATTACTTCAGGATTTTGAAATCTCCAGAGCGCTGGAGAAAATGAGCCAAGCAAAGGAATAACGACCGGGAGGTTCCTCAATGCCCTACTGTCAGGATGAAATTGCCCTTATCATGCCGCGTATCCGGGAGATGTTCAGGATCTCGTCGGAGCTAGAAGAGACATTCCCAGGCCGTAAGTTCACGCTGGACGGCCATCTGGTCGGCAGCATCGGCGAGGTTCTGGCCGCCTACCACTACGGGCTGGAACTGTTGCCCGCCTCCGCTCAGCGGCACGACGCCACCGCACAGGATGGCCGCATGGTGCAGATCAAGGCCACTCAGGGGGCAGGCCATGTCGCCCTGCGCAGCGAGCCGGAACATCTGATTGTCCTTCTGCTTCACAGTGAATCAGGCAAGGCGCAGGAGGTTTACAATGGCCCTGGCGCTCTAGTATGGGAAGCATACGGCAGGATGGCGTCCAATGGATCCCGGCCCATCGGCCTGTCAAAGCTAAAAAGCCTGGCGACACAGGTGCGAGAGCATCAAAAACTGGGCATGGAAATCCCAATGGATATGTCCAATCAGGGTCTGTCTCCCTGATCCGAACCAGCAACCTTACCAAACCTGATGGTTGAAGGATTCTATGAGGGCTTTCCGTATCTACAAGATGAATTAGTCCGAGGTAGAACAGTGCGTATATGGACCATTCAGCCGGAAACACTTTATGAACAAGTCAAGGTTGAAAAGGTTATTCATTGTAATCCCGCATTAACCTACGAATACTTTCGAAAAGCCTACGACTGGCTTGCCCAGCAGATGGCAGTACGCGTTGGTCCACCTCCGGACGGCGTTTTGTACCCCATCTGGGCATGGCACACGATCGATGGAAAGAATCAGAAGCCAGATCTGCGCCGCTCAGGGTACAAATCATACGATGCTCGACCGGTTTGTCTGGAGCTTCAGATCCCGGACAACCAGGTGCTCCTCAGCAATTTTGACGCATGGCACATCGTTTTAAACGATGGATACTATTTCGATTACACCAACGAGGAAGAGGCAGATATTCAAGACGCATGGTTTGACAGTCTTCCTCCCGACGAGCAGACCAACGTCAAGACGAAATCGTGGGAGAAAATCTTTGATATCTTTTCCCCAAATGCGGATTCCGAGGGATTTTATGTTCAAGCCACCTTCTGGGAACTTCGGCTGGAACAAGTAGTCTCCATACGACATTTCAAGGGGCGCCAACCGAAATTCCAGTAAACAACTGCCTTGAGGCATGATAAGCTGTAATAATATGATACCAAGTTCGACTTATACCTGAGTACCTGAAGCGAGCAAGCGCAACGAGGCGGACGTGCTGTCCCACCGCTGAAATCCGCGGGTTTTCCGGCACATAAATGCGCATACTTCCAGTAGAAGGAGGTATGCGCATTGTCTTTCAAGCAATCTGTTTCTCTTTTTTCCATAGGCTTACTG
>JAEZLZ010000133.1 GCA_023415055.1 Bacillota bacterium | reverse complement strand
AGATTAAGAAACAACAGGAAACAGCCATGGAACAACTGGAGAAACAGAAGGTACTCGATGATAAAGTGAGACAGGAAAAGCAACTGGTAGTAAGTGAGAACGAGATTGCTGAGATTGTTGCAAGCTGGACTAAGATACCGGTGAAGAAGCTGGCTGAGGAAGAGACCGAGCGTCTTCAGAATCTCGAGAATATTCTTCATCAGAGAGTAGTTGGACAGGAGGAAGCTGTTGCTGCAGTCGCAAAAGCAATCCGCCGTGGACGAGTGGGCTTAAAGGATCCGAATCGCCCTACCGGTTCCTTCTTATTCTTAGGACCGACCGGCGTTGGTAAGACAGAACTGTCCAAGGCCTTGGCAGAAGCGATGTTCGGCAGTGAAAATTCTATTATTCGTGTAGATATGTCCGAGTATATGGAGAAGCATAGTGTCAGTAAGCTAATCGGATCCCCTCCGGGATACGTAGGTTACGATGAAGGCGGTCAGCTCAGCGAGAAGGTTCGCCAGAATCCTTACTCTGTCATTCTGTTTGATGAGGTTGAAAAAGCACATCCGGATGTATTCAATATTCTCTTGCAGGTATTGGATGACGGGCACATTACCGATTCACAGGGAAGAAAAGTAAGTTTTAAAAATACAATTATTATTATGACGTCCAATGCGGGTGCGCAGAATATCGTAGAACCGAAGCGGTTAGGCTTTACCTCAGTAATCGATGATAAAGAGGACTATAAGAGGATGAAGGATGGGGTTATGGATGAGGTAAAGAAGATCTTCAAACCAGAGTTCATTAACCGTATCGATGAGATTATTGTATTCCATTCGTTAACGAAGGATAATATTAAGCAGATTGTCGGTATCATGACTAAGACGATAGGAAAACGCAGTAAAGCTCAGATGAATATAGCACTTGAGACAAGTGAAGCTGTCATAGAGCATCTGGCCGAGGTTGGTTTTGATCCGAAATACGGTGCAAGACCTCTTAGACGCGCAATACAGACAAATATTGAAGATAAACTAGCGGAAGCAATCCTTGCAGGAACGATTAAGGAAGGAGACACCGTTCGTGTCGAATACCTGGATAATGAGATGGTATTACAGGCAAAACAACAATCGGAATCTGTACAGCAATCATAATAAAAATTTAATATTCCAAACCAGTAGAAATTGCCAGAAATATCATATATAATGTAATAAATAGTTCCAGAATAACATTATCTGTCTGATTAGGACATATAAATACAATTAGGAGGGTCATATAATGGCAGTTGTTGAAGAGTTAATACGCAAGGAAAGTGATGGGACAATTAGCTTTGGTAATTACGAATTAGAAGTAAAATCTAAAGCTTCCGATTTCGAGCATCAGGGAGATCTCTATAAGGTTAAGACATTTCGTGAGATAACCAAGCTTGAGAAGAACGGGATGTTTGTCTACGAATCCGTACCTGGTACTGCCGTATTTCATTTAGACGCACAGGAGAATCAGATCAGCTTTGAGGTAAGTGGCAAGGAAACAGCACAGATTACCCTGGAGCTGGAGGCAGAGAAGGAATATGAGATATATAATAATGACTCTAATCTTGGCAAGATGAAGACGAATCTGGGGGGTAAGCTGGTATTAAGCTTAGAACTGGACGAAAATGAGAACGACATCATAAAGGTGGTTAAACTGTAAGATGGCAAAAAACAAGACCGTGTTTTTCTGTAAAGAGTGTGGCTTCGAATCAGCAAAATGGTTGGGGCAATGTCCGGCCTGCAAGAGTTGGGATACCTTTGTAGACGAACCGGTTGCTAAGAAAAGCAGTAGACCCGCCGGCGGCATTAAGAATTTAAGGGAGCCGATGTTAATAGCCGAGGTAAAGATGGAAGAGCAGCTAAGGCTGCATTCCGGAATCGAGGAATTGGATCGTGTCCTTGGTGGAGGTATCGTACAGGGAAGTCTCGTGTTAGTCGGAGGAGATCCGGGAATCGGTAAATCTACTTTACTTCTTCAGATGTGCCGTGAAATAGTGGCAAGAAACAAAAAAGTTTTATATATATCCGGGGAGGAATCCCTGAGCCAAATTAAAATGAGAGCAGAGAGGCTCGGCGTGTTTGGCGGCGAGCTTCTCCTTTTATGTGAAACGGACCTGGAGATGGTGGAGGAAGCAATCAACAAATACCATCCGGATATCGTCATTATCGATTCCATTCAGACGATGTTTAAGGATGAGGTTGCTGCGGCCCCCGGCAGTGTAAGTCAGGTTCGGGAAGCGACGGGAACTCTGATGCGAATCGCAAAGAGCTCCGGTATCACGATATTTATCATTGGACATGTGACAAAAGAGGGTGTAGTTGCCGGACCTCGGGTATTGGAACATATGGTTGATACAGTGCTTTACTTTGAAGGAGATAATTACGCGTCTTACCGTGTGCTTCGAGCGGTTAAGAATCGTTTCGGCTCCACGAATGAAATCGGGGTATTCGAGATGCAGGGTAGTGGACTGGTTGAGGTTAAGAATCCTTCCGAATTTATGCTGAAAGGCAGGCCGGAGGGTGAGCCTGGATCCTTAGTGGCGGCCTCCATCGAAGGAACCAGACCGATTCTCGTTGAGGTACAGGCTTTGGTCAGCAGAACCAATTTTAATATGCCAAGAAGAACAGCAGCAGGTACGGATTATAATCGTGTAAATCTGTTGATGGCAGTACTTGAGAAAAGGGCAGGAATTCAATTAGCAGATTGTGATGCTTACGTCAATGTAGCCGGTGGTATGCGAATAACCGAGCCTGCGCTTGATCTGGCTGTGATCACCGCAATCTTATCCAGCTATAAGAATAAAGCACTTGATACGAAGACAGCATTATTCGGTGAGGTGGGACTGACCGGAGAGGTAAGAGCTGTTAATATGGCAGAACAGAGAGTCGCGGAAGCAGCGAAGATGGGATTTGAACTTTGTATTCTACCGCAGGCAAACAAAGAGCACATCAAGGGGAATGGCATAAAGCTGATAGGAGTCAGAAGTATTAATGAGGTACTAGGATTACTCATGCGTTAGATACATGCTTTGTTAGTGGGGGATACGAATGAAGAATATTGCCAATCAAAGATTAGTGCATCTGGCGACAGCGCAGGAATGCATATCTGATGTGACTAAAATAATTGAGAAGTGGGATGCTTCGCAAGCTTCACTTGAGAAAAATGCGTTTGACACAATGAATATTTCGGATACGATACTCAATTTGTCAAAGGAAGGTACAAAGCTTCTAGATCAGCTTCAGGAATATTTTTTAACCGGAATGGTTGAGGCAGGAGAAGAGGATATTCAAGTGGTCGCATCCCTGCTTAAAGATATTCAAGGGATGTTTGATAAGATCATGGATCATTCCTTCTGTTCCAGTGAGACGGCTCATATTCTTGAGGCAGAGATAGCGAATCAACGTGAAGTTGGCGAGAGAATGAAGGAACAGGTAAGCAAGGTGATGAATAATATCGATACGGTAGCTGCATGTGAAGAGTTCCTGTTTGCAGAGTTCTAATCTTCAGATACATATATAATTCATGACAATAGAAAGTTCGCGAAGCGTACTTTCTATCGTTGAATAATACTTTTCTTTATGAGCTCATGAATAATGTAATTGCATTATTATAATTAAATAGGATAGACTTCAAAGACATCTCTGCATGATAGAGGTGTTTTTTTGTTTAATCGGAAATTGCATCCTATGAAACAAAAAGCCCTCCGGATAGAGAACGTAGTTCGCTTTGAGATGACGCACCTCAGCGGAAAAACACATAAATGCGTTAGAAAGGTATCGCTACGCTATCCGCTGTCAGGCAATGCCTGCGAAGCAGGCATCAAAAGTGTCAGCTTGCTGACACTTGTTCTTTTATGTGTAACTATATTCTATGATACAATAGAAAGAAAAAAATAAATGTTTAACTTTATAAAACAAGATGAAAAATATATCTGACCTGAATTGTATTATAAGTGAAAGGAGATGAGACACTTGAACTATTCATTTGGTACCGATGAATATATCCATGATATTTTAGATAAATATTCGAAGACTTTAATAAAGATCGCCTTCACTTATATGAAAAATCTGGCAGATGCAGAGGACATTGTTCAGGAGGTATATATCAGTCTAATGAGAAGAGGAAGCGGCTTTGATAGCGAGGAGCATGAAAAAGCTTGGCTCATCCGGGTCACGATCAATCATTGCAAGAATCGATTAAAATCAGCCTGGTATCGTAAAAGTGTTCCACTGGACGAAGAAATCAGTTATCTGCCGGAGGAAGAAAGCGAAGTATTATCTGCGGTATTAAGCCTACCGGCGAAGTATCGCAGTGTAATACATCTATATTATTATGAGAATTATTCTATGCAGGAAATTAGTGAAATCCTAAGGAAAAGCGCAGGGACAGTCGGAACCTGGCTTTCCAGAGGAAGGAAGCTGTTAAAGGCAAAATTAGATGGAGGTTTGGAAGCATGAACAAAGAATATTATACCAATGCAATCGATCAGCTTAAGATATCAGAGCATTTTAATAAAGCTACCGCCAGGAAGATGAAAGCGGTACTTATAGAAAAGAAAGGAATTACTAGATATGCGATGAGAACGGCGATAGCCCTGGCAAGTGCAGCTGTAATCCTCACCAGTACTGCATTTGCCTTGAATCACAGCGGAATTCTTGAGACAAAGCCAGGAATTACGATCGCTGAGGTGCAGCTGCCGGATGCGAATGGTGCAGTGAAAGCCAGAATGCGTCCCCTATTCGTGTATCAGAATAGAATTTATATCAGATATAGCACTGCAATTGCATCACCGGACGGCTATACGGTTAGTGAGGCAGATATGATGAAGCTTCGAGGAGATTACCTAGGCAAGACAACAGGCGGTATCGATGAATGGAGTGGTGACGAGGATTATATAACCGATTTTTCCTCGAATATCGGAGAAGCTGAAGTATATACGGTGAAAGGATATGACAGTAAATATCGTTTAATGGTCTATACACCGTATGAAGGTGGATTTGGCTGCGAGATCTACGACAGTTTTGGTGGTTTAACCATGAACAGCGGTGACGATTACTTTGGTATTCTTAATCTGAAGGGAAACGTTGACTCCTATCAATGGGAAAGCTTTGACAGCTGGAATAATGGAGGAGCTCAGAAACAGGATGTGAAAGCAGATGATGCTTTGAGCAAGTTTATAAAAGCACTTTATTCCTCAACTCCGGTAGAACGTTCCATAGATACACTTATTGATGAGTCATCAGCTGAGGGCCAGAAGTTTCTATACCTGAGGACAAAGGATAATCTGATCACACCTCTGAGATTATTAAAGGATGGATATGTATATGTGGACGAGATAGGTTTCTTCCAGGTAGATAAGTCCGCATTTGATGAATTCTATGGCTTACTTCAATGATGCGTTGACATCGTTCAAATAGTTAAGAGAAGAGTACATTCGAACTAATAGAAGGAAGCTGCCGACTCCTGCCAAAGCAAGTTCAGGACAGGAGCAGGCAGCATATTTGTATTTAATTGGACTTGTAGCATAAATCGATTGATGTTTGAGTGGGTGAATAGAAAATTATGTAATATAATTTTGTAATTGGTGGACAAAAAAGTGGTGGACAAAAATATGAATATTATCTTGACAATTGAGACAATTCATAGTACTATAATTAAGCGACATCAAATAGGGGTATAGTTCAGCTGGTAGAATAACGGTCTCCAAAACCGCAGGTCGTGGGTTCAAATCCTACTGCCCCTGTAAATGAAATTAAGAGAAGTGGTAAAAGCCTTGAATAATAAGGGCTTTAGCCACTTCTTTTTTCGCGTTTACTATTACACTATATTTTTTATAATACCATATAATCAAAAAAAGGCAACCTTACAACTATTTTGAACATCTGCTTACTGAGATTCCGAAACATATGGATGACAAGAAGCTGGACTTTCTAGTTGATCTACTACCATGGTCAGAGGCTCTTCCAGAATCCTGTAAAAAGCAAAAACAATAGTTTCCACGCCGCCATGATCTGGCGGCTTTCTTTTTGACTACAGGTACTTATGATTTACCGCTTACATCTGAGGATTGAATGAAAACTGAGAATCCGGATCAAATGAGTGCCTAATTATTGAAATAGTAAGCACTTTTTCTGATGAAATAAGCATCAGCTTCGGGTTAAGAAGCAGCTGGGCCAGTTCGAACGGGGTACGACTATTTAAACTGGCTCTTGCTGTGCTGTTGATGTGATTAGTCATCAGGGTGATATCCTGTGCCGTATAATTAGCCAAGGGGATGCCCTTTGGTATTATTTTACGGATATATTCATGGTTTTTTTCGAGTTTTCCTTTCTGCCAGGAAGCAAGGGGGTCACAGAAAAAAACCTTTGTCCGCAGGGGGACATCTGTCAGGCTGGTCTTCAGTGCGCCTGGATTTTTAAATTCAGGGCCGTTATCGGTAATGATGATTCCGAAGAGCTGGCGGAAAAGATCCAGTCTAAACCCCTCCTCTAACTGGTCAAAAACCTACTGTACGCATAACTGTGTGCATTAGTAGAATTGCAATTGATCGAAGTAGACCCGACCGAAATAGACCAAATAAACCAAATAGACCCGATTTCTATTAATAACATACGATTCGTGCGGTAGGAGACACGATTCGTGCAGTAAATAGTTTTTATGCTATGATATCTGATATAAATATATTGAGGGATTGAGATTTAAATAGAATTAAAGATTTTCAACACCCAGAACTATGGGTGAAGTAACAAGCTTTCAGCATAGCCGAAACTGTCTTGCCGATCTTGAAGGTCTACTTTGCTTGGCCTGTACGCTCAGGCAAGGGATGGTCCTGATGTGCGTTGTGTCAATGGAATGCTTGATACAAGCCGGATGCTCTGCCGTGAGGCTCCAAAAGGTTAATCGCATTCTGTGAAAATCCATGGACCTCTTCCAAGCCATGTCGATGGGCTCTAGAGCGGCATAAGGGGATTTTTAACCAAATGAAGGAGGAATATTTATGTTTAAAAGAGTTACGAAAAAAATAATATCGAAGCTAATTTTATTATTTATGGTATATAGCTTGTTGCAAAGCTTGGATGTAGGGGTTAAATATGTTTATGCAGATACCTTGATAGGTGGATCTCTTACTAATATGAAGGAAATAACATCTTCACCTCAGGAAATAAAATTATTTACTGCTACTAGTGATCCAAATACAGACTATGCTTTTTTTAAATTTACTGCAGATATAGATGGACCTTGTACAATCAGCTTATCTGATGTGAATAATTTTGAGTATGTAATTGCGAATGATGCGGAGTTTTCGACTGGCCCGGATTTTGGCAATCCTTTAAGTGGTGCGACGAATAACTTGAATTATACTTTTACTGTTTATAAGGGTAATACATATTATATGATGTTATATTCAACTGTAGCTGATTCTATTGTTCCAATATCAATTAGCGCATTGAATGCCATTCCGGCAAAAGCAATAACAGCTTTTAACTTTAATGGAGTAACTCCAAATGTGACCGGAACAATAAATGAGGCAGGCAAAACAATAGCTCTGACAGTACCCTACGGAACGGATGTAACCGCACTGGTTCCATCCATAACTCATACAGGAGCAAGTGTATCACCAAATACAGGGGTGGCACAAAATTTTACAAACCCTGTAGAATACACAGTAACAGCAGCAGATAGCTCAACACAGAAATATACTGTTACAGTGACAAGGGCGGCTAATCCTGCAAAAGCAATAACAGCTTTTAACTTTAATGGATTAACTC
>JAEZLZ010000132.1 GCA_023415055.1 Bacillota bacterium | reverse complement strand
GTTTAGCTCATATAATAATTTTCAAATAGTTAATGCGGATTTTGAAACATATGATTTTGGTAATAATCAGTTTGACTTAGTCTATTCCGCTGCAACAATCCAATGGATACCTGAAGAAATAGCTTTTCCAAAGGCGTACAATATCCTAAAAAAGAACGGAACGCTCGCGATGTTTATGACACACACAGATTTTAAAAGCTCCAATGAAGCCTTATATAATAAAATACAAGAGGTCTACGATAAATATTTTATACCGGAAGCACCGTATACTCGACATTTTGAATATAAAAATGTTATAAATTATGGTTTTACTGACTTTGAATGTCGTCATTATCATAAAGTAAGAGAATATAATGCTGATGAATTTATCTCATGGACAAGAATCATGGCTCCTCAGTTAACTATACAAGAACCAAATAGATCCAAGTTTCTCGAAGGCATCAAAGATGCTATTTTAAGTTTTGGAAATAGTATAACACTTCTCGATGACATAGTTTTATACTTGGTACGGAGGCGGTAACTCAATAATAAACGTATAATGTGCCTTTTGGATACCCTAAATCTAATGCGAATGATAAATTTTAACACAGTGACAAATATGAAGTTGTAGAGGTGTTGGATATGAAATGTCCTTATTGCAATGATAAAATGGAAAAAGGATTGATACAAAGCAATCATGAAATTGCATGGTTGCCTGGAGAAAAGAGAAAACTTCTTGGAAGAGCAGAATTTCATCAAGGAGCAGTTGTTTTATCTGAATTGTCATTTCTTAAAGGTTCAGCGGTAACAGCGTATGTTTGTAAAAAATGTGAGAAGGTTATCATTGATTTCTCAGACGGCAATTCGGACTTTAATAGCAGATAAAAAATCCGATTTGTAGAGCTAGTTTACTCGCTACCTTTATAAATTGCGAAGTGAATGTAACTTCAATTATATTTATTATAAATCAATACAGAATACGAAACTAAAATCAACTTAATAAATTAGGAGAATCTAGATGGGCACGGATAATAGAATTGGATGGGAACGCCCACCGCATTTCATTGGGTGGATGCGGAAATAGGATGTCCCAAGGTTTTTCGCCTTTTAAGAAATGGTGGGTCATTTGCTCTGTTTCGCAGCAATCCCGTTCCAGCCGTAGGAGAAGAACTTTATGAGGAGATTCAAGCGGTATACGATAAATACTATTATACATATTATGACTCGAAGGAAGGACCGGTTAGAAAATTCAAAGAAGAATTTGTGAAACCCTCTGAATTCTATAAGGCATTCCGATTCGAGAGTCTGGAGCAGTACGGATTTAGTGAAGTAACAATGAAGCTATACGTAGCGTCTCGGACATACAGTGCTGACGAATATATCGATCTTCTCGATACTTACTCAGACCACAGAGGCTTACCGGATGACAATAGGGCAGCCGTGTATAAGGGTATAAAGGAAGCCATTTTAAGGCATGGCGGGCATCATAAGGTTGATTATATATTTCAGTTATATATGGGGAGAAAGCTGTAAGGATTACTACGCTAAGATACTTACCTGAGAATGCAGTACGATGTATCTCAGATAGTATATGCACACTGGCAACACAGCCATTGAAAGAAATTCTTAATTTGATTTGCAGCTGCTATTTGAACATACTGGAAGAGGACATACCAGTAAAATCCAGATTACAGGATTTATATACTTTACATTTATTATGAAATAGGTACGAAAGATGAATAACATTTTCGAAAGGAATGGTTTTAATGATGAGCAAATTCTTCACACCGAATGATACCTATAAAGAAATGATGATACATTATACTAAGTTAGATGGCTTACTGGCAGTCACGATGTATGTATTATTAATGTTCATTTATTACTTTATGGGGGTTCTCTATATCCAGAAACAGATATATTTAGGTATTCCCGTAAACCTCTTATTGATTATTGCTTGTATTATATTGGTACTAGTGCGAAAGCAGAAACTAGCCTCAATTGGATTTACCCTGAAAAACATAGGTAAATCTTTGATAAGCGGAGTGATTCTCGGTGTTATCTTTTCTTTTCTTATGAATGTCCTGCCGAGTATAATTGCAGGAAATAAAGTTATATCCGTCAATGAAGCATTATATAACATATTTTATTATTTTATCATTATAGCTTTGACAGAAGAGGTTGTTTTCAGAGGATATATTCAGACTAGGTTATATGGCTTGATCAAACAGGATAATCTGGCAGTTTTTGTGGCAGGCTTTTTGTTTTATACAACGCATCTGCCTTTTCAGATGCCTGTAAATGGTATGCAAATCAATCTGATCAATATGGTGGTTATGGTTGCCATACATTATGTACTGAACTCTTTATATCGAAAATATAATTCCCTCGCAGGCCCTACTGTGTTCCATGGGATTCTGGATTGGGGCGGCAATTTATTCCGATAAATTTGACTTGGGGTGAATAAAAATATGAGTAAAAAGATACTTGTTGCTGTATTGGTTTTATTACTGTTATCTGGTTGCAATAAGAATAGTGAACTTGTAGAACCATACAAAATGACTGATCATAATATTGAAACTATGAATAGTGCAGCAGAGCAGGGAGTATATGAAATTAGTAGTTCAAAAAAGCAATTAATCATATATCATGGAATTGATAACGGTATTAAGAAAATGTCTTATTCCATAAAGAACAATATGTTAATAATCTTTTTTGAGACAGAACAATTAAACCAAGCTAAAGATTTTGCATTTAGCATCAAGTCTACTGCTTCTTATGACTCTATACAAATATTAATCGATGGTAAAGAAGAAGCATTTAATACCGTCTATGTAGATTAGTATATTCTTGCAAGAATGATAAGTCGCTATCACTTGTGTCAGAATAAAATAAAGGTCAATAAAACTCAGTAGGCTACCAATTCTGAAATCATTTAATGGATTATTATTACGACACTGCTAAATATTACACACAGATAAATAAACAAGAATTTAAGGGGGATAAATCGATGGGGCATTTAGGCTTTTCTTATATAGGGATGATTTTCTTGCTGATGTTAACAATTCCCAATCTGATATGGACAAAATATCAGCCGATAGGCTATGATTTTCGAGGTGAGAACAAGATTTTGCTTATCTTAGAACGAGTTGGACAAGTTCTTGTAACTAGTACAGCACTTATTTTTTCAGACTTTAATCTTCGCCCATGGTCATTATGGACAATATGGCTCATTGCAGCAGTAATATTAATGATTATGTATGAATGCTGGTGGATCAGATATTTTAGAAGCAAAAAGTCATTGGCCGACTTTTACAGCAGTTTTTATGGTGTTCCGGTAGCTGGTGCGACATTACCTGTTGTAGCATTTTTGCTCCTCAGTGTATATGGCAAAGTGGTTTGGCTCTTTATTTCAGTAGTGATATTGGGGATAGGACATATCGGTATACATTTACAGCACCGAAAGTAAATCAATTAATAAGAAATTAGTTATTATTTACGCCATTAGGGTATATTAGAATAAAAACCTAAATTAAAGGAGGATTCATCTATGAACAAGTATATATTCAATGATTATTTTCATGAGCCACAGGGAAAAATCGCTAAGCGGATGATTTTCAAAAGCGATAATGTAATCGCCTTTGTTCTAAACATTGCTAAAGGTGAAATACTACCGGGACATACACATCTAGAATCAACCCTTTTCCTACAAGTCATGGAGGGCAATGCTAAGGTTGTCACTAATGGCAACGAAACAATGCTGCAGGTGGGTGAGTTAATGCAGGTTGATGGACAGGAAAGCTTGCAGGTTATAAACACCGGTGAAGGTGTCTTACGCCTTTTTGTCACTATTTCACCAATGGGTACAGAAGCCTTTGCAACAGATGCAAATGTTTAACGCTTTTCAAGTAGAATAATTATTTCGCAAATATTTTTTGGTATTAAGTCATGGTAGAATCGTTAATTAAATCGATCGAAGCATAAAGAAATATCATAAAGCAACCTTCGGAACTATTTTATTTTTCTGCTGCAATCGTTTTTGGTGGTGTCTACAAAATGTTGCAAAAGGCATCGCGCACAACGAAATACCTTATGCGATGTTAATGTATCACCAGATAGTTTGGGAAGAATTACACAATATGATTTCGTGGTATATCGGTACAGTCACAGAATTTAGTGTTTCATCCGGTAAGATGGGAAAATATTTTAAAAGATATCTTCCTGTAGAGATATAGGAACAATATTTATCGACGTATTCAGATAGCAATTCCAACAACCTATGGATTGCTATCATGAATACTTGTGATTTATTTAGCCTCCTTGCTATACAGGTTGCCAAATATATGAATTACAAATATAACCATAATGATGAAGTTAATATGAGACTATATATAAGTAATGTTAAAAATAATGTTTACCAAAGAAATCAATCGCAATAATATCTATAGCTTATTAGGATCCGGACCGAAAACATCGGGCAATGGATAAACCGGTCATAAGGCATTATTGATATTGAACAGTTTAATAAGAAAATAAAGCTTGGATAAAGGTATGGTGTTATAAATTCACATTTTGTTATAAAATGCGAAGACTAGTAATTTAAAAGGGAGAATATTTATGAATTATGAAGAAATAAAAGATAAGCTAAAAAATGTTTATTTTATCAATGGTACTGCCTTTGCCGGAAAATCTACAATTGTGAAAATGATATCAGATAGATTAGGTCTTTATTTTTGTGGTGAAAATTACAATCTAGATCGAGTCCTTGCAAAAGTAGAACCCAATGAATGTCCCAATTTATGCTATTTTAAGACTATGAAAAGCTGGGAAGAATTTGTAACTCGAACGCCAGAGGAATATGATTCATGGATTACAGGCGGGCAAGTTGAAATTGCTCCTTTTGAAATCGAAGATTTAATCGAGCTATCAAGGAATCAAAAGGTTATTGTTGACACTAATATTCCATTAGATATTTTACATAGTATATCAGAATATGATCACGTATCTATATTATTATCGCCACAGAGTATGTCAGTAAATGAATTTTTTAATCGGCAAGACCCAGACAAATTGTTTATCCTTGAGCAAATAATGAAAACAAAAAATCCAGAGAGAACTTTAGAGAATTATGCGAAATGTATTGAGAAAGTAAATAGTCTGGAACGTTATAATGAGTTTTTGAATAGTGGGTTTAAATGTTTCATAAGAGAAGAAAACAGCAATTTAGAGGATAGATATCATCAAATTGTTAAGCATTTTAAATTAGCCTAAAGGAGCAAAGATGTTAGATAAATCGGTACCATTTTATACAATTATTTTGAGAAGACCCTATGCAAAAGCCCCTTCACAAATAACACTACCGGCGAATTATACGATCAGGAATTATAGACCTGGAGATGAGGTAAGCTGGGCGGAAATACAAACCTCAGTCTTGGAATTTGATAACGTTGAACAGGCTTTGAATTGTCATCATGGATATTTATCGCGAATGGGTGACCTGACAAAACGTCAGCTGTTTGTGGAAAACCCCAATCGTATTTTGATAGCTACAGCTACTGCATGGTATGATATTACTCCTAAGGGGAAAATACCGGTGGTTCATGCTTTGAGTTGTCGCCCAGAGTACCAGGGAAATGGATTTGGACGTGCCATAGCTATAAAAATGTTAGAAAGCTTTTATGAGCTGGATCAGGGGCTGGATGTATGGTTGGATACTCAGACATGGAGTTATAAAGCAGTTGAACTCTATTTGAGCCTGGGATTTGTCCCGATGAAGCAGGCTGTCTTTAATGGAACTCGGAATGAATACGAGAAAGCCTTGCCGGTCTTACAAAAGTATATGCGAAAAGAAGCTTATAATAAATTTTTGGAAACAGCAATTTGAAGCATTATGATTCGTTGTTGGAAGAGGAAAAATTCGTTGATTGGATGTACAGTATACCTGCACCTATGGTTGTCCGGTAAATACGAATGGACAAGGTATTTGTTCCAAAACCATGATGATTATGTTTCCAATCATGGAGGCTGTCAGAAGTGGCGGTGATTTAGAGAATATCGGTGGAAGCAGTAGATACAGCAAAGATATTGTATGTCCAGATGGTTGCGTTATGTTTCGAATGACGGCAAAAAAGCTCGGTAATGAAAATTTTTATAAGGGAAAGTTTTTTGAGTAGTTTTGATGCTTAATATCTAATTTTATCGTTATTCTGTGAGGTGTCTATTGAAAAAAGTTCCTGAATTTTTAACTAGATATTATGTGAGCGGTGAAAATCCATTTACCTCTTTAAATGATTATCCTCTAGAACAGGCAAATGAAATCAAGAAAAAGCACTGCATCAAAAACAATATTGGCGGGTTTTATGCCGAAGATGATTATTTGGTTCAAAGAAAAGAGATCGAAAAATGGATATATAACCAACTGGTAATAAAAGGTGGTAATCCACAAAATACAGTACCGGTCTATATTGCTTTGGGTGAATCTCCCCAAGGAGAATTTGATATTCGCGAAGATATACAGAAAAATGCGGAAGAAATAATAATCCCCATAAAAAATTTGGATTTATCTGCAATTTCATTTACATTCCCGGACAGTATGTATCGTTTTGTAATTGATAGTAATGGAACAGAATAAACCAACAAATCTGAAAGAAGATAAATCATGAAAGAATTAATTTTACCCAAACAGATAAAGAGGCACCTTTCTGGAATGCAGTTTTCACAGAACAAGGTGGGCTGTTCACAAGCCAATGTCCATCGTTTTTACTCAGACACAGAGGCGTTTTATCTAAAGGTTGAGCCATCCTCAGGAGAACTAAAGAAGGAATATGAAAACCTGCAATGGATGAATGGAAAGCTTCCCGTTCCGCGAATAATCGAATGGGTATCGGAAGAAGAAAAGGATTATCTGCTGATCACGGAGATCGGCGGGAGAATGCTGTGTGATGATGAATACTTACGTAATCCTCAGCTGGCCGTTTCCCTTCTGGCAGAGGGAATTAATCTTCTGCGGTCAGTTGATATTAAAACTTGTCCGTTAAATAACAATCTGAACAGAAAACTAATGGATGCCGAGCTAAATATAAGGAATAGCAAGGTAGATATGGAAGATTGGGAACCGGGGAGTGATGAATTTGCAAATCCGCAGGAGTTGCTTCATTATCTGGAAAAAAACAAACCAAAAGAGGAGGAGATTGTTTTTACACACGGAGATTATTGCCTTCCGAACATTTTTGCAGATGAGAAGCGCCTAACTGGGTTTATTGATCTGGGACGGGTAGGAGTAGCCGATCTGTGGCAGGATGTAGCTCTTTGCATGCGTTCCTTGTGGCATAACTTCCACACAAGGGAATTTGATGACTTGCTGTTACATCGAATAGGTATCCCGCTTAATCAAGAGAAGTTAGATTACTATATTTTACTCGATGAGCTATTTTGATGCTAGTAATAACAATCAGTATGATCATACCAAAGACATTAACCCACTGAATGAATTCCACCTCTTAAAATTAACGATTGAGCCAGATACATCGTTTTTGGATTTAGACGCATTTAAAAGACCATTGTTTGAGACAATAATAAAAAACAATCAATAGTAATGAAGAATGCTAAGTTAGATTTTTGGAGGTGGATTATATGGGATTTCGGTACAGGAAAAGTATTAATTTGGGCGGCGGATTTCGTGTAAATATCAGTAAATCGGGTATTGGTTATAGTTGGGGAGTGAAAGGTGCAAGGATAACAAAAACAGCAAAAGGTACAACAAGACACACGTTATCAATTCCTGGAACTGGAATTTCATATACACAAGAATCAAGTAAAAAGAAAAATAATAGTTCAAACCATAACGGTACGAGAAACAGATCCAATTATAATCAAAGTGATATTTTGCATGCAGAAAATATGGAAAAAGTTGATGTTAGCATGTATCAACCGGTGGAGTATAAGGAATTACTTGATCGCTTCAAAAAGGTGCAAAATGTTAATTTACTAAGTAATGTTTTTATTTTAACATTCCTTCTTTCCGTAGTGCCGATATTTATCATTACCGGAATTGCAGGCATTATATTAAAAATCTATACTCATACCAAACTGGCAATCCAAATAATATATGATTTTGATGAAGATTCGAAAATAGCATATGAACAGTTAAATGCTACCTGGATGAGTATGAATTCAAATAAAAAATTTTGGCAAATCATGACCTCTGCCAAGATACAAAATACGAAAGCACACGGTGGAGCAAATACAAGTGTATCTCGTATTCCTGCGAAAGCAATAAATAAAGTGCCTTTTTTTATGAAAATTAATATGACCCCCTTTGGACTACAATTAAAGAAAAAACAATTAATTTTTTTACCGGATAAGCTCCTTGTAATAGATGGACGTAAGGTCGGAGCCCTAAACTATGCGGAAATAGATCTAAAGCTAGGAAAGACAAATTTTATCGAAAGTGAAACGATACCTTCTGATGCCAAAGTGATTCGATATACTTGGCTAAAGGTAAATAAGGATGGATCACCGGATAAGAGATATAAGGGGAATAGACAAGTTCCGGTATGTGAATATGGCGATGTAGTAATTCAATCAGGAACTACATTATACGTTGAGATAATGTGTTCGAATTCGCAAACAATTGATACTATGCGCCTGAACGCAGAAAAGGTTTTCAAATTATCATAAGAATGATAAAGGCTAAGTGGGAGATAGGCGACTAGAAGGATTTGAGATTAGAATATGAGTGGAGGTAACGCATGATCTATTTAGAAACGAAAAGGTTGATTTTCCGAGATTGGAAAGAACAGGATCTGGACGAGTTCCGGAGGATGAATCAGGATCCCAGGGTAATGAAGTATTTTGCTAAAACACTAACGGAAGAAGAAACAGATCAATTTTATAACAGAATTCAAGAGGAATTCAGAACATACGGGTATGGTCTTTATGCAGTTGAGACAAGACAGAATAACGACTTTATAGGCTTTATTGGTTTTCACTGGGCTAACTTTAATTCAGAATTTACTCCATGTATTGAAATAGGTTGGCGACTGAAGCAGGAAGCATGGGGAAATGGATATGCAACAGAAGGAGCAAGGGCATGTCTTGACTATGGCTTTCATACCTTGGGATTAAATCAGATCTATAGCTTTACCTCCAAAATTAATACTCCATCTGAACATGTAATGAAAAAAATAGGCATGGTTAAAGTTGCAGAATTTGAGCATCCCAATATTATGGAAGGCAATCCTTTGAGGAAGCATGTTCTTTATTCTATTGCTTCATCATAAAGTATTTATCTATTATTTTTTTAACTCAAATTTAATAATGTGATTAATCAGCAGTTACTGCTGATTGGGGGGACTATGGAAGAAAATGAGATCAGGGAGATATGTAAGCTTCACCAATTACAATGCAATGACATTACTAAGATGTCCGGTAGCTTTGACAAAGAATTATTTATTATCGATGATAACTATCTGATACGTACCTCTAAGCAACCCATGCATGAGGAACTAGGCAGAATTAATCGAATCAAGGATTTAAAACAAGTTCCTAAGATGGTATATGCTTCTGATCAAAAAAGCACAAGTAGTAATCTATATTACCTCATTCTCGAGTATTTGCATGGTCATGAATTATTTTCAATATATTCAGAATTAAATGCTTTGGAAATACAGAATATCGGAATTAGGATAGCTGATTTTCTATCGGAGCTTCATAGTATCAAAGGAGAGAAATACGATATCGGTCACTATATACCGATCCTTCCAGGCTATGACAGAACCTGGCGATCAGGACATCAGAGCTATTGGAACTTTATTTATCAGAGACTGAACAATATTCAGCTTCCGGACGAGATACGACAAAAATTGGAGTTGAGTAACCAATATATAAATGTGAATCTATCCAGTCTGGATTTTGAAGGTGGTCCTGTTTTGCTACATAATGATTTCCATTATAAAAATATAATTATTCATAATCATACCTTTTCGGGGGTAATTGATTGGGAATGTTCACAATATGGAGAGGCTGACTTCGATCTAATCCATTTATTGCATTGGAGTTTATTTTCTCCATCAGAGGATGTGGATATGACTAATCTGTTTCGTACGATATTTCTTCAATACATGAAAAATCACAGTATTCCTATGATTGAAAAAAGATTCACCATTTATTTATTGGAGCATGATTTTATTCAGATATTATGGAGTGAAGGAAAAAGAACAGATGAGTTTCTTCCCAGAATAGATTATTGGTTAAGTGGAAGTTTGGAAAAATATGTACAAAAACTGAAGGAAAGTATATAATAAAGCAAGATCAGATATTTTCAATGATTTCGTTGTGATATCGGGACGCCAGGTTACTTCTTATTATGTTTAGATTCTAGCATAAGGAGGCGTAAAAATGAAAAAAATAATACCATTTTTTGTAATAATATTTATTTTAGCAGCTTGTAACAAGCCAGTAGATAGCGAAGAATATCAGGGTAAGAAGTTATGCATAGGAGTGATTGGTCTTGCACCAGAAGTTCGGGAAAAAGAAAAAATTGATTTTGATGAAATTCTATTTTCAGATATACAAAACAAAAAAATCATTTCCCAGTATGATGCAATTATTATTACAGAAGAAAATCTATCAGAAGCTTCAGAACCTATATATAAAGCTATCTATAAGGAGTCTAGCATACCTTTCTTTTTTATAAAGTCAAAAAAAAGTCATATACCATTTACAACAGAAGATATATCATATGATGATGCTCTTGATTTTAATAACGGGGAATATGCAACAGGAATATTGTATTCGGATAATAATTTCAAATCGTGGGCATATGGGTTATATAATAATGTTGAAAACAAGGAAAATATTGAAGATGTTTATTCACGCATTTTTCAGACCATTTCAGTTAGCACATAATCATTTTCAATATGATTAAAGATAAACATCTATGATGGAAGAAGGTTAATATATGGTAAATGAATTCAAGGTTATTGATGAAAAAATTGGAAACGAGCGATACATTGTCAAGTGTTTAGAAATAGTATAGAACCACAATATAGTGTATCTTATGAATTAGATATTTGAAAACAACCGAAAGGATGAGCAAAAATGATTTTCATCGAAACGGATAATAAAGATAAACCAACCATCATTCTTCTTCATGGCGGTGGATTATCCTGGTGGTCATTGAAACCGATTATTGAATTACTGAAGCTGAATTATCATGTAATAACTCCGATCATTGACGGGCATGGGGAAGCCGGTGAAGAAACCTTTGTCAGCATCGAGAATTCCGCTCTTAAATTAATAGAATACATAGATCACCATCATAAGGGGAAGGTTTTTGCAATTGGAGGGCTATCCATAGGAGCGCAGATTGTGACAGAAGTATTATCCTTAAGAGCGCATATTGCGGAATATGCAATCATTGAAAGTGCGCTGGTTTACCCAATCAAAGGTACGACTGCACTGACAGTTCCTACCTACAGACTATTCTATGGCTTAATAACAAAGAGATGGTTTTCAAGACTACAGGCGAAAACATTATGTGTTCCCGATACCATGTTTGAGCAATATTATGCGGATAGTTTGAAAATAACCAAGGAATCACTTATCAACATCACAATAAGCAATGGGAATTATCAATTAAAGAACTCGATTTCTGATACAAAGGCGAGAGTTTTGGTCATAGTAGGTGAAAAAGAACTTCGTATTATGAAAAAATCAAGTAGGAGATTACATGAGGTCATAGCAGATAGTGAATTATATATTGCATCCAATCTCGGGCATGGTGGGATAAGTCTGTTATGCCCGGAACATTATGTAGCTTTAATTACAGATTTCTTTCAAAAGTAAAATGAGATTGGGATAACGAATGAAAGTACATGAGATTATTTTATAAGTATGGAATGGGAGCTGACACTAATGCTGGTCAGCTCCTATATGTTTCACTGTTATTCATTGAAAAAAATGCTTATTATTCTAAGGTCCCTCGTACCTCTTGCAAATCAACCAGAAGATTGTATCGCTGTGTAGTAAAACGCAGTACACAATAATTCGGATCCTCAGGACCGCTAAAATGGTTCGCCAGCCCGCTATACCACATTTCCTTTTTTATCTCAGGATCTGTCAGTATTTCCATGGAACCTACTAGTGTGATGTTATAATCCGGCGCATTAAAACAGAGACTTGCCCCATTGCATCTGGTAATTCGATCTGTTCTTGTTCCACCAAGGCCGGTACAGAAGGTAACCCACTGAATGCCATCTGCCTTTGATGCAGTAATCGTAGATGCAGTTGGATAGCCATCCAAATCAATCAGAGCTAATGTGCAATAAGAATCAGCTCTGGTATTCTTTTGAATGATTTCCCCTGCTTTTTGAATGATTTCTTGATTCATGTTCCCGCTCCTTCGATATATATAATTTTGTCCTCTTAAGCTGCAAAGCAATAGGGAATGATTATTTCATTCATAGCTGCTTTACACCCTAATATAGGCTATTCTATCAATAGTAACATGACAATAGTGTGTCATGTATAATCACAAACCGCTAATAATTTTCTGCTACAATCCTAATACACTGGATTTTTAGCTATAAATGAATATAATGAATTGATTAGGTGCTCGGAGTAAAAAATGAAATATAAAAGATTTTGCTATTCGAAAATCAATATATGTAACCAAGAAACAGCAGCTTCCCTTCGATATATAAATCCTATGGAATTTACCCTTCCTGCTGAGTATAGAATCGAGGATTATATTCAAGGATTAGATTCCCCCATTGGCATGGTTTTTGCAGATAATGGAGATTTGTATATCATAGAGTCAGGATACACTTCCGGTAATCCCAAATTATTAAGATTAAGCAATGAACGCTATGAGGTCGTTGCAGACAATTTTATCACTCCTGTAAGGGGAATAAATTATCTGGATGGAACGATCTATGTATCCCATGGTGATCATATTACAACAATACGGTCCGACGGAGCAAGAAGGGATATTCTATCTGGATTAATGTGTAATGGTGACTATGGAATTAGCAACATCGCTTTTGGGCCGGAAGGAAAGATATACTTTGGGATGGGGACGGTAACTAATTCCGGAGTAGTTGGAAATGATAACAAATGGGTAATCTCTCATCCATTTCTACATGATGAACCGACATTTGATATCATACTAAATGGACAGAATTTTTTAACTAATAATTTTCTTAGTATGTCAAGAGAAAGTACCTATACAGGAGCATTTTCCGCATATACCGTACCTAACATAGCCAACGAAGTAAAAAAAGGAATACTTAAAGGTTCCGGCAGTATACTTAAAGCGAACCGTGATGGTACAGAACTTGAACTTGTAGCTTCAGGATTTCGAAATCCACTCTATGTTAAATTTGACCGAGAATTCAAGCTGTTTGCAGCAAATCGAGGATATGATGTAAGGGGAAGCAGACCGATCGCAAATGCACCGGATGAGTTACATATCGTTACTCCCGGAGTATGGTATGGATGGCCTGATTATGCTGTTGGTGAACCTGTAACTTCTCCCGAGTTTCATCCGGAAGGAGGTCCCAAACCCGAATTCCTTATACAGAATCATCCAAATGTTCCGCCAAAACCATATGCAGAGTTTCAACCTCATTCATCAATCATGGGTTTTGATTTTGATTACACAAATACATTTGGAGTTTTTGGCGATATCTATGTCGCAGAATACGGAAGTCATGGACCATTAACGTTAGGACCATCGGTACCATATCGAGGTATAGGGCATAAAATTTCAAAAATTGAAAGAAGTACAGGAGAAGTGACAACATTTATTAGTAATAAATCCGGTTTACCAACCTATATTACAGGTGAAGGTGGGTTTGGAAGACCGGTAGATGTAAAATTTGGACCAGATGCTTCAATGTATATATTAGATATAGGAGTTAGTGATCCCAATGACCTTGCGCAGCTGATACCATACACCGGTTTGATATGGCGCGTGACAAGAGGGTAAGTATAATTGAAAATAGTTTCATCGCTTTATCTATACCGAGCTCTATGTTTAATATAGTTCTATTGGTCTATAATTTCATGAAAAATTGTGTTAATTATAGCAGAAGCGAATCAGGATCTTAAGGCATTTGGTGGATTATAATACAAAAGCAGCTTACAGCTTTTAGCGGAATTACAGCGGTTCCATTGATTATTGCGGGTATTGCAGGATGAGATGTGAAAGATGCAGCATACATGGTATCTGCTGCATTACTTGCATCAGGAATAGCCTCAATTATTCAGTCCGCAGGATTTGGACCAAAGAAGTTTCGTATTGGAGTAGTTGGTTCCGGACCTGCACAGACTTTCAGTCAGAATGTTGGATTAATTCCTCTTACAAAATGCGTATCACGTTTTGTCGCAGTTATTACAGGCATTTTATTGATTCTTATGAGTCTTTTACCAAAGTTTTCAACCATTGTATCTATTATGCCTTCTTTCGTACTTGGTGGAGCGGGAATATTAATGTTTGGAACAGTAGCAATTTCCGGTATCAAGACTTTATCGACAGTTAAGTTCTCAAACAGAAACTTATTAATTATTGCAAGTTCACTGGGAATAGGATTAGGTGTTACCTTTAGACCTGATGTAGTTGCACAGCTTCCGGGAATCTTAAGCAGCCTTTTTGGATCAGGAATATCAGCCGGCACAATTGTTGACTTGGTTTTAAGCTTGCTTCTTAAAGATGAGCCTGATGCTGAAGTTGAGTAGAATGAGATCTTCCATATAAGATATATCAATTTAGAGGATTAGATTAAGAAAATATAGACAAGATAAGGTAAGGATAACTGACGAAAGCTTTCTTTCGATGGGACCTTACCTTATTTTATTCATGACAATAGAAAGTTCGCGAAGCTTGCTTTTTACCGTTTAAGAAGTATTTTATATGAATTTATATTTATTAGGGTTGGGAAATAAAGCTGTTGGTAAAGTTGGTAAATAAATATGGATATCAATGGCATTATTTCTTGATTTATGTTAAAGTATTGGAGATTAGTATTTTATTATATAGTAATTTATAATATGTTGTTATCCTGGTTATAGCAATAATGGGAAATTCAGTATGCTTATGAGAAATTGTTGATAGATTAGATAATTGAATAATGTATTTATAGGAGGTACGACGCTATGACACAAGTTGGAACTCAGACCATAGAGACGGACAGACTTCTACTAAGAAAATATGAAATAACAGATGCTGACGATATGTTTCGTAATTGGGTTACTGATCCAGAAGTCAGCAGATACTGGGGTTGGAAAACGCACGATAATATCAAAGAGACGAAATCATTGCTTCAAGGATGGATTAACGATTACGCTAAGCCTGATTACTATCATTGGGTGATAGTCATTAAGGAGCTATCGGAAGCCGTAGGTTATATTTACCTGAATGAAATAAACAACGAAGAAAAGAGTGCATCCATACATTACCTTGTCAGCAGAAAGTTCTGGAATCAAGGTATAACAACGGAAGCATGCAGAGCTGTTCTAGCCTTCGCCTTTAATAAAATAGGTATTACTAAAATTCATACTCATCATCATGTAGATAATCCTGCGAGCGGTAAAGTAATGCAAAAATCTGGTATGCATTATCTTGAGATGAAATACAAAGAAATTCCTGATTGTACACACATTAGCGGTGATTATTGTTTTTATGAAATAACTTTGGAAGATTGGATTACAAAAAAAGGTGAATTTGAACACAGGAGAAATTAATTCTATGATGTGGTGGATACTAGCAACACTATGTGCATTTTTTGTAAAGGGCTTGTGTGGTTTTGCTAATACTTTAGTCTTTACAACGATACTAAGTTTTGGTAACAATAATATAAATATCTCTCCGGTGGAACTCGTTTTAGGGTATCCTACCAATGCTATAATGGCATGGAAGGAGCGTAAATCTATTAATTGGAGTATATGCATTCCATTATCGCTATTGGTTATTGCCGGAAGTATTCCGGGTATTTTATTTCTAAAAAATATTGATACAACAACGATTAAAATAATTTTTGGATTTGTTATCGTAGCAATTGGAATAGAAATGCTCTTGAAAGAATTAGCTTCTAAAAAAGGTCAGCAATCTAAGTTGGTACTGGCAACTATTGGAGTATTATCAGGACTATTGTGTGGCCTATATGGTATAGGGGCATTGCTTGGTGCTTATCTAAGCAGGGTTACAGATGATAGTCATTCATTTAAGGCAAATATATGCATTGTTTTCTTAGCGGAGAATACATTTCGAATAGTTCTTTATGCTTTGTGGGGAATCATTACGTTTGAGGCGTTCAAGCAGGCCATAATACTAATCCCGACGATGCTTATAGGCCTGGCTTTAGGTATGCTAAGCAGTAAGGTGTTGGATGAAAAAGTAGTCAAGAAAATAGTGATTATCATGCTGGTCGTTTCTGGAGGGACCCTGATTATAAATAATTTGATATAAGTAATACAAAATAATCAGCGGAAAGCTTTGACGTAGCATACTTAGTTAGAAAGGTATTGGTACTCTTGTTTACCGAACTAAACTGGGGCAATAAACATTCAAACGCTTTAGTTATGATGAAAGCCTTGTGTTAAATATGATATTTAATGAAGCGAATTAATTACAAAACATTATGCATATTACATACAATCTGTATTAACAGTTACTTCTCAATTTTAAGTTAATACGATGTAAATGAACTTTCAATGTATATTATGTAGCTATATCATATCTGAGAGGATAAATTATTTAATTGCAATATAAAGATTTACTAGAAAAGGGGATAACAATGGTTATTTTAATTGGAGGGGTTAGCTGCACAGGAAAGACACTTATGGCTCAGAAATTACTAACTAAGTATAAGATTCCTTATTTGTCGATAGATCACTTAAAAATGGGATTGATCCGCGGAAACAAATATTGTGATTTTACAGCAACGGATGGTGATGATGAAATTGCATATAAATTATGGCCGGTTGTAAAAGGAATCATTATGACTAACATTGAGAATGGACAGCACATCATAATTGAAGGCTGCTATTTACCTCCTGAGCATACTAGGGATTTTGAACCGGAGTATTTGAAACAGATAATTACTCTTTACATAGGATTTTCAAAGAATTATATAGATAATCATTTCAACACAGGAATTATCGAGCATTTAAATGAAATAGAGCAGAAGTGTTTCGATGATTATATAAACCGAGATAATTTTCTTAAGCTACATTCTCACCTCAAAGAGCAATGTGAAATAAGTAAGACTAAGTTTTTTGAAATCGATGATAATTATGCAGGAGAAATGAAGAGTGTATATAAGTGGATTGATAAACAAGTAAAAGCATTATCGAAAGTAATCTGATGATTTTTATTAATAAGTCATGTTTTTGATTATCCTGAAGCAATTGAAAGAGCTTCCAGGCAGAATAGCTGGGGAAACAGCTCAAAAAATAAAGGTGTATGCAGTATACCATGAGTATTCTGTATACACCTTTATTAATACTTTGGAAAATGAAAGAAATGAGATTGACTTTATCTTTAATTTCGTCTATTATTATAACTATTATAATAACTAATATAATAAATAATTAATAATGGAGGAACTCAGTTATGAAACGAGTACTCACTCGGGATTGTACATATTATAAAAGCCTCATTTTACTGGCACTTCCGGTAGCTGCACAAGGACTGATAGCGTTTCTTGCTTCCTTTGCGGATAATCTGATGGTCAGCTCTATGGGAGATGTTGCGGTATCAGGCGTATACTTCGCAAGTCAGATTAATGTTTTTGTGCAGATGTTCACCAGTGGTATCAGTGGTGTCATCCTGATCCTTTCAGCACAATACTGGGGAAAAAAAGACACAGTAAACATCAAAAACACCATCGCTATCGGAATACGTTTTTCTCTTATCTTCGGTGCTGTTGTGACATCAATCTGTCTCTTGATTCCAGGAGCTGTGATAGGGATATTTACATCGGATCCAGCAATTGTGCGGGAAGGTATCATATACTTACGTGTTGTCTCTTGCTCATATCTATTCTTTTGTATAACACAGGCATTGCTCAGCTCAATGCGTGCGGTAGAATTCCCATCCATCGGTATGGCAATCTCTTTAATATCTCTTTGTATAGACGTCAGTCTAAATGCTTTATTTATCTATGTATTCAAGTGGGGTGTGTTTGGGGCTGCCTTATCAACCTTGATTGGCCGTGTGATTGAGACCCTTGCGATTGTAATCTATGTATTTCTTCTGGATCAAAGACTAAAATTAAAATTCACTGACTTACTTCGTACAGATCAATCGCTCTTAGGTGATTATTTACGATATGGGCTGCCGCTAATTGCAGGTGAGGTCGTATGGAGTGTAAACACTATGGTTAACTCAATTATCTTCGGGAAGTTTTTCGATGCATCTGTAGCTACCGCAGTATCGATTGCAAATACTATGGGTACACTTGCTTTCATAACGATATCGGGACTTGCCTCTGCGGTAGGTATCATAACCGGCAAGACAATCGGTGCGGGAAAATACGAGCTTATGAAGGAGTATGCACGAACTACACAGGTAATCTTTCTTTTCGTAGGGCTGCTCTCCGGTGCGCTCGTTGCATGCCTGAGCGGGCCTTTTGTAGGGTTGTATTCCGGCAATTCGGGTGGTGGAATCAGTGAAGCAGCAGCGAGAGAAGCTACTCTTTTAATCAGTGTTCTTTCTATCACCATTATAGGAAGCGGATACCAGATGCCTTGTCTTTTTGGATTGGTAAAGTCCGGTGGGGATATATCCTTCGTATTTAAGAATGATACAATTTTTGTATTTTGTATCGTTCTCCCTTCTGCGCTAATCTCCGCATGGCTGGGTGCTCCTGCATGGTGGGTCTTTGCCTGCTTAAAATCGGATCAGATATTAAAGTGTTTTGTTGCGGTTGTTAAAATAAACCGGTTTAATTGGATGAAGAATCTTACGCGAGCCGCCTGACAAAATTGACTTAAGTAGTAAGGTCTGGATATGCCAGTCAAAAATAAGATTATTGATTAAGAGAGGATGTGAATTTTATGGGTGTTAATATGCTTGATATGAAACAAAACAACGCTCTTACAGTACTTTGGGCACTACGTTCCTGCAAAACATCCACAATCAAAGAGATAGCTCAAATAACAGGACTCAGCTTTGCTACTGTTTGCAATGTATTGAATAGTTTTGTGGAAAGCGGGGAGGTATTACTGGGAGATATGTATAGTGCCACAGGCGGCAGGCCATCACAAGCCTATACCTTTCATGCAGAATATGCCCATGTGCTTGCCTTGTCTACGAGGATACGAAACGGAAAAAATATTATAAGCGCCAGTGTGGGAAACCTATACGGAGAAGCTGTTTGGCAATTAGAGCAAAGCTTTGATACGATACAACTTACGAGTTTTGAAGCCATGATAGAGTCTTCCTTGCGGGAATACCCATCGATACGCATCGTTGCATTTTCTCTTCCGGGTATTGAACGTAATGGTGTGATCTTAATTAATGACTATAAAGAATTAGTAGGTATTTCATTTACTAAGTATTTCCAAGACAAATATCATTTGTCTGTTGTGATTGAAAACGATGTCAATGCAGCAGTATTTGGCTACGCCAGAAAGACAGAAGCAGTATCCGTTATTGTGGGAATCTACTTCCCAAGGGCTTTCGGCCCTGGTGCAGGCATAGTGATCGATAAAAAAGTTTTAAAAGGATCCAGTGGATTTGCAGGCGAAGTATGCCTATTGCCAATAGGCATTGACTGGCTATCCGTGAATTATGAAAATTCACGAGAGGTTGGAGCTGCCATATCTAAATTGATAAGTATATTCTGTGGCACTGTAAATCCAGACCGAGTAGTACTATACGGGGATTTCATTAACGATCCTTTAATAGAAGCAATTAAGCAGGAAGTTCCTACACAAGCGATACGTAATATATTTCCAGACATTGATTATACCAGTGATTTAGATTCCGATATTATTTCTGGTTTATTTACACTGGCATTATCTGAATACCAGTACGGGGTTCGAGGAAAAAACCAGCAGTGGAACAAGGGAATAAACTGAACTGAGTAAGTATGGAATTATAATAAAGATTTAAAAATCAGGAGGATAAAAATGATTCAATTATTATTAGCAGTTATTTACTTATCTTTTATCAGTCTTGGCTTACCAGACTCACTTCTAGGATCGGCGTGGCCAACGATGTATAGAGAATTTAATGTACCGATTTCTTATGCGGGCATCATTTCAATGATTATTGCTGCCGGTACGATCGTTTCCAGTCTGCAAAGCGACAGACTTACCCGGAAGTTGGGAGCGGGTAAGGTTACTGCAATCAGTGTGGGTACGACGGCAATTGCATTGTTTGGTTTTTCCATCAGCCCGTCCTTCTGGATGCTGTGTTTTTTTGCGATTCCCTATGGTCTTGGTGCAGGAAGTGTTGATGCTGCACTTAATAACTACGTAGCTCTGCATTATTCAAGCCGTCATATGAGCTGGCTGCATTGTATGTGGGGTGTCGGTGCTTCTCTCGGACCATATATTATGGGATACGTTTTAACCGGTGGGCAGAGCTGGAATATGGGTTACCGATATATTGCAATTCTCCAAGTTGTTCTTACCGCTATTCTAGTAATCAGTCTGCCACTTTGGAAAAAACGAAAAGCTATAGTCTCCGGATACGATGACAGTCACTCAGAAAAAGCCCTCTCATTAAAGCAAGTGATTCGAATTTCGGGTGCAAAGGAAATTATGATAACTTTCTTCTGCTATTGTGCTTTGGAACAGACGGCGGGACTGTGGGGCAGTAGTTATCTGGTTTTACATAATGGAGTAACACCGGAAGATGCGGCACGTTTTGCAGGCCTTTTTTTCTTGGGAATTACGATTGGTAGGGCTATCAGTGGCTTTTTGACCATGATTTTGAATGATACCTATATGATTCGACTAGGACAGTTACTGATCTTCATCGGTCTCCTGGCATTTTTTATTCCTTCAGGGAAAGAACTTGCCAAAGCAGGACTGGTAATCATCGGGCTTGGGTGTGCTCCAATCTACCCTTGTATTATTCACTCCACACCCGAACGTTTTGGTGCGGATAAGTCACAGGCAATCATCGGGGTTCAAATGGCTTGTGCTTATGTGGGAATTTGCCTGATGCCACCGTTATTTGGATTAATTGCAGATAAAATTAGCATTGCAGTATTTCCGGTATTCTTATTCCTGATATTGGCAGTTATGATCATCATGCACGAAAGAACAGTATTAAAAAGAAAAAAAGAAGAGGCTTAACCTGCACAATAGGTTGGGCTTATCAATATCTTGTAATTATCAGAAATAAAGCTATATTATGAACCGTTATTCCCCTTTTATGAGGTACTTATGAATCATTTAAAGTGATAACAGGGTTTACATTTTTTACTTAAAATGGTATATTATAGAGATAAACTACGGTAATAAATATGGAGGTAATGTATCATGATCAAGAGAGAATTGGGGAGCACTGGATATCAAATTGCACCGGTTGTGTATGGAGGCATTATATCTATGGATGACGGACAAGACGCATCCGATCGATACGTTTCCTGGGCAATTGATAAGGGAATAAATTATTTTGATGTAGCGCCATCTTATGGAGATGCACAAGAAAAGTTGGGTAATTCCATTAGGCCTTTCAGAAAGGATATTTATCTGGCTTGTAAAACGGGTTGCAGATTAAAGAAAGATGCACAGAAAGAATTCGATGAATCATTACGATTGCTTCATACAGATTATTTTGATAATTATCAGATGCATGCATTAAGTACTATGGAAGATATTGAGCAGGCATTCGGACCAGGCGGTGTTATTGAACTTATGGTACACGCGAAAGAAGAAGGTCTCGTACGGAAATTAGGTATTACTTGCCATAATGAAGACGTTGCCCTAAAGGCGCTTTCTATATATGATTTTGATACAGTATTGTTTCCTCTTAATTGGGGTGTCAACATGGGAAAGGACTTTGGAAGTCGGATTAGCAAAGTTGCAAAAGAGAAGAATATTGGTTTATTGGGTATGAAAACATTGATTCACAGGGCTTGGGTTAATGAAGAGGAGAGAATGAATTCATCCTTTACTAAATCATGGTGTAAGCCAATTAGTGAAAACAACGAACTAGCTTTAGCAGCATTAAAATACACATTATCACTTGGTCCTGATGCAGTAGTGCCACCAGGTGACTTTAATAATTTTTCTTTTGTCGTAGAACATATAGATGAGTGTCTTAAAAATCCTCTTTCTGCAGATGATAGAAAATTATTAGAAGAAGAACTGGTTAATATCAATGAACAGTATTTTTTCTAAAACTAAATAAACAAGAATATGATTTGATATTTATTATACAATAGAT
>JAEZLZ010000023.1 GCA_023415055.1 Bacillota bacterium | reverse complement strand
TTTTTAGAAAGCTTTGAAAGGTGTAATCCGCTTTCCCCTTTTCTGAGCAGTAATATTGATGTAAAAGCTCTGAAATACCCGACTTATTCCATTCTGCCAGAATGTTATTATTAATCATGATATCCATGGTATAATTAAAAATGTCATCAATCACAACAATGGCTTCTTTATTCCAATCAATCGTGTCTATCAATTTCTTTCTAACCATTTCGTTTTCTTGGATATATATCTCTAAGAATATTTCTTCCTTTGATTTGTAATATTTGTAGAATGATCCTACAGCCATTCCCGCCTCATCTGTTATATCTGAGACATTAGTCCCTTTATATCCTTTTTCTTGAAAGATCTTTTGAGCAGCCTTCAATAAATCATTTTTTTTATCAATCAATTTCAAATCACCTCACAATATGAATGAATACAATTTATTATTCATTCATATTGTAATCTTAATATTACATTTAGTCAAGATTTTTCTACTGGAATAAAATTGGTTTATCTCTGCCATCAATTTCCCGACCAATCAAATATGTTTCTGTAACATAGGCCTTCAGCTGTAGGTTCATCTAGTATAAAAACAAGTTTTCTATCAATCAGTTCTTATTAATAAAGTCTGTAAACCTTTGATTTACGCGAAGGTAAAGCGAAGCATTAAACTGTAATATTTTATATGAATTTTCCGAAATAATCCAAAACCCTCATAGCACGTAGCGTATTCCAACGGCTGCTCGAACCTTCCTGTTCCAGTTCAAAAGAGATACGGTCTTTATGCGGGTTCTCAAGTAGCCACCTTCCATTTCGTTGCTGCTTCATTGCGATCAATTCGATTGCTTCAAAAATTCTGTCATCAGGGGTTGTATTGGAACTTCGTAAATAATCAAGACCCCGAAGGATATCATAATGATATGTCGGTGGGTATGAGAAAAGTGTCCAACTGCTATCGATTACTTTGCCTGTTGACCGAGCTCTGAACATACCCCTATCCATAAGATATTCCTGGCCACGGATACGAGCCTCGGTCACCGCAGAATCAGCACCATGAAGCCTTTCATACTCTAGTAGCCCTTCTAAAACACATATCGTGCTATGAAATGATGAGTGCTTGCTTGGTGGTGCCTCACAATTCCATCCTCCATCCACCAACTGCTCGCTGAGCAGCCGATCGACCAATCTACTTTGAGTTTCTCCGAAGTAAGCTCCGACTGCCAATACCCTGCCGTTGATACAAGGTTCAGTCTCACCATCAAAAAAGGGACTGTTGTCATGATATAACCAAGTTACATTATCCCGGATCCTTCCGATAATTTGCTTCGCTTCTTTGCTGGCAGGGTCCAACCCAAAATCCTTTAGCATTACCAGCGTAAATAATGTATTTTTCAATGGCCAGGGGTCGAGATCGGGCCACCAAAGACCTTCTGGTGATTGCGAAAAGATAAGGTTGAATCCCCAACCCTCGGCTGCAATTCTCGATCGCTCGTTCTTAATCTTCTCTTCAGGCTCCTTTGAAATATCATGCATCACTTGCCAACAGATGGATGGATCCGAATCCAGCAACCATTTGATTACAGATTCATCCTGACTTGGTATTAACCGTTTTTGCAAAAAATCTTTCATATAGCCACTCCTTCTGACTTTTATTATAATACTAGTTCCTGTGTAATAAATAGAATTATCTTAATTAATATGAAAGGATATAAATACACTTATATCACTATATTATAACAGGCTAAATAAGAATCTCAATCTTAACTACAAACTATTTCTAATCTCAGTCCTACCTATTTAAAATCAATTTTGAACAAATTAATACCCTCGATATGTTCCTTTATGAAATTTCTTATTATTGGCTCTTCCAGTCATACCTCTAGTATTTATTAGCAATATCTTTTTACGTTCTATTTTTGTGTTTTACCAAAAGCATGAATTTTCCACTTCTACAATATGCTGATTCTTATTTATATCTTGTATTTTATTTCGTCTATTTATCATTGTCTGCTATCAATAAGTTCAAAACAAAATAAAGTACATTCAATAAAAAATGTACTTTATAACCCTATTCCTTATCCAGTAAGGATTTCCTCTATTTAATTATATAGTACATTAAATTTTAGTTATTTGTTTTAACCAAAACAAATTTATAAAAATGAACTTTATTTAAAAGCACTCACATTGATATGATCCTCCATAAGTAGATTTTGGCTATTCACCATGTCTATTTATAGAGGATCATATTATAAAATGTGAATTCTTTCTGTCAAAAGAAGTATTTCTTTTTCCTTCGAAAAACCTTCAAAAAAAGGACATGCTTTCATATTCCCATGCTGATAATATAACTTTTTCTTAGGACTCATATGATATTTTGATCCGTATGTCTTACCATTCCACCAGACCATTTAATTTCTTTTTAAACTAAAATTTAAACACAGGTTCTCCTTCTTTGTTCCACTCTATTTTCATAAGCATCGCGTGTCGGTTCGGATTATATAAAGGATTTCCAATAATCTCTGCTTCTGTTCGGGCATGATAAACTAGAATATCATTGCCTTGTAAATCAACCGTAAAAGAATTATGTCCTGGTCCATAGATTCCTTTTTCTATATTAGACTGTAATACAGGATATCTTTCTTTCTTCCACTCCCTAGGATTCAGCAAATCGCTATCTTCATCAATGGTAAGCATACCCATGCAATAATTAACTCCTGTATCACTAGCAGAGTAGGTTAGAAAAATCTTACCGTTTTTATTTAGTACAGAAGGTCCCTCATTTACCCAGTAACCTTTCCTTTCCCATTCATAATCAGGGGTCGTTAAAAGGACCTGAACTGATTTTAGTTTTGTAGGTGTCTCCATCTCAGCAATATATAGATTTG
>JAEZLZ010000084.1 GCA_023415055.1 Bacillota bacterium | reverse complement strand
TTTTTCAAACAAAAAAATCCTCTAAGCCTTATTTTTAAAGGTTTAGAGGACTTCTCTAAGAGAGGCGACAACCAGATTTGAACTGGTGATCAGGGTGTTGCAGACCCATGCCTTACCACTTGGCTATATCGCCATTATATTAACTATAGCTAATATATTATAACAATACTGATAATATACGTCAAGCATTAAGTTTAGTTTATATTATAGGTATTATAGGATTTGAAGAAACCTGCCGGATTATATTACATTCGCATTTGAATATTCTATTGTTTCATTCACCAGTTTCCCCGCAGAGATAGACATTGATTTTATGCCAACCATGATATTAGAAGCTCAGCTTATCGGCAAAGCTCTTCAGATACCCTAGTGTCGGGATTCTGCCTCTGGTAGCATCCAGATAATAGCCGCGATTCTCCATATCCGGATAATCCCGAATCGTAAGATATGGTAAGCAGGCTCCTTCCTGAGCGATGATCTGGCGCAGCGTCTGAATTCCATATAGAATCGCCTTTTCCGATCCACCCTGCAAGGATATTCCATTCTCATTGATCCTTAAGAGATATTCCTCCGGCTTTAAAGAGTCAGTGCTCTCAAAATAAATCCCACCTGCTTCTCTATCCCCTCTCGTAATTACCAAAGAGTATCCTAACAGCTTCTCCAGCTCCTTCTGCAAAAGCTTTGCATGGGAAAATGACTTACCGGCACATTCCGGTGCAAGAATGATGCATCCTTGATGAGCTAGGATATACTGTCCTTCCTGATATTTTAATTCTTGGGGTTTTGGTATCACGTACATAGATATACCTCTCTTATATATTTTCTGATTATTTTCTGTTCATCTTTCTTATTGCTCATTTTACATAGGAATTAAATCAAGTCAAGTAAACAGAGCGATCCCATATATCCTTTCCCTGGTCACTGATGATCAATTTGAATTCTCCGGGCTCAGCCAACCATTTCATCTCCTGGTTCCACAGGCAAAACTGATCTGTGTGCAGCATGAATTCACAGGTTATCTCCTTGTCCCTTTCAATCCATAACTTTTGAAAACCCTTCAGCTCTCTTACCCGTCTCACCACACCGGCAGCCACATCGTGAAGATAAAGCTGGGGAACAGCAAAGCCGTCCATCTCTCCTGAGTTCCTGATTTTAAAGGAAAGTTTGATTCCTTTCTCCAACTCCTCTGCTGAAAACTCCTGCTTCTCCAAGGCGAAGTCACTATATGCAAACTCTGTGTAGCTTAGTCCGCTACCGAAAGAGTGGAGCGGACTCTTCTCCATATCATAGTATATCATGGCTGCATAGGAACTTCGGTAATTATAATAAACCGGAAGCTGCCCCACATGTCTTGGCAGGGATACCGGAAGTCTTCCACTAGGGCTATATTTACCAAATAGGAGCTCGGCGATCGCTCTTCCGCCCCAAGGTCCATTATAAAAGGATATCAATAAGCTTTTTGAACGCTCCTCGATCTCGGTCAGCACATAAGGTCTTCCCATCAGTGCAACAGTAATCAGACGGCTGCTCTGTTCCGCCAGACTATTCATCAGCGCAAGCTGAGCTGACGGTAAATTAAGTAGCGCACTGTCTACACCTTCTCCGCAGTCCATACTGACCTTATTTCCTGTGATTGCTGCACCGTTGGTATCGAAGGTCACCTCTCCGAAACGGGAGGAGGAGCCGCCGAGTACCGCAATGACCACATCACATTCCCTTGCCAGTGCTGCTGCCTTCAGACGTTCTTCTTCACTACCCTCAAGTAGCCCGCAGCCCTTTGCAAACTTCACCTCAATCGGCTGACCCGATGCCTCGATATAATCCTTAATGCCCTTTAATACAGTAATCCCTTCCCCTTCGCGGATCGGCGGAGTATAATCCCCCAGCTGATGATAGATCTCATCCGCATTCGGTCCAATCACAGCGATCGAGGTTATCTTACTTACGTCAATCGGCAGAAGCTGTTGTTCGTTCTTAAGCAGGATCGCTGATTCTAATGCTAATTGATAGGACTGCGGATATTCCTCCCTCGTATAATGTTTCATTTCCACATGCTCCGGAAGGTAGGGATGTTCAAATAAGCCACGCTTAAATTTTAGTGTAAGGACCCGAAGCACTGCCTGATCGATTTCCTCTATCCTGGTCAGTCCTCTCTGATAAGCTTCCCCAAGTAAGGAAAAGGCCTCGTCCCATAATCCAATATCTACACCGGAGGTCAAAGCAAGTGCACCGGATAAAATGCGGTCACCTGTCATGATGTCCAGCTGATCGATGGCTACTCCGTCTGCCATGACCACACCTTCAAAGCCCATCTCTTTCCGTAACACCTGATTCAAAAGCCAGGAGTTTGCATGGCAGAATACACCATCAATCTCATTGTAAGCAGCCATGACACCATCCACACCGGCCTTGGCACAGGCAGACATCGCAGGAAAATGGATCTCTCGAAGCTCCCTCTCACCGATCCTTGCCGCGCTGGCATTGACACCGCCGGTTCCTTCTCCTTGGGCACAAAAATGCTTTGCAACCACTCCTACTCCCTTACTCTTCAGTCCTTCCACTGCTGCCTTTGCAAATTCGGATGCAAGATAGGGATCTTCACTATAGCATTCCTCGCTTCTGCCCCATCTGGGATCTCGCAGGATATCAAGCATGGAGACAAGTGCCAAATCCACTCCCATCTCCTTCAATTGTTCGCCGCATACAGCATACGCCTCTTTGAAAAGCTTGGGATGAAAGCTTGCCCCGCTGCAGAGATTTACCGGCAGCAAATAACCATCCAGTGCCTGATGTCCATGGGGGCATTCACTGCTCATCAGTACCGGTATCTTTAGTCTGGAATGCTCCAGCACATAGGACTGGACCTGATTATAGGCTTTTACCGATAATTGCCCGCAAAGTCCGCTGTCAAAGTCCTTTCCGGCCCAAGGATCGGCTCGGTACAGACCGTATAAGGTACCCAGGCCACTGTACTTCTTCACCTCCTCTTTAAATTCATCCGAAAGAATAATCTCCTTCTGCTTACGTTCATAGATAGCAAAGCCATAAAGCTTTTGATTCAACTGCCCGACCTTCTCTGCAAGGGTCATATGGGAAAGCAGATCCTTTGCTCGATCCAAAGGACTCCTTGTCGGATCCTCGTATATATAAGCCATTTAGCTCCTCCTTTTCAGGCATAAATATCAACTCGGAAAAGAGGGGCCTCCTCCCAAGCCTTACCATAGCAAGACATTGAGACCAAGCCCCTCGTATACGATACTTATTTTAATTTTAATTTGTAGGTCTTGATTTCGTAAGGCTTGATGAAAATCTCAAAGGTGTTATTGGTTGATGTAAGCTCTTCGATATGCTCCTCGATCAGATTACATTCGGACACCTCTTCGATTGCGTAATTATTAGCAATCGTGATCTTTGCCTTGGTAGCAGCATTTTCTGCTTCGTAAAGACGAAGAATGATACCACTTCCGTCCTCTGCCTGTTTTACTGTCTCAAGTATGACATTCTTCTTATCTACGGATGCAAAACTAAATTCCGAACCAACCTCACCGCCGCATACTGCATAGGTGCGTTGATTTAATTTTGCTGCCTCTCTGACAGTATCCGAGTTTCTCCAGCTTTCCTTATGTGGATATAATGCATAAGTAAAGAAATGCTCTTCCTGATCTGTCGTCGGATTCGGCTCGATACCGGATTTGATCAGAGTCAGTGCAATGTTGCTCTGCTCTACGGAATGACCGTATTTGCAATCATTGAGTAAGCTGACGCCATAGTGACCTTCGGAAAGATCCATCCACTTCTGACCGCAGCTTTCGAATCTAGCCTGATCCCAGCTGGTATTCTTATGGACTTTTCTGGTCACGTTACCGAACTGAACATCGAAGGTTGCCTCGTCGCTGTGAATATCTACCGGGAAATGAACCTTTAACAGATGCTGATGCTCTTTCCAGTCAACATAGGTCTCAAATTCAATTCTTCTGCTGTCAGCAAAGAAATAGATCTTCTGCTTCAAGGTGGAATTGCTGAAGCTTCGTTCAATCTCTAAGGTAGCACGAACCGCACCAAGCTCTGTCCATTCCATACGGGTTACATCTAGGATATCCCAGAATTTCTCGGTATAATATACGTCGATATCCCAGTTATCATAATAGATCGGCTTATCCTCATACATACGGAGTAAGTTAGCTGCCTTACCGGCCTGAACTACTTCTCTGTCATTTTCTTTATCATAAACGGAAGTCAGTAATCCGTTCTTATCTACTTCTACCTTATAGAACGGTGTCTCAAGTGTATTACCGTTAAGAGCAAATACGCTGCTTTCCTGCTTCTGCCCCTTCACTATCTCAAGGGTCTTGAAGCCCTTGGAAGGGAGTCCCTTAATATAAGCCACGCTAGCGCCGGCTGTCTTCTGAACCGGATAAACATTACCCTCTGCATCCTTAAGAGCCTCTGCTTCTATCTCCGGAAGCGTAATCACATCATCTCGGTTGAAGCCAAGGGTGTTATAGACCGTAACCGCATCACTATTCTTTGTTAAAGCAGCGATTCTCTCACCCATCAGCTTCTGTGCCTTTTCTGCAAGCTCAGCATATTCCTTCTTAGTAACCTCATACACCTCTTTGATAGAGGAGCCGGGAAGGATATCATGGAACTGGTTCAGTAGAACTGTCTTCCACATCGCATCCAGCTCTTCCTGCGGATATGCCAGCTTCGCCATTGCAAGTACACAGAGAAGCTCAAGATCCATCAGCATCAATTCCGATTTACGGTTGGAGCGTTTATTTCTAGCCATGGAGGTATAGGTTCCTCTATGGTATTCAAAGTAGAGCTCACCCTCCCAGGTAGGAAGACGTTTGTGATCCTTTACTCTCTCTTCCAGCTCTTCAAAGTATTTGCCGGAGAATTCCTGACGAACCTTCGGAATGCCAATTACGCCCTTCTCCATACGGATTGAGGTCTCCAGCATCTCCCTGGTGGGACCGCCGCCGCCATCGCCGTAACCGTAGGATACCAAGATATCGTTATTAATTTCCTTATTCTGATAACGCTCCCAACCGCCCATGATGGAATCTGCATGAAGCATTCCGTTGTAGGTGGTGAAGAAATCCTTAATGCTCTGACCTACACCCAGGGTGGTGATCAGGTGGGTAAGTACCTCAGTTCCGTCGATACCCTTCCATTGGAAGGTATCATAGGGTATCTTATTAAACTGGTTCCAGGCGAGCTTTGTCGTCATGAAATAGTCTACACCGGATTTTTTCATGATCTGAGGCAGCGCTCCGGAATAACCGAATACGTCGGGAAGCCAAAGCACACGATTGTCAACGCCAAATTCTTCTTTGAAGAAACGTTTGCCATGCAGGAACTGGCGAACCAGAGACTCACCGGAGGTCAGGTTACAGTCTGCTTCGACCCACATACCGCCTTCCGGCTCCCAGCGACCTTCCTTTACTCGCTCCTTGACCTTAGTATAAAGCTTCGGGTAACGCTCCTTCAGGAAATAATACAGCTGCGGCTGGCTGGACATAAATTTATAATTCGGATATTCCTCCATCAGCTTAAGTACGGTTGCAAAGCTTCGTCCAACCTTTTCCCTGGTTTGCTCTACTGTCCACCACCAAGCTACATCGATGTGAGTATGACCGATACAGGTAGCAATGATCTCATCAAAACCAGCCATATCCTCATAAAGAGCCTTGGAGATGTAAGCCTGCGCTTCTCTTACACTCTTATAAAAATCTTCGGAGTAAGGAGTTCTCAGATCTAACAGGTTGATTGTATTATTTAATATCTCTTCGATTACTCGTCTCGCCTTGTCTTCTTTCTCCATTCGGGTGAAAGCACTTAACGGAACGCTGATGTCATAATAAAGATGCTCGATCTCAGGATCGACTTCCTGCATCTCAGCAATCAAATTAAACTCGGTATGAAGTGTACCGGTATAGGACTGTAAATCCAGCTTATAGGTCTGTCCCTTTACCGCTTCTCTGGTAATAAGCACCTTTCTGTGGTTCATATCGATACCCTGTGATTCTTCGCCATCTACAAACAGCAAAAACTGCGGGTTCTTTCCGTCATCCCACTCATCGATCTGAGTTTTTACATGTAGCCACAGACTCTTGCCTGCAAAGCTCTCCGGTACCGTAAACTGTGTGCGGAACCAATAATGTTCGTCCGGCCCATACCAATGCATGGTCCTTGAGTCAAAGTTCTTCCAAGGCTCTGCTGCCTTATCCGCATCCGCGGGGAAGATATAGTTACCCTTCTTGTACTGGAAGGATTCCACGGGTACGTTCTGCGCAACGGATAATTTCTTCAATTCATTACAAATAACCTGAATTCTTTTATCTAAGAAATACATCGTACACCTCCGTTATTTATATTTTATGTATCATTTATTCTGTTTAATTTAAAAGGAATGCTCTTTTGTAAAAGCAATCAATTCATCCACTGTCGTAAAGGCGATTCCGGTTACGGTATCCGCACAACCGTAATAGATTGCAATTCTGCCGGTATCTGCATCCGTTAAGGTAGCACAAGGGAACACCACATTCGGAACATCACCTACGCACTCATAAAGCTCTCTGGGTCCTAAGATATAATATTTCGAACGATAAAGTACCTTCCAAGGCTGTTCCTTATCCAGAATAGCACATCCCATACGATATACAAAGCCATTGCAGGTATTAATTACACCATGATAAATCAGCAGCCAGCCCTCATCTGTCTCAATCGGTACGGGACCCGGTCCGATCTTGGTGGTCTGCCATGCGGATTCATCACCCTTAACGGTGCTCATTACATGGCGATGGTGACCCCAATATTCCAGATCATCACTCTGGCTATAGAAGATATCTCCGAAGGGAGTATGACCGTTATCGCTTGGTCTGCTGAGCATTGCATATTTTCCGTTAATCTTGCTGGGGAACAGTACACCATTACGGTTAAACGGAAGGAAGGCATTTTCCATCTGATAAAAGGTTACGAAATCAAAGGTATAACCGATACCGATGGTTGGGCCATGATAACCGTTGCACCAGGTTATATAATATCTATCTTCAATGAAGCACACTCTGGGATCATAGCGGTACTCTCTATTTGTGATTTCTTCATCATCCCCCAGGAAAGTGATTGGTGTTTCATTTATTTTCCAATTAATACCGTCCTCGCTGAAGCCGGCAAAGATGTCCATACTGATTGCCTTGCTATCGCAGCGGAACACTCCGGCGAATCCGTTTTTGAAGGGAATAACTGCACTGTTAAAAACACTGTTGGAACTTTTAATTGCGTCTCTCCCGATAATCGGATTATTTGTATAACGCCAAACCGGCGCTATGTATCCGTCGGGCTTCTCCTGCCACGGAATATTCGGCAGAGAATTTCCGATGATTTTGCTCATATTGTAGGCCTCCTTATTCTTGAATACGATAAAAAATGCGCTCCGCAAACCCTCAGATAAGATTGCAACGCTAATTTTTCATAATACATGAGGCTGCTGCAAAATTAACAAATGCATTATGATTTTGCAGCAACCTCAATATTCTACAACTTGTCTTTATACATAATAATACTACTGTTATATTCTGGATGCAATCCAAATCTGTGTTGCATTTTAATTTACACTAACATAAAATGCTTACCCTTTTAATTAGTTTATGCCGAGGATTATACCGTCACAAAGTTGAACTATATTACTGAGCGAAAGCAGCGTCTACCTGTGCCTGTGCTTCGGTTACTAATGTATCAAAGCCTGCTGCCTTTAATTCTTCGCCCATAGTCTTTACAAGCTCTCTGGGCTCCTGTGCACCTGTTAAAAGAACGGTCTTATACTTATCAAATACTGCATTACACTGAGCCAACTCTGTCTCTACCTTAGATGTATCAAAGGTAAATCCTAATAATACAGAAGGCTTAGCATTTGCATTTAATTCCTTAACCTCATCCCACTGATTGAAGTCAGCATCTGCCAACTGAGATACAGTGAAGAATGTACCCTGTGTATAACCAGCCATATTCCAGTCATTGTTCAGCTTCTCGATCTTGCCGTCAGCGGTATACTTGAAGTTCTCGCCTTCGAGGCCATAATAGAATGCGTCACGAACCTTGGTATCTAAGTTTACAAGCTGTATTAATGCAAGAGCCTTTTCAGGGTTCTGAGAGCTAGCGCTGATTGCATTTAAGGAACCACGTACGGTATCGTTGGATACGATTGTATCACCGAACTGATCTGCAGTCGCATCAACACCCATGTTAGGACCCCAAGTAGTCTTAGCTGCACCGGACCAGCCCTGTGCTGTATAGACCATACGGTAGGCGGGTGTTTCTGCCAAAGTAGGAGCATCTGCATTGATGATACCATCTTTGTACCACTGATGAAGTGTATCTAACTGAGCAAGAACATCTTCCTGTTCGAAGATATTTACAACCTTACGAGACTGATCATCAAAGCGAACACCAAGGGGACGGAAGCCTGCGCCCATGTTGTCATAGTTCATGGTAACAACACCTGCACCATCACTAGCAAGAACGAAAGGTGCTGTACCCTCGCCATCCTTCATAGCCTTTAAGCCATCAGTAAGCTCACTGAAGTTCTTGATGCCTTTGAGATTAACCTGATATTTATTTGCTTTCTCTGTATCATATACGAAATAATTTGTTGCAGAACTATCCTTGTAGGTAGGAACTGCAAATACTTTGCCGTCAACCTTTACTGCGTTCCAGTAATCTTCCGGAATATAGCTGTAAAGATCGGAAGCTGCTGTCTTAGCTAATTCAGTGATATCAAGGAATGCTCCAAGCTTAGCTGCCGCATTATATTTATTACCATCTGTGAAGAGAATATCGAAGCTCTCACCAGAGTTAATAATAATGTTTCTTCTGTTATCCCAGTCACCCCAGGAAACAACTTCCATATCTACATTAACACCAATTTTCTCACCGAGATATGCATTGATGTTCTTCTGCCAAGCGTCATAGTTCGAAGGCATGCCACCACCAACGGTGACCCACTTTAAAGTTACAATTTCATCTTTTGCTGCGTCATCAGAAGCATCGCTGCTATCGTTTGTTGCTGGTGCAGTGGTAACGGTATTGTTATCTGCATTATCCTTGTTTCCCTCTTTGGCACATCCTACAAAGGATGCTGCAAGCAATGAACATGCAGCCAGCATAGCTACTATCTTTTTTAATTTCATAATACATCCTCCTTATAGAAAACTACTCGTTTACTTTATATATACACTTTTTTCCATGTCAGCTCAGGCCTTTAAGCCGGCACCGGTAAAAAGCAAATATATCATCATCCCTTTACCGCACCGATGGTCAGACCGGAGATAAAGTATTTCTGAAAAAACGGATAAGCACAGGCAATCGGTATAACAATAACGATTGCAATTGCCATACGTGCACCTTCCTGCGGCATCATATTTTTATACTGCTGTAATGATACCCCTGCGGAAGGATTGCTCGCTAAGAACTGAATATTTCTTTGAATACTGTTCAACAAAGCTTGTAAGGATAAAAGCTTTGAATTGGAGATATACAGGGATGATTGAAACCAATCATTCCAGTAAGAAAAGGTCAAAAACAAGCTGATGGTTGCGATTACCGGTTTTGAGATCGGTAATACAATCCTGGAAAAGATGCTCAGCTGGGAAGCCCCGTCTATCTTTGCCGATTCGATGATTGAATCCGGTATTGTCGTGCGGAAGAAGGTCTTGCAGACAATAACATTAAAGGATGAAACCGCCAGAGGCAGGATCAGAACCCAGATACTATTTTTCAAATTGAGCAAGTTTGTATTTACTACATAGGATGCGATCATACCGCCGTTAAAGATCATCGGTATAAATACAATCCAGGTCAAAAATCCGTTTAATTTATAACCAGGTCTGGATAATACATAACCCATGGTGGTAGTAAGCGCTACACCGATTGCAGTACCGCTCACGGTTACCAGCACAGATATTGCCAACGCTCTTAAGATCATTGCTTTCTCGCCCCACAAAAATTGATAGGACTTTAAGGAAAATTCCCTGGGGAAGAGCTGATATCCGTATTTTGCAAGGGAAGCCTCTGAGGTAATGGATATCATAAACACAAACACTACCGGAACAATACACGCCAAGGCTAAGACTAAAAACAATATATTAAATAGGAAATTGGTTCCCTTACCGATTCGGTTCAATCTCATTTCATCGTCTTTTGATTTTTTCATATTCATCATCCTCCCTTCTAGATAATTGCACTGTCTTTATCGATCTTCTTCACAATCCAGTTCGTAAGCAGGATTGTCGCACAGCAGGAAACTGACTGGAAGAACGTAGCTGCCGCTGTCATACCGACCGGTGTTGACTGCTGTAATGCGGTAAATACGTACGTATCCAAAGTCGAGGTTACATTGTACAAAGGTCCGTTGTTACCTCGGGGGATCTGATAGAACAGACCGAAATCCGAATAAAATACGCGGCCGACATTCAATATGAACATCATAATAATAATTGTCTTTAAACTGGGCAAGGTAATATACTTTACCTGCTGCCATTTTGTTGCACCGTCAATCACCGCGGCTTCATAAAGACTCTGATCAATACCGGTGATGCTTGCCAGATAGACTACCATGCTGTATCCCATGGTCTTCCATACATTCATAAATACAAGAATGTACGGCCAATACTTGGCTTCCATATACCATTGAATTTTTTCTCTTCCGAATGCGACCAGTAAATTATTTAGGATACCCTTATCCATGCTTAGGAATGCAAAAACGAAATAACTGATTACAACCCATGACATGAAGTGAGGAAAGAACATCATTGTCTGATAAACCTTGGAGCTTCTCTTGTTATGAAGCAGGCTGATCATAACTGCCAGTGTTACCGGAATTAAAATTCCTAAAATAATAAAAATAATATTGTATCCGATCGTATTACGAAGGAGAATAAAGATATCCTTCGACTTTACCAGGAACCTGAAATTATCAATTCCTGTCCATTCGCTATGCGCCAGACTATACAAAAAGTTATGCCCCGGAGCAATCTTATAGTTTTTAAAGGCAATGATAATACCGAACATCGGCAAAAAGCTGAACAACGCATACCACACGATCGTAGGAAGTGCTAGTAAGGTGAGCTCGGTGTCATCCCTCCCCCATCTCTTATGTCGCCTATTTATCTTTGTTTTAACATTCTTCTTAACTTTTTCCATCTATGTACCCCCGTTATTTTCTGATACCGTGTTCAAGCACAAACTGATATTAACATAATACGTGTTATTTTTCAACATAATTTTAATATAAATTTATCATTTGTTTAAAATACAGTTTAACAATAAACAATCTTTCTTTGACTATTTGACCGATATCCATAATTTATCGGGGTTTTTTTATCTATATTATACATTTTTATTGGGCTTTATTTCCATAAATTCTTTAATATTAGTTTTATAAATTTTAACAATTATCAACATCATATGTGTTAACTTTTTGTTAAATTTTTTGTTAAATAAATGATAAAAATTGTTTGTCATTTTTTATCGTTTATGATATACTAAAGCGTAGTGAACTTACCACGAGCTTGCTCAGTGGTATGTGATCGGAGCTAAGATCAGCTTCCGGCGTTCATAAAAATAGGGGAGAATAAGAGGTGGATTATGAAACGTATTACAATGCAGGATGTCGCCAATGAGCTTGACATATCAAGAGTTACTGTATGGAAGGTACTAAACAATCAACCCGGCGTATCCGATGTCTTAGTAAAGCAAATATATAATAAAGCAAAAGAAATGGGATATTTTAGACAGGGTCAGTCCGGCAAAGGTAGCTCATTGCCTGCATCTGAAACCGCAGATATGATGGATCCTGCCATCAACACGGTCTCTGTTGTTGTATCCAGACCGGAATCAGCACTTTTTTGGATGAATATCATACATCAGATTGCAAAGGAATTGGATAAAAGCGGGGTGAATCTGATGTATACCTATCTTCCGAGTAAAATGTCACCTGGTTATACGCTCCCCAGCTCTTTGACGAATGGTTCCATTCAAGGAATGGTTGTACTTAATGTTTACGATTATGACTTGATTAATTCATTAAATGATTTGAAAATTCCCAAGGTCTTTTTGGATATGGTGGCTGATATTCCCTATGACAAGGTAACCGGAGATTTATTTTTACTAGAGGGTAGAAGCTGCATCAGAAAAATTACAAATGAAATTATAAGAAGAGGTCGTACAGAAATCGGATTTATCGGCGATACACATTATGCTATTACGAATAAGGAACGATATGAAGGGTATTTGGATGCCATGTCCCAGAACCAGTTGAAGGTAATCCCGGAGCTGTGTCTGACCGGTGATATCGGAATCTACACCTACCGAGAAGAGATCCATGCCTTTTTAGGAGGCCTCAAGAAGCTTCCCCAGGCAATCGTCTGTGTCAGCGATTATGTTGCTTATTTCGTACTTCAGTATCTGAACGATCACAACATTCGTACACCGGAGGACATTGCCCTTTCCGGCTTCGATGCCAGTACGGAATATCCCGGCATAGCAGATCGGCTGACCACCGTTGAGGTACAGACAAGAAACCTTGGTGTACGTCTTGCAAAGCAGCTTCTGTACCGTATACAGTATCCGGATGCCTCCACAGAGGTTACTTATATCAATTCAAATATCATCTACCGCGAGACAACGAATTTTTAATTTTATTCGATGTCTCCCATTCCATATATCATCGCAACAAATAGCAAGAGCATCCGTAATCAAAACGATATATCCTCTCCAGAGATGGACAATGATTTTCTTTTTGTCTTCTCTAGGGGAGGACTATATCCTTCAATTACGAATGCTCCTTCTTTTTATCGGTGCAAATATCGATTCGGATGCCACAAGTCATCTATATTAATTCAGATGTCACGGCAGGATTTACCGGGCATGATGAAATGTCTCAAATCGTCTCATAAGCCCCGTTTTTAAGCGTTTTTTGTGTTTCGATCTCAAATTTACCAAAGATTTACCAATATTTCTGGAGAGTCAGACTTGCAGATTCTAATACCAGAATAAGGAGATCAATACAATGACTGAGATGAAGAAACACTCAAAGCTACCATGACAGACGAGCAGAAAGAGTTGTTTGAGAAATACACGGATTGTATGCGAGAGCATCAAACCATCACAGATTGTCTGATATTCCAAAATGGCTTCAAGCTGGGTGCCAGAATGATGTTGGAAGTCATGGAAGAATGATGATGTAAATTATTTTGGGACTAATTGATTTTTTCTGCTTTTTCCGTTATAATGAAACAAATATGTCATCGGAGGACAGTACACCGTAGTGTAGGGGATCGTAAGCACTTAGCTTGCAGGCCGCCTGTCAGATAAGATGTCGAGTGAGCTCGGTTATTACTTTAGGGTAATAGCCGAGCTGTTTTTATTTTTAGGAGGTATTCAAAATGAAGCACACAGAAGTAACCCTTGTTCCTTTGAAAGCGGATGATCGGGAGCAATTTATTCTGGACAATCAGTGGGCGTTCAAATATGGTGCCATGCTGGAATTCGGTGAGCGGGATGACCATATTGACGACGATGGCGAAATCATTTCCCGCAAAACCATTGAGCGATGCATTGACGATCCAAAAAACGAAACATATCGCATCATTGCAGATGGTAAAAAAGTCGGCGGTGTTATTCTGAAGATCGACAAGGAAACACATCGCAACGAACTTGAAATTCTTTTTACTCTGCCCGATGAGCACGGCAAAGGTATTGGCTATGGCGCATGGCAGGCGGTGGAAGCGCTGCACCCCGAAACGAAGGTTTGGGAGACCTGCACACCATATTTTGAGAAGCGTAATATCCATTTCTATGTAAACAAATGCGGGTTTCAGATAGATCAGTTTTGGTGCGAGTATTTTCAGCCGGAACATGTTCTGCCTGATGCGGAAGAATGTGGCCCCAATGAGGGCCCAAATGAGATGTTCCGTTTCATAAAAGTAATGAAATAAATGCCTTTCAAGTGAAACAAAATGGAGGACATCATGAGATATTCAACGATTAAAAAAGTCATCATAGCAATATGTACCTTGCTTATTGCAACTCTTATTTCTGCTTGACCAGATGAAATTCAATACAGCAACCTGGCATCTCAAGTTCTACAAAATCAGTTGTCAGAGATTATGGGATCTGCGGACATTTCAGAAACTCGCCAGCAGGCATTCTTTGATCATGTGAACCCGTTTAATTCTATTGTAAACGCAAATGATCTTGCAGCTGAATTTGAAATATAGACTGGCGAAAGTAAGTATGACCCCTACGAAATACAGGATAAATGGAATGAGAAATCTCCTGACTTTCTGGGCTACAACTGCCGTATTACTGCTTTTGGTCTGTTTGCCGACTTTATAGAAACATCTGCGAATAACGAAACGAGAGAAGATATGATTATGATGGATCTGGTCGCTTTGGAGGAAGATGCATCTATACTCACAGGTGCGAGCGACTTTTCGTCTTTCAAGGCGATGTATTCCACCATACCAACAACCATGAGCAAGGATACAAATATCCATGTGCAGAATCTTCAAAATGACTGGAAAGCACGGGGAATACGCTTTCTTGATAATGAGAGCGCCAGTTTGATTTGTGTTGTTTTCCACGAATCAATCGACGAACAGAACAATTATCTCTTTATCGGACATACAGGTGTGTTGTTTGAACATGATGATAAACTCTATTTTGTTGATAAAATGGCATTTCAAGAACCCTATCAGCTGACAGCGTTCTCTGATCGTACACAACTCAACTGTTATCTTATGGAAAAATATGATACCTCTTTTGATCAACCGACAGCAGCACCTTTTATCATGGAAAACGACCGACTTTTAGAGGGATATAAAACTCTCAAAGAAGAGTAATGATCAAAAAAGCAAGCCGAAAATCACTTAGCTGACTTTCGGCTTACTAACCATTTTGACAGATGTAAGATCACAGAGGAATAAGTCGCGCAAATTTTCGTTGTTCCAGAAAAATAATAGCATACTTCTGCCAGCAATATACCACCAACTACATCGGCTATCACGTGCTGCCTTGTGGTCAAGGTCGATATGCACACCGCTACAGCCATGGCAAGCGAGAAATGCCGATAAAGCGTAGATATATCCTTTCGCTTTCTGACACCGATCCAGCAAAACCAACTGACAAGGCAATGGATGGACGGAAACAGATTGTCGGCAGCATCAAGTCGGTGAAGCAGTTTCATCAGAGTGTCCCATACCGTTTCTCCGATGATTTCAGGGCGGATGTTGGTGGCAGGGATCAACAAAAACAGCAAAAAGCATATTCCCTTTGCCAGAGTATCGGCGCAGAAAAAACGATCACACTCTGACTTTTCCTGCACGGCACACAGGAAGTAGTTGATGCACCAAAACAGATAACAACCAAAATAGATTGAAGTTGTCCACGGCAGAAACGGAACAAGCCTGTCAATAGAGGTGGTCATATCGTAATGGTGCCAGGATTGGGCGATCTGTCGGGCACCGAGATACACTGCTTCGTTCCAAAGGAAGGCAACACCCAAGACAAGTACCGTTTCTCTGAAATCAGTTTTGGTCTTTGGAAATTTTTTCATAACGAAGTACCGCCCAAAAGAAGATGCCATACCCAATCAGAGATGCAACGATACAGATTACCATGAAATAATCAGGGTCATTCGTCGCATAGATCATCCCACCCCAAGACAGGATGATACTCACTGTAAATATGATTGCGGTACAGATTTTATTAAAAATATCTCGCTTCATGCGATTTTCTCCTTTCCGCTATGCCGATCCATTCACCTAGCTTCACTTGTACCTCCTCAACCTGAGAGAGTTTTTCCAGCAGCTCCGGCCTGAGCTGTATTTGATCTTTCTCAAAGAGCAGGATAATGGTAGAGCCAGCAAGCTCAAAATGTCCTTTCTCCGTGCCTTTGCAAAAGCGGACATTTTCCCTTTCGTTGAAGATGCCGCCAACCACCAGTGCTCCGATCTCGCAATGTACCACCGGCCCGAAGTGTTCCGTTGTCAGCAGACACCAGCTCCGCTTGTTCAGCACGAAAACCGGGTATGTTTCGCAGGCGATAGGCTGAACGCTGTGAAGAACGCCAGGGATAAAGTGGTTTTCGCCTTGGTAGCCATCGTCAATGTAGCAATAGTGGTGATAATCAGATACGCATAACCGGAAGATTAGACAGGTGCCGCCCATATAGTTCCTTGCAAGGGCTTCATCCTGCAAAAAGTCTCTGATTTTATAATGGGAGTTCTTAATGGCAAAGCAGCTTTTCTCGTCAATGTAAAAAGCGCTCAGCCATCCGTCACAAGGACTGATCAAATGCTCCGGTGTGAGATCGACCATGATACCCGCCCGTGTATGGGCAAACAGGTCACGGAAGGAGCGGAAGGATGCCTGTTCTTCCGGTGTTACAGCGATACCGTTATGACGGACATACCACCCGATCAACGGCTTGGAGCAGGGTGACCAGAGAAAACGGGTCACAATGCGATCCAAATGCAGCTTCATAATAATTTTCAAAAGGCATCTGCCAAAGCTTGTCCCATATAAAAAGCTGACCATTTTGGAAGTATTACTCATATCTTCACCCCTATCAGCACTAATGCGAGAGTGGCAACTCCGCACAGCGTCATAATAACTTTTCCGGTAGTTTGAGGTTTTCTCAGATAGAATGGTGACACAAACGCAATGGCAATCGGCAGAAGCAGCCAAGGACACAGTATATCAAAGGGAAGATACAGAAGCTGTGCACCGCCCATAAAGAACGGGATCAGCAGCGCCGCTGTTGTAACCGGCAGACCGAGATAGGTTTCACGGCTCTTTTCCTCAAAATCCTGCCGCTGTTCCTCGTCCACATTGAACCACGCAAGGCGAATCAGGGCGCAGAGTACATAGGCAGCGGAAATGAGGATAGACAAAAATCCGCCGTTGGAACAATGAAAGACGATCAGCGCCGGAAGTACGCCAAAGCAGACGAGATCGCTGAGTGAGTCAATTTGAACGCCGAAACGCTTTTCTTGTTTGGTGCGCTCCATGTTGGATGCGATCTTGCCATCAAACATATCGCAGAACCCGGCGATCATCAGACAGATCAGCGCCATTTTCAGATTACTGTTCCATGTGTATGTAATACCGACAAACCCAAACAGCATCCCGATATATGTCAAAATAACGGTGTAGTTATAATAGCCAATCATAAGTTCCCTCCTTTGTTCTTAAAGAAAATATGCAAAAAAGATGCTGTAAAACAAAATGCACCAGGGCTTTGCTGTAATGATGATAGTAACGAATTTCTTGGCGGGCATATTCACAAGCCCGGAAAAGTAGCAAAGAAAATTGTCCGGCGCCATAGGAATCAAAATAGCGAGAAACAGCAGTTTCGGATAGCTTTTGCTGCGGTTGATTTTCTCTATGTAGGCTTCATACTTCTGCATGGGCAGCATCTTATTGACAAGCTGAACGCCAAAACGCTTTGCCAGAGCATAAGTGGCAATGGAACCGGCACTGATACCGAGATAGTTTGTCCAGAAGCCGCCTGCCGCACCGAACAGGGCTGCACCGACCACACAGCCTGTGAAACTGGGGCAAATCGGCAAAACAGCCAACAGCAGCTGAATGAGTGTAAGGATCACCGGTGCCCAGATCCCGTATGACGCAACATAACTGCGCAAGGTGTCCACGGAATTGAAATATCCGCCCACCCATCCTTTTATCAAAACAAAGGCTGCCACCGTCATGAGCGCAGCCAATAATATGATCGCTGTGGTTTTAATGATCGTTTCTTTGGATTTCATAGAGTTCCTCCTGACTTCATCATGTTCAGTATACAAAGGGAATCTGAAATTCTACCTGCAATGAATATGAAGAAATCTGAAGATTTCGGCACTGCACTTTTGGTTTGTGAGCACTAACGATATAATGTAAACTGAAGGAGGTGTACTCTTTGGAAGGAAAAAGAATATTATTCGCAGATGATGACTCCGAAATCCGTGATGCGCTTCATCTGCTGTTGACCTGCGAAGGTTATGAAACGGTGGAAGCCTCCTGCGGCAAGGAAGTCCTTGAAAAAATGGATCATACCATCGACCTTGTGATTTTGGATGTGATGATGCCGGAAATGAACGGATATGCCGTATGCGCAGAACTCAGAAAACGCTATACTGTCCCCGTCCTGTTTTTGACAGCCAAATCTCAGGATTCGGACAAGACCCTCGGCTTTTCTGCAGGGGGCGATGATTATCTGGTAAAGCCCTTTTCCTATAACGAGCTGATGAACCGGGTAAAGGCGATCCTGCGCAGATACTATGTGTACGGGGCCAAAACCGCAGAACAAAGCTCCATCATCTATTGCTGCGGAAATATTGAGATCGACACCAGCCGCTGTCAGGTAAAGGTTGACGGTGAGGAAGTGATCCTCACAGATATTGAATACAGAATTTTGTTACTGTTGGCTTCTCATCCGCAAAGGGTTTATTCTGCCCAGAGCATCTATGAAATTGTCTGGAACGAGCCGTACACCTATTCCTCCAACAACAATAAGCCTAACCCCCGTTGGTACAGAGCGTAAATTTACCAACGAATTTACCAATATTGCAGGAAAAAGCAAGAGAAAATACGGGAAGATTTGAGAAGATATCCCGAAAACACATGAACATGAGAATGCCGAAAAACCCTGCAATATTGGGCATTTGAGAAGAAATACAAGACTTATATGGAGATATAAGACGATGATAAAAATACTATTTATTTGTCACTAGTCAACTATATAAATTCAGGTGTCATAAGTGATCTATAACGTGGAATGGAGAAAATCGTGCGTAGGTATGCAGCTGGCGCAGACCGGCCGAATGCGGATTCCTCTTCCGCATGAGGGAAAGGCAAGCCAGATGTATATCTATGCACGATTTTCTCCTATTATCACTCATCGTCCTATATTCACTCAATTTCTTATGATAACTGCATCTCTATCATTACTTCCCAATTGATATAGTCCACTCCTCACCAAACCCAATCCGGTATTTATCACTAAAGCTCTCCATGCAAATTGCCATAGAGGCTCGCATCAGCTCATTGGTATAAAGCACTGCTTCTCCGATCCCTACATAACCAAAAGATTTTGCAAAGAGCACCTCTTCCTGATAAACAGTTTCACCCTTATGATGAATGGTCACCTTTACCTTTTCTCCATATCGAAATCCATTCTGCAGCAATAAGTCTGAGCTGATATTGCTCCATAGATTACCGAAGTTCGGATCATTCATCTCGATGATTCCCTCTGCTTTTGAGTCGTTAACGCTTCCCTCCGGTATTCTGTGCATCTTAATCTCATCCACTGGGTAGGCAGGTCCTACTTGTTCATAGGTGATCATTCCGCTGGCAAGCCGTGCTGCACAATATCCAAACAGATCTCTTCCGTGAAATACGCTGGTACCCAGAGTCGTCTGCAGTCGATTTACCTTTTCATCAATTTCCCGAACCTCTTCGATTCCAATATGATATTTGACGTGAGACAGGCTTCCGTTATCCGGAGTTACCACGTAATAGCCATCCATAGTCCTTGCAACACATGCTTTACGGGAAGTCCCAACCCCCGGATCTACCACAGAGACGAATATCGTCCCCTTGGGCCAGAATTGCATGGATTGATACAGTCGATAAGATGCACTCCAGGTATCAAAATGCGGTATTTCATGAGTCCCATCAAAGATCTCCAGTGAACGGTCTACTGTTTTTACTACTCCATACATGGAGGAAACCGCACCTTCTTTATAAGTAAAGTCAGTCTGAAACACTAAGATTGGTTTTTCCATCCTTTATTCCTCCTGCAGATCATTTTCATTTCTGCAACACCAATATCCTTTGCGATTACATCGCATTTAGTCATTAAAAGAAAATAAATATTCTTCGCTTCTTCACTTAAACATTCATAGTTTGCCTGCCCCTTAGCGATTATCACATCGGCCTGTCGATAGGCATCCTGGAATTTATGACTTGTTCTTCTAAGAACTGTGCCCAACGACCCGTCTCCATTATCAATAATCTCAGCGTACTCATCTATCCCCACTTTATATGCATCCTCGGCGATCGAATCATTTACAACCGGCATACCACGTACACCAAATATTAATCGTATTTGTGGATTCAACTTCTTTATTATCTTCAGAAACAGCTTATCCATACAGATTTCACCACAATTGTCACCCAGGTATAGCAAGGTAGCTGCACTGCGGATATCTTCCTTCAGCTGCTCAGAATCATCAATTGCTAATTCAAACTGTTCCATTCTATCAAAGCAATCATAGATATCCTCCAGCATAGTATTATGAATTGGGTTGAAATCAATAATATTACCGATAATCGCATATCGCATTGCTAGTGTAAATGCATCTTCCGCTTGTTCTATCTTTCCTTCAAATTGAGGTAATAATTCTAAAAATAAAGAATTATAATAATCTCTGGTCTCTTTGTAAGGATCCGGGTTCTTTGTGTGCCTTTTTATCATGGCAAAAATCTCGCCAATGATCTCCGGAGTTGTCGCTTCAAAATCCATTTTGCTAAGATAAGCAAATATTTCACGCAACAGCTCTTCCTTCGTTGCCACCCCGGTAATGTCAGCCACCTTGATCGCCTGATTGACGATGCAGGGCAGGCATTTATCATGTATTCTCATCGTCGCCCCTCTTTCCTATACATCCCTCATCACCTGTTTTTCATATTAAACTATTCCATCTTTCTCTGGTTAATACCATATTATAAGCATCGATCAATTCACCTTCATACTCAAGATCATCTTTATCAATGCTCTCCAGTACGAAACCGATCTTTTCATACACTCTTTGTGCTCTTGGATTAAACGCATAAACTCCAAGTGTAATTTGCTTTAAGTCCGTATTCTTGAATATATAGTCGATCATAAGCTTCGTTGCCTCAGTTCCGAAGCCTTGGTCTCTTCCCCTTGGACCGATTAAGATACGAAAGTTCATACTATGTTTCATCACATCATATTCATTGACCACTGCTTCTCCAACCGGAATCTGTTGTTTCTTATCTATAATCGCCAGGTCAAGGCGATCCTCCTGAATATTCCTGGTATTGTACCATTCCAGGACAAAATCCCTGTCAAAATCGGAATCACTCCCTGTAAACTTTGTTACCTCCGGATCCATCAGGCATTCCTCCATATAATCGAAATCCTCCGGCTGGAAGGGGCGAAGAATTATTTTTTCTCCCACTAAGGTGGGCTTATATTTTAAATTAATCATCTTTCCGATACCTCTAATTTTTTGTAAGTAAATGCTTCTTAATATATTAAGAAAAAACACAAACGTATCCCCGTCATTGCCATTAGGAATAACATAATTCTAATAATTGCAGTCATTGGCTACCAAGTTGGCGGCAATTCTATTTACGCTTTTTTTGAATCGGACGGCAAGCAACCCATGTACCTCTTATATGTTTTAGAAAAATACGATAGATTTTCGAAACCGCATAAATATGCTACTTCTTCCACTCGATAATTACCGTTTTGCAACATCTTTCTAGCATTCTCACAGCGCAAGATATTAATGTAACGAACCGTAGTGTTCCCTGTAAACTCCTTGAAGATGTGGCAAAAATAGTACTTACTGAGCCCTGTATGTGCGGCAATATCCAAAACTGTAATATTTTTATGGAAGTTATCCTGTATATACCTGATTGCTTTTTTAATCATTACAACTTTCTCTGTTTTACTTTGATTTGTAAGAGCGGTTTCAGATAATGCATACTCACGGTAAAGATAGATGAGCATCTCTATAACGAATGACTTGATCGCCGATTTGTAAAGCACTTTTTCTGCTCCAAACTCCTCCTTAATAGCAAGATATTTATCCTTCACATATTGATCGGAGATTAATCTTTGAAATATGATTTCTTCTGTATCCAAGCCATATTCCTCACAAAATTTGCTGTCTATGATAAGGCAAAAATATTTTGCTTCCAATTCATTGGTATGGATATGATGAACATTGTTCGAATTAATAAAAACAAGGTCATCCTTATGAGCCGTCACGACATTCGCATCCGACATCACGATCATCTCCCCCTCGATCACAAATAAGAGCTCAATGTTCTCATGCCAATGAGATAAAAAGTCGGAGTAATAAGGACTCATGGTCGTCTGATGAAAAATAAACGGAAAAGATGGATCCTTGTACGTATGCAGTTCATAAGAATTGTGATTCATAAGTTTCTCCTGTCCCTATAATTCAAATATGCGAAAGCAATATTGTGTTAATTTATAGCAAGTTCAATTCTTTACCAATGGTTATTTTGATTATACAATAAGACTAAACAATTAACAACTCAATTAGTTTTCATCAGAAAGGATGGTTAAGATGTATAATTTCCCCATTGGGCTAATGTTGGATTCTTTTAAAATGGATACAACCACTGCCATAGAAAAAGCTGCAGCACTCGGTGCAAAAGGCCTTCAGATGTATGCAACCTCCGGTCAATACTCCCCGGAGCAATTAACTATGAGCAAAAGAAAAGAGCTCCTCGATCTGGTAAAGTCAAACGGTTTAATGTTTTCTGCTTTATGTGGTGATTTAGGTCAAGGCTTTGGAAACAAAGATAAAAACCCGGCACTGATTGAAAAATCAAAGCGCATTTTGGAGCTTGCAAAGGATCTGGAGACAAATATTATCACTACACATATTGGTGTGGTACCGCAGGACAAGAATCATGAACGGTATAAAATCATGCAGGAAGCTTGCTATACTCTAAGTAGATTTGCTGATCAATTAGATGCTCATTTTGCCATTGAAACAGGTCCTGAAGTAGCAGTTGTATTAAAGGATTTCCTGGATGGGCTACATTCGAAAGGGGTAGCTGTTAATCTTGATCCGGCTAATTTTGTCATGGTAACCGGAGATGATCCTGTAAAGGCTGTATATACACTAAAGGATTACATTGTACATACTCATGCAAAAGACGGTCGAAGACTCATGGTGAAGGATCCTGAGATTGTATATGGCCTTATTGAAGAGGAATTACAATCCGGACAGTCATTTATCGAATTACCGCTGGGTGAAGGAGATGTTAATTTCACCGAATACTTAAAAGCATTAGATGATATCGGATACAAAGGCTTCTTAACCATAGAACGTGAGGTTGGTGATGATCCGGAAAAGGATATTAGAAATGCAATTACATTCCTTAATCAGAAAATAATGGCTAATTAGGAGGGGTTTACAGATGAATAAACTGAAAATTGGTATTATCGGAACCGGTTCGATCTCCGAAACACACATCGCTGCATATTTGAAAAATGAGAATGTCGAACTTTATGCTTTTTGCGATTTGAACGAAAAACGCTTAAGCTATATGGCAGAAAAGTATAATATTCAGCGTACCTATACCGATATGAATGAAATGCTTAAGTTAAAGGAAATAGATGCCGTCAGTGTTTGTACCTGGAATAGTGCACACGCAGCATGTACGATAGCTGCATTGAATGCCGGCAAGCATGTTTTGTGCGAAAAGCCTATGTCTGTCTCCGAAGAGGATGCAAAGGCAATGAAGGAAGCCGCAGATAGAAATAATAAGCTTTTAATGATCGGTTTTGTAAGAAGATATGGTAACGATTGCAAGATACTAAGGGAATTCATTGATACCGATGATCTGGGCGAGATTTATTATGCTAAGGCGACCTACTTAAGACGAAAAGGCAATCCCGGAGGATGGTTTGGCGATAAATCCCGTTCCGGCGGTGGTCCACTGATTGATCTCGGAGTACATGTGATTGATCTGGTAAGGTATCTGTTAGGTAATCCAAAGCCTATCTCCGTATACGGTGCAACCTTTCATAAACTGGCTGACCGTAAAAATATCAAAGGGAAGAAATTCTATCGATCCGCCAGTGCCAGTGATCATGATATTTGTGATGTTGAGGACCTGGCAACTGCTATGATCCGTTTTGATAATGGTGCTCTTCTTTCAATTGAAGCAAGCTTCAGCTTAAATATTAAAAATGATGAAGGTAAAATCGAGTTATTTGGTACAAAAGGTGGTGCCAAATTAAATCCCGAGTTAGAAATATACAGCGAGCTTCATGACTATATGTCCAATATTACACTGGATGCCGAGACAGCCTTAAGCTTTGATGGATTATTCGAGAATGAAATCAATCATTTCGTTTCCTGTGTGACTGAGGGAGCTGCTTGTATCTCCCCGGCTGAGGATGGTATTGATATTATGAGAATCTTGGATGCCATCTATGAATCGGCCAGCACAGGGCATGAGGTGATACTATAATGAGATTAGCTGTTAGTTCTTATAGTTTTGAAAAATTAATATCCTCCGGTGAAATGACCCAGTTTGACTGCATTGCAAAAGCAAAAGAAATTGGTTTTGAAGCGATTGAATTTGTTGATATCCTTCCGCCGGAAGGAGTTTCCGTCGAGGAATATGCCAGAGTTCTCTCGCAGGAATGTGCTCATCAGGGTATTCGGATCTCTTGCTTTACCTTTGGTGCTGATTTTTTACTGGGATGTAATGGCGATACACAGTCGGAGATTGAACGAGTCAAGAAAATGATTGATGTTGCCGCGATTCTAGGAGTTAATTTAGTACGCCATGATGCAACCAGAGGAGATGGCAGACCTTTTGATGCGATATTACCACTGATTAGTAATGCCTGCAGGGAGGTCACTATTTATGCTGCAACAAAAGGCATTCGTACCATGGTAGAAAACCACGGATTTTTCTGTCAGGATAGCGAACGGGTAGAAAAGCTTTACCGTACTGTCGCGCACAAGAATTTCGGTTTGCTGGGCGATATGGGCAATTTTCTATGTGCTGACGAAGCACCCGAAAAAGCCTTTGGAAGAATTGCTCCTTATGTCTTGTATGTACATGCAAAGGATTTTTATGTGAAATCCGGACTTTACCCCAACCCGGGTATGGGATACTTTTATTCCAGAAGCGGCAATTATCTAAAAGGTACCATTGTAGGACATGGTGATGTTCCAGTCCTGCAATGCCTGGGTATATTAAAAAGAATCGGCTATGGCGGTGATATTGCAATAGAATTTGAAGGAATGGAAGATACCATAACCGGTATCACGATTGGTTACGAAAATCTTAAACGATACATAAATGCACTATAGTAATTGATATGGATGGGTGAAGACTTCACCCATCCATATTTTAAAGATGCTTATATAGCATACTGCTTTTCAGCTGTACCGATCCATCAGACTTCTAATTATGAAAGATCATGTGACAACCTCTCACTTTTTTATGGAATTAGAATAACAATTATTATATAGTAACCGGTATGATGTGATTTGAATATCCCTTTGATCCGGTCTTACGGTAATTGATTATCCTTATATCGACAAAATATAATACAGAATTGGAGAACACAATGAAACTGGTAACCTTCAACATAAGATGTGATCACAAACAGGACGGTATCAATAATTTTGAATATCGCAAACCTTATATCCTTGCAAAGATTCATAAGGAGTGTCCTGACATTATCTGCTTTCAGGAGGTTCTGCCCCATGTAGCGGAATGGCTTAAGGAAGCACTTACTGATTATTATGTGATCGGCTGCGGAAGAGATGCGCAGCTTAAGAACGAGCAGACAAGCATAGCATATCATAAATCAAAGTATAACCTGATACAGCTGGAGGTATTCTGGTTGTCAGAGACTCCATATGTCCCGGGTTCTCGTTATTCTAACCAGAGTGATTGTCCAAGAGTATGTACTGTGGCTTTATTTCAGGAATTAGAGTCTAACAAAGTGGTGCGAATCTATAATACCCATCTTGATCATATCGGCAGCGAAGCAAGAGCTTTAGGTCTCGAACAGATATTAAGACACATGAAGGAGCAAGACAACGACGAAAGATCCATTGTTCAGGCTCCCTCCATCCTAATCGGAGATCTGAATGCATATCCTGACTCTCCTGAGCTGCAGCCGCTTAAGGAATATCCTAACCTCTGCGACATAACCAGTAGCATCCACGGTACCTTTCATGATTTTGGAAGACTTCCCATACCGGTAAAAATAGACTATATTATTGCTCAAAGCAATATTTCGTGTAATCAGCTGACCCTCTGGGATGACTATAATCAAGGTGTATATTTATCCGACCATTACCCGGTCAGCGCGGATCTCTGCCTATAAAAATGGATAGGCAGATCCGCTGATAATTCAATTTATCCTACGCTCCAGAAATGCACCTTCTTTTATTAAAATATCCTGCATTTCATTTATATTAATATCACTTGTTTTTTGTCCGTTTTTTGCCGAAAGATATGCTGCTGCCCCTCCTGCTTCTGCAATAGCACCTACTATCGGTGTTGTTCTTATGGCACCTTGTGCCTCAAAGCTTGCGGATATACATCTTCCGACAGTGATTAAATTGGTTACCTGATTATTCACCAGGCATCGATAGGGAACGTTATACATAGTACCCTTTTTAATATTATCCTCTTCTTTCACCACCTCTCCATTCCCATCCGGATGGTGAACATCAACCGGATATCCTCCATGTGCTACAACATCGTCAAAGATCTTTGACGATACAATATCCTCTAAGGTTAATGTATACAATCCTTTTATCTGACGTGATCCTCTCACGCCAATATTCGGACCTGTGCTTAAAAGTACTGCCCTTTCAAATCCTCTGACCTCTGTATGTAAAAATTTATCAAGGCTGCGCACTTGTCTTCGCCCTTCAATTTCCGCTTTGGTCAGATCCCACGGATCGGTAGAATCAAGCCCTCTGATTCTTGTTGTATTCACAATGACTTCCCCAGGGTTATTCGTTTCAAAAAATAGGATTGCTTCGGCATTAAAATCAAGTGTTCCATTTTCTTTGCCTTTCGCAACCATTTTCTCATATCCACTGATTGATAGAGTAGGTGCCGTGTCAACTATCCCGGTATTCCCCTTCAGATACGGGAACTCCTCCGGCTTCTCCTTAACAAATGCTTTCACTGCCTCAATGTCTACATTTGACATCTTCATATTCATGGTCATAGGCTGACAAGCTCCATCTGCTTCTCTTCCCTTCGTAAAATCCACGCCGGCCCACGCCGATAGATCACCATCACCGGTTGCATCAATATATACCTCAGCACTTATCACACTTAGCCCTGATTTATTACTAATCAGTAAGCTCTCTATCCTCCCCTCGGATACGTTTACTCCGGACAACATCGTATGATAAAGGACATCAGCTCCGCTCTCAAGAAGCATAAGCTCCAATTCATGTTTCATACCTTCGGCATCAAAAGGCGTAACTGTGTAGGTATACCCAATGGTATCCGGTACATGCCCCGGTGATTTTTTCTTTTCAACTAATCGGTCAATCAGTTCTCCGGTTCGTCCCTTTATTATCTGTCTATCCTCCACATGGTAGGTCATCATTGGTCCAACACCGGCAGCAGTCAACATACCACCCACAAAACCATACTGCTCAATTACCAAGGTCTTTGCGCCGTTTCTTGCTGCAGTAATCGCTGACATGACTCCGGAAATACCGCCACCGACTACAATTACATCATACTTAATCATAACCCAACTCTCCTTTGATGTATTACTATTTTAAAAGCTCTTCCCATAACTTTAAATACGCTTCTTTTGAATACACCGGTACGAAACTATCCTTGATTCCTATTCCTTCCCCAGCATCGTTGGCAAGAAGATCGATTATGGTCATAGCCATCGCCTTAGCAGGTAGAATATAAGCTGCTTCTTTATCTACGATTTGAAATTCCTTGCTGTGAGCCTGACCTTGAAATCCTCCCATCGTAGGCTGTATCACAGGCATGATGGCACTTAAATCTCCCATATCCGTGGAACCAAACATATCAACGTTACGAACAACATTCTCATTTCCTATGAAGCAGCCCACATTATTTGCAAACAATTCTCCAAGCTCAGTATTTTGCTTTAGTGGCAAATACCCTGGAATTTCATTTATGAAAACATCTGCTCCAACACAATAAGCGCCTGCTTCTATCGCTCTATTCACCATTCTGTTTGCTTCCAGTATCGCCTCTACGCGTTTCCCTCTAACATAAGTCTCCATCCGAGTATCTGCCGGAACAATGTTAACAAGATCTCCACCCTTTGTAATTATGGGGTGTACGCGAATGCCATCCTTATCTTTAAACATTTCTCGTTGAGCATGGATCCCCATGATTGCCATCATTGCGGCATTCAATGCATTAATCCCTTCATGAGGTGCTCCTCCGGCATGTGCTTCCCGTCCTGTAAACCTTACTGTTTTACCAACAAATCCTGATCCGCCTCCATGAACAAAAGCCTTTCGATCGGTTATTCCGCCATGGGAATGGACCATCATTGCCATATCGATATCATCAAATGCTCCTATTCTTATTAATTCTTGCTTACCACTAAAAAACTCAATTCTATGATCATTCTTCAGATGCTCTCTGTATTCCAGCTCTACAAACTCTTCTGCCGGAACTGCCATAAATGCCACATCTCCGTCCAATTCAGTCATGATACCGCTCTGCACCAGTCCATAAGCAACACCAAGCATTGCTGCAATTTGTGCATTGTGGCCACAGGAATGAGATGCTCCGGTAATGACATCAGCCTTTGGATGCAGAGGACAAACCACTGCATCCATTTCACCGATTACTGCCACCTTTATTTTACTGCTTCGTCCTTTTAAGCTCGCTTTCATGCCTGTAATGGCTAAAGAAGCTTCATACTCTAACCCAAGCGCCTCAAAAATATCCTTGACGAGACCAGCTGTTTTTACTTCCTTATATCCCATCTCCGGTTGATTTAAGATTGTTTCACCAATTTGAATTATTCCATCACGATTTGCATCAATCGCGGCAAGAACCTTTTCCTTCAGATCACTGATATTCATTGAATATCCTCCTTTGATCCCTTACGTCTTCTCTAGATCCAATCCTTCCAATTATCTTTAACGAATTCGTCATCATTCAGATGGGGATATAATCTGTATACTCGCTCAATTTCTTCCATCTGCCCGGGTGATAGAGTTTCCTCCTCATTCAGACACCAGATTCCGTCCATTAGCCCTTGTCTTTTTAATACATGGTGAAGACCAGCGATACAGCCTTTGAATCCATTTGCGGTATCAAAGAACGCTGAATTACAATCCGTCACTTCCATGGCAAGTGTTAGCAGATCCGCCTTAATATACTCGTCCTTTGATCTGCTCTTTAGCATCGCAAACATTTTAACTGCAGTATTGGTCCATACTGACCAGTGCCCTAGTAATCCTCCCACAAAGCCTTTTTCATAGGTTTTTCCATCGATAGTAAATTTGTATTTTGTTAATAGGTCTAGAACAATATTATCATCATTACCGGTATACAGTGCAATTTGATCTGCTCTGGTTGAAAAAGTTGCTGCCCTCACAACATCCAAGGTTTGATAACGGTTAAAAGGTGCGCTTTTAATTCCAATGACATGATCAATTTCACAGAACTTCTGCCAGTAATCGTAGGTAAAGGCTCTGCCTCCAACGCTATTCTGAAGATAGAATCCTATCACCGGTATAATATCTGCAACCGCTTTACTACGTTTCAGCAGTTCTTCCTCCGACAGATGGTTCAAGCCTCCCGGACTTAACAGAACAGCATCATATCCCAATCTTAGGGCGATTTTCGCTTCCTCCACTGCCTGGTCTATCGGACCACATACCCCTGCAATTCGAACAATTGTCTTACCTGTCTCATGTTCAAATGCTTCTATCTCCTCCACTGCTAATTTTAACACCGGCTCAAACAAACCGATCTCAGGATCTCTGATCTCAAATTGAGTTGTATGTACAGCAACTGCTAATCCACCCACACCTGCATTGAGATAATATCGGGTCAGCATTCTCTGCTTTTTTTCGTCCAACTTTCTAGAAGACGTTAGCGCTAAGGGATGTGCCGGTATGAAGGTACCTTTTGCAAATTTTAACAACGCTTTTTCATGTCGATTCATTAAAAACTCCCCTTTCTTTCTTCAAAATGAGTTGGTTTCCCTAAGGAGCGCCCACCATCCATGATCCATTCTGCCTGCCAGCGCAGCAAAGTTTTGAAAGATATACTGGGATAGCCAAAGGCTTCCATCGCTTTTCCGGAATTATTCAGGAATGCATTTTCTGCTTCCTGCCCTTCAAAGATTGGCTCTTTACCGAGTAATTTACCAAGCTCTATCGCTGCATGTCTGACCGATACTGTCTCCGGGCCGGTTATATTCATTGTTACTGCCGGATTTCCTGCATGTAATAATGCACGCAATGCCATTTCATTCGCATCTCCTTGCCAGATGCAGTTAAAGCATGTCGTTGCAAGACTAATCGGTTTTCCTTCCATTATACTAACAGCAAGATCATGAAGTACTCCGTATCTTAAGTCTACAGCATAATTAAGTCGGTAGATAAAAACTTCTGTTCCATATTCCATAGAGCCATATTCAAACATTCTCTCACGTGCGAGACAGGACATAGCATAATCACCGATTGGTGCCGGTTTCATATTCTCTGTAGCTCCGGAGTATACCGGCATCATCGGATAGATATTCCCGGATGAAAATACTACAATTTTTGATTTCTTATATTTCTCTGCAACAAGAGTAGGAAGCCATGCATTCATAGCCCAGGTCAGAGCCTCCTGCCCATCTGTACCAAACTTACGTCCTGCCATATAGATAACATTTGCAACCTCCGGCAAACGGTCAAATGCGCCGGGTTTCAAAAGATCTTCACTGATTGTTTCAATTTCATTATCCTTCATTAATTTAATGACAACCGGATCTGTAAAACGCGATACCGCAATTACTTTATTATTTCCGTTTGCTGCTTTTATCGCATTTTTTGCAAGTAGTGCCAGAGAAGGCCCCATCTTACCTCCAGCTCCAAGTATCAATATGTCCCCATTAATTTTAGACATATCTTCAATCAACTTCATCGACGGCTCTGACAATTTTAAATCCAATAATTCCTCATTCCACATAAATCTTCCTCATTTCATTTTTTTACTTAATTTCAATTCTTATCACCAAGTCTACCTATGTAAGTAACTGTTTAGTTACTTTTATGTAAAAAAATTCAGCCGAATAAATTTATCAATAAGGATCATTATTTACATAAATAGGATAAGAACATGGAGGTTACATGATCAATTCGTTTATTAATATTTTCATTATCATCCAGCTTTTTTGACAAAAGTTTGGATAATGTATACCGATTTGAGTAATAAGAAAAGCAATAGGTTAATAAGGAAACAATTACCTCTTCCGTATCCACGTCTGACTTAAAGGTTCCTTCCGCTATTCCCTTATTCATAATCTGTCTTAACAGATCTAATGTTGGGTCCTTTAAGCCCTTCACTTCCGTATCTTGAATATATTTTCCTTTGTTCAGGTTCTCCCATTGTAAAAGACTAACATAGGATAGATTATTTTTCAAAAATATGAAATACATCTGAATTAGCTTTTTAATTGCATCAACCGGACTGCTCATATCCGATAAAACACCCAGCTCCAGACTGCCAAGCCTACCATATACATTGATTAAAACCGCTTTATATAATTCCTCTTTGCTGCCAAAGTACTCATAAATCATACGTTTGTTAATATTAGCTTCCTTCGCGATTTCATCGACCCTGGTGCCATAGATACCCTTTTGAGCAAAAAGAATCTCTGCTGCTGCCAGGATATCTTCTTTTGATTTCTGTGAATTACGTTCTCTCATATGCTATGCTCAATCCCTTGCTTGAATTATATGAAGTAGGAAAGCTTTTCTTATTTTAACCTTGATTGGTCCGGGGGAAGGTTGCTTCCTTTCATCTGCTTTCGAAACTCAGACGGAGTTATACCACAATATTTCTTAAATGTACTTGTAAAAGTACTCGGATTTAGATATCCTACTCGTTCCCCTATCTCATTCACAGTAATCTCTGAACTTTCAAGCAGATCCTTTGCATGAGATATTCTTATCTTGTTCAAATATTCGACAAAATTAATACCAAATGCCTTTTTGAAAAAGTTAGAAAAATATTTAGGTGTTGTATTAAATACTTCTGCGATTTTGTCTAAATAAAGATTTTCCGCATAATGTATATTAATATATTGCAATAATAAATCCTTATCTAATTTACTTTGATTTGCGGAGTGGACTTTTTTCGTTGTAATCTCGACTAAGTGTTCAAAATATTCACTGATTTTTTCGGGGTTATTTAAGTAGTTCTTTATAACACTTCGAAACTCTCTTTCCGTAGACAATAATTCTTCTCGATCAACATTTAAATAAACTAAAGTATTGACCAAGTTATTAAATATATTATCAACAATGTATTTGAACTTAATATTACTTACATTATTCGAGACATTTGTATCAATGACTTGCTTAATAAGCTTTATGCTTTCACTTGCATTTGCACTTAAAACATAATTAGACAATTTTTCATCAAAGTTAAGAGGCAAATAAACATCATAACTATATTCATTTTTCTCCAAATCGATTAATGTTTTTGTATTTTTAATTGTTCTATAGGCAAAACACATCTTGATTTCTTCAAAAGCTTCTTTACAGCTCTGAGGTTCCGTATAAAACTTACTTACCGCAACTAAAACTGTATAGTTTGATAAGATCGTCTTTTGGAGTTGATCTTTTACCCCTTCAATATCACTTAATAATTTTGACCTTTTTATTTGTTCATTTACACCTACTAAAGCAACCAGCTGCATATTTTCCATATAAAATACAGCAACAGAACATTTTCCATTTCCTATCTTCTCTAGTGAAACTTCAATTTCCTTCTTGATTTTATCCGGCATTATATGTAAACTATCATCGGCCAAATTTTTCAATATGTTTGCATTTAAGAGATCAAACCCAACCATTAGAAACTGCCTTGTAAAAAATATCGCTTTAAAGTAGGTATCAATTTGATCTTTCATATCCTTATAAAATGTTATATCATCAATCATTCTAAAGAATATACTTCTCATTACCTCTTCTTTCACATTGTCCATCTTATTGCTGATTAACTTATTCTCCATCTGCATTTTTTCAATGCTATTATAAATATACTTATAATTATTCTGATTCTTGTTTTCCTCTTTCATACCTACCAACCATAAAATCTTTTTTACCGGACTGTAGATATAGAGACTAAGAAGGACCGATATAATTACTCCGATGATTGTCGTTACAAACAGAATTATTTTATTATATCGAATGGTAGAAAGATAGCTTTCATAGCCATGGGGGACTTTATTAATATACGTAAAGGAATTATAATCCGACTTCACCAGATGGTAATTGTAATCTCCTTTTTGAATCGTGGTGTTATTACTGGAATTAAAAAAAATACTTTCCATATTTTCCAGGTCATTATCGCTATCTGTATTAATGATTACATTTTTATCCTTATCCAGTACAATCAGCGAAGTACCGGGCATCATTGTACTTTCATTTACTTTTGCGTATAGCTTTGTCATATCCACAAAAATAACAATATTACCCATAGAATAATTCGTTTGATTTGATGCTACAACCGCCAATAGATTTTTATTTGTTCCGTTGGAAGACCATTCATCTTGGTAATAATCCGATGGTATAATTTTCATAGGATGGCTTGTAACAGCAAAGTTTTTCCAATATTCAGGAGCATATTTGTTGTTCTTATACTTTTTTGTAAATATACTGTTAAAGCTTTCCGTTCCGCCTAACGTTAAAACCAAATCTGAATTTTTAAAGTAAATTAAGAAGTCATATATGTAATCCTGTGAAATAATAGGTTTCACATTTTTCATTAAAAGATAAGCATTATTCATATTGATATTGTCATGTCCACTTGAATCATATAAATTATAGGGTAATGATTCAACAGTAAATATAATATCATTAATTTCTTTAAATCTTTCCTCAAATGATTGGATAATACCATTCACGACAAGTTGATTATTTATTTCTGCCTGTTCAAACATTGCATTCATGGAGCTTTTATAAATATAGTAGTTTGAAACAAACATGATCGAAATAGCAAGCAATAAGACCATAAATATCTTAAGTAATGTTTTATTAAACACTTTATTTTTCATATTATAACCTACCTAGTTTTAGTATTATTCCATAGTCACTATATTAACTGATATGTTTATAATAGTCAAATTTAAATATTTATTTTGTTTATTATCTAGTCATTCTGCTTATATATTCCATGTTTAGTTCATGTATCAGCTCATCACCTTTGTTAAATCTTTCTATATCATCCAAAATACCATGAGTGCAGCTTTTACGTCTATCAACGGTTGGCCCTCCCATATGCGGGATTAAAATCACATTCTGTAATCCTCTTAGCCTGCTCTCTTTTGGCAATGGTTCAATTTCATATACATCAAGAACCGCTTTAAATCTACCGGTTGATAGTTCATCCGCTAGTGCCTCTTCATCAATCAGACTCCCTCGTGAAGTATTAATGAGAATACTTCCATCCGGAATTTTATTAAGGAGCTCTCGATCAATTAAGTGGTAGGTATCTTCTCTTTGCGCCATATGGATTGATATGATTTTACATGTGGTGATTATCTCTTCCAGTGAAGCTCTTACTACTCCAAATTTCTGATATATTTCATCTGTCCTATGTTCAGAATAAACTTTAATCTTAACATTGAATGGTTTAAGCATAGTAGCCAAGATCTGAGCTGTCATACCAAAACCAATGAAGCCCACTGTTTGGTCAATGATTCCTTCATTATAGAAATCATCTTTACGCCATCTGCCTTCCTGTACCTCGGTATTATAATGAGGAATATCTCGTAATGAGCTTAGCATATAGGCTAAGGTTCCTTCTGCTAGTGACTGAGCAAAGAACCAATTTCCACTAACAACCTTGATTCCTTTATCAAATAACTCTTTTGTAATGAAATTTGAAGCAGATCCACCGGTATGTGCCACGATTTTTAAACGGTTCGCATGCCGTAGAGCAATGTCATTAAACACGGAGCTTCCCCATCCACAGATGCAAACATCAATATCTTTTAATCTATCTTGTAATTCTTCCGAAGACCAATTTAATTCTGTATCATTCCATACAATCTTACCCATAGAGTTAATTCGATTTGCAACATCCTCCGTAATAAAGGTATCTCTCATGGCACCTTTCGGAATTGTAACTAGAATATTCATGTGTCCTGCCTCCTATGGAAATGTGATTATTAACCCTTCACCGAACCTAACATAATTCCCTTTGCAAAGTACTTTTGTACGAAAGGATAGATCATCAAAACAGGTATCATCGAAATAAAGATGGTGGCATTCTTCAGAGCCTCCGGGGTCAGTTTTGATGCTGTCATCAGATTAGGATTACTAGCTGTATTATCGATAAGCATATCTCTTAATATAACTTGAAGTGGTAATTTATCTAAATCATTTAAGTAAATCAAAGGTAAGAAGTAGCTATTCCAATGCCCCATAAAGTAGAATAACGCCAGAGATGCTAGTGCAGGCTTGGATAAGGGTATAATGATTTGAAATAAAATTCTATACTCCGATGCGCCATCCACAATCGCTGCTTCATATAAGCTTGGGGAAATTGATTCATAAAAGCTTTTTAATATTAAAAGCTGCGTTGTCCATATCGCATTGGGGATAACCAAAGACCACATACTATTGATTAAGCCAAGTTTCTGAACAATAATGAATGTAGGAATCATACCGCCACTGAAGAACATGGTGATAGCAATTGCTGTGACGAAAAACTTCCTACCGAAAAAGCCCTTTTTGGCTAGAGGATATGCACCCATTGCTGTCATCAGCAAATTTACAAAGGTTCCTACTGCTGTATAAATAACTGTGTTAAGGTACGATCTCGGTATCCTATTATCCTCTAAAATCATCTTATATGCTTCTAAATTAAAGCCCTTCGGAAAAATAGTGACTTTATTTTGTACGATATAGACGGTATCACTAAAAGATACCGAAACAACATAGATAATAGGATAAAGTATGATAACACCAATAATTAGCATTACAATCCCATTCACAATATCAAATAAAGATATTTTCTTATTCATGTACATCCCCTCCTGCTACCATAAGCTTTGATCCGTTAATTTTTTACTCATTTTGTTTGAAATTATCAGTAATGTCAACGCAACGAATGATTCAAAAAGTCCTACTGCTGCAGCGTAGCTATAATTTGATTCTAACAAACCTTTTCTATATACATAGGTTGAAAAAACATCTGCCACTTTATATGTAGTTGGAGTATACAGTAATAAAACCTTTTCATACCCAATGGTGAACATGCTTCCTGACTTTAAGATAAACATTGTAGCTATTGTCGGTAATATACTTGGAAGGGTGATATACCAGATAGCTCTTATTCTACTACATCCGTCCACTCTAGCCGCTTCATATAATGCCGGATCTACGCCGGCGATGGCTGCCAGATAAATGATCGCATTATAACCCATGGTACTCCATATTTCAGTAGTGATGAATATGGTTCTAAACCATTTAGGATCAACGATGAAATATTTGGGTTCAAATCCGAGCGCCGATATAATGGTATTAATAATTCCTCGACTTGGCGAAAGAAAGTCAATAGCCATACTACTTACGATAACGACGGATAGAAAAGAGGGCAAAAAGCTTAACGTTTGTATTGATTTTTTGAATTTGGCATTTCGAATCTCATTTAAGAAAATAGAAAATAAAATTGGAAATGGAAATGTCCAAAGTAATGTATATAATCCTAATAAAAATGTGTTTTTGAATAATAATAGGAAATCAGGACTGTTAAAGAATTTAATAAAATGCTTTAAGCCCACGAAGGGACTTTTTAAATAGCCAAGAAAGATTCCATAATCCTGAAAAGACATGACCAATCCAAACATTGGCCCATATCGAAATATTGCATAAAACAGAGCACAGGGTAAGAATATTATTAAAAGTTGTCGGTCTTTTTTTATATGATGAAAGGTTTTCTTTAATTTAGAATCTCTTTTTCCCTGATTTGCTATATAATTTGAAGAAACATTATCCATACTTTACCTCCATGATGGTGCTCTGCGCCATCTCAAACTATACCTGAAAGAAGTCTAACATGATGCCGCTTTGAGAGATCTCAAATAAATCATATCCTCCGGTAGGAAAGAACTAAGAGAAAAGCATAATACTCTGAAGTATAAGTACTTTTCTCTCAATTCCTCGATTAATTAGTCTTAATTGGCATTATATCTTGCTTGTGCAGCATTATAGATTTCTTCCAGCTTTGATGCGTTTAATGTCTGTGCATTACTTAACCATTCATTCCACTGTGCATCCCCGTAATTTTTATCAAGAACATATTGCACAGCAAATTCAACACCTGCTTTTTGTAGTACTGTTGTGAGCTCAACCATTTCAGAGGTTTCATCATCCGTAAACTTTAACAGAGGATCCATTGCCTCATACAACATATCTTTATTAATTTTATCCTGTGCTTCCTGTTCTTTCTCAGTGTAGTTAAAATATGTACTTCTCGGATCAACCTTTACATACATACCTTCAACCCAAGCACCATATCTTTCTTCCAATGTAGTGATTTCAATTTTCTCAACATCGGTAATATTAGGATAGGTTACCTTACCGTTGGCATCTATGGTATAATGTGTACCTTCAATACCTAATGTAATTAATTCACTGCCGGAAGGACTAGTTAAGTAATCAAGTAACTTAAGTGCCGCTTCTTCATTCTTGCCTTTTGCAACTGCTGTACCAAAATTTAAAACTTTAGATAAGCTGCGGACATGACCGGTTGGTCCAACTGGATTTGCATATCTTAAATTATAATCAGGAATAGCTTCTTTTACTTGCTCGTAGAACATATCGAGTCTTCCGATCCAGTCAAAGGTTACAAACGCACCATTCTCAGATGTCATCTTCGCAGTCCAGGATGCCGCTGTGTCTGTTACAAATTCCGGATCTAATAATCCCTCATTATAAAGCTTCTTCATAAAATCAATCATATCTTTAAATTGAGGTTGAATTGTAGCTAATTTCCAGGTTGCAGATGCTTCATCATAGATCATCGGATAGCTTTCTCCACTAATACCCCAGCCATATCCCCAATCTTTAAATATTTGGTCTTGAGTTTTAGAAACATAGGGTGTTGAATCAGGATATATCTCCTTTAATTGCTTTAGTACTTGATAGAATTCATCGGTATTGGTCCATTCCTTAATTCCATTCTTATCAAGAATATCTTTACGATACATAAATCCATGGTTTACATCTCTATTCAAACCATAGATCGGCCAGGTATAGATATTGTTCTTGTCATCTGAGTAGGATTTCATAACCCAATTGTTTTCTTCATTATCTACATATAAACTTTTGAAATTGGGTAGCTTATCCAGATATTCATTAATTGCAACAAATGCGCCTTGTCCACCCAGCTTGTTAACTTCAGAGAATGAACTTCCTGTTATAATGTCAGGAAGGCTTCCGGATGCCAACGTTATATTGAGCTTATCCGCATAACTAGCAGCTGGATAACTTAAAATATCAAGTTTAATGCCTGTTCTTTTTTCAATTTCTTTTATAACGTCTTTGTCATTTAGTCCTTGTACGGTGCTTTGCAGCATCCATGTTACTGTTGTTGGTTCATCTACTAATGGTAATGTTAATCCACCGGTATCTCCATATGTACTTTCTTCTGTTGGTGTTGTTTCGTCCGTTGTCGCTTCTGTCTTGGGAGCTTCGGTCGGGTCCGCCTTACTTGTTTCTGATGATTTACTGTTACTGCAGCCTGCGAATAAAGAAGCTATCATAGCAATCACGAGAATGCTTGAAATAAATCTTTTTTTCATAAAAAATACCTCCTTGTTTTTGGTAGCTAAATCGTATCATGGCTAATCACGAAAGTATATAAAGCAATTTCTTATGCTTTACATTATTCTGCCTATAAAATTAAAAGCTTTAAAAACCCTTACAATTACGGGGTTTTAGACCTTGTAGAAAATGATAAATGTGTAGAAAATGATAAAGTGGAATATAAATTGTTATTGTTGACTTCGATCCAGAGCTATGCAGGCAAAATTAATATAGATACATCTACTTACAAATTAGGCTTTGAAAAGTTTGTGGAGATGCTTAATACAGGACATAAAGTATTTTATGACTATATGATTCGAGAGTTATAAGTCAGATATTTAAAGTGAAAATATGTGTATGGTTAGGGTGTCAAAACTTATGCCACCTGAACTATATAGTAAATAAATATAATATGCCCCTTAATAAAGACTTCGCATGATATCCGTCTTTATTGCGGGGCATATCCTTAATATATGCAGTGATACAACTTTCTCTGCTATTTGTAATTAGTCCTCATAAAAAAGCACGCCGCTCCCTGTTCCAATACTATTACCCTGCATAAGCCAATCTGCATAGGCCCTTTGTATTGATGTGTTCCTTGGTAAGTCTTTCGGTTCCTTCTCCCAATCCTTGTAGAAGATTCTCCATAAATCTGATTTATTCTCACTTATTTCAGAGGATGTAATATCAAAGAATGACATGAATTTTAAAATATTGGAATTAGTAGGTAAAAACTCCCTATGTTCTGGGTAAAGAAGCCATGAATGGCATACAAACACAACTGGCTTGTCTTTAAAATAATCCTTAAAATAAAAGGCAGCCTTTTTAAATGATGCTTTGCAATCGTCATATAGCAAAGGTCCAAGGGAAGGTATATGAACATTTATCACGATATCACCTTGCTTTAGACTATGGATACCGCTTGTATATTCTCCTTGATATGGGATTAATTCAAATTGCAGACGTCCTAAGGCAATTAAGCCTAGATTGAATAAATCGATCTCCCACCAACCAACACATGTCCCCCACACTCCATGTAGTTCCTTACATTCCATCAATTTCGCTCTTAAATCTGACATAGAATCAAGATAAATCTCTAATGAAATGTTCTTCTCTTCATATAATTTTTTCGTATAAATGGATAAAGCAATTAAATATAGCATATGAACGGAATAGTTATGTAGGCCTGACAGCTTGGCGATTTCATCCAGCTTCGAAAAAATATCATTCTTGTCTTTTCTATTGTACTGTTTAAAGGCTTCTACTAGCTCATTAAATTGATTGAAGTAATTTTCCTTTGTTTTTAATTCATTATAATTTCGTAGTAATTCTTGTATTGCTTCTTCCGGAAAATGTATTTCATTGCAAAAGGTTACAATATAATTATGCATAGGATTGGCTTCACCTTCTCTTTATTTTATTAGTAATATCAGATATAAATTCAAAATGTTTGTATTACCTTATCATATCATACACAAAAAGTCGAGATATATCAATATTACAATTTCAAAATTTATCTCCTAACTAAAACTCATGTTACTGTTCACTCCGTTCACAGTAACATATGATTTCTGCATTTAAATTCGCCTCGCGAAGCAGATATCATCTCCCCGATCACTTTCTTTCGCAGCTTAACAGCATTCCTTTAAATAGAAGGATAGCCGTTACATAACCGATAAAAGTGATTTCACTGTATGAATACTCCTATCGGTTATGCAGCGGCTGTTTTTTAAAGCTTTAAAACTGGTATCCGCTTTATTCTAACTCAAGTCCTCCGGTGTATAATTGATAATATTTCCCCTTTTCCTTAATTAAAGTATCATGATTACCGCGCTCAATAATTCTACCCTGCTCCAATACCATAATAACATCGGAATTTTTAATGGTTGATAAGCGATGGGCGATAACAAATACGGTCCTTCCCTCCATGAGTTTATCCATACCCTCCTGCACCAACGCCTCCGTTCTGGTATCAATGCTCGAGGTTGCTTCATCAAGGATTAATACGGGAGGATCTGCTATGGCAGCTCTAGCGATGGAGATCAATTGGCGTTGTCCCTGAGATAGGTTTGCCCCGTCTCCGGTCAGCATTGTATCATATCCCTGAGGTAAATGTTTGATAAATTGATCTGCATTGGCAAGCTTCGCTGCCTCAAAAACTTCCTGATCTGTAGCACCCAGCTTTCCGTAACGGATATTATCCGCTACCGTACCGGTGAATAAATGAGTATCCTGGAGAACAATACCTAAGCTTCTTCTTAAATCATCCTTCTTAATCTTATTGATATTAATGCCATCGTATCGTATCTTACCATCCTGAATATCATAGAAACGGTTAATTAGATTTGTAATGGTAGTTTTACCGGCACCAGTGGCTCCAACAAAGGCAACCTTTTCACCGGGTCTTGCATAGACCTCGATATCATGAAGTACTATTTTATCGTCGTTATAGCCAAAGTCAACCTTATCAAATACAACATCCCCCAGTAATCTGATGTAAGTTACCGTCCCATCAGAATGAGGATGTTTCCATGCCCAGATACCTGTTCTTTCCTTCACTTCCGTAAGGTTGCCCTCTTTATCCTCCTTGGCATTGACCAATTTCACATAGCCTTCGTCTAGTTCAGGCTGGGCATCCAATAATCTATATATTCGCTCCGCACCTGCAAGTGCCATAACAATTGAATTAAATTGCTGAGAGATCTGTGATACCGGCTGATTGAACATTCTAGTTAATTGCAAGAATGCTGCTAAACCACCGATCGTAAAGCCGTTAAAGCCATAGATTGCTAATGCCGCACCTATGATTGCAGTAAGAACATAGTTTATATATCCGATATTACCCATGACAGGCATCATTATATTGGCATATTTATTAGCATTATTTGCACTTTCAAATAATTCCTCATTTACTTTATTAAATCTCTGGCGCGCTTCTTCTTCATAGCAGAAAACCTTTACAACCTTTTGCCCTTCTATCATTTCTTCAATATAACCATTTAACGTACCGATGGATTTTTGTTGTATTCTAAAGTTAATCGCACTCATGCCGCCGATCTTTTTTGCGATAGTAAACATCACAACTACCATAAGAAGCGCAATCAAAGTCAGCGGAATGCTGAGAGCAATCATAGAAATCAATACTGTTACAATCGTAATCACGGAGGACAATAACTGCGGAATACTTTGGGATATCATTTGTCTCAGCGTATCCACATCATTGGTGTACAGACTCATAATCTCCCCATGAGGATTGGTGTCAAAGAATCTGAGCGGTAATTTCTCCATATGTGCGAACATATCATCTCGAAACCTTTTCAGAGTTCCTTGCGTGATGTAGACCATAATACGATTATATATAAAGGTAGAAAAAACACCTATCATATAAATCAAAGCCATAACAATGATTGCATCCAGCAATGGTTTGTAATTCACCAAATCTTGATTCAGATAGGGAACGACATAATCATCAATTACATTCTTAATAAATATTGTTCCTGCCACATTGACAAGGGAACTGGTAATAATAAAGATAACAACACCGATACTTTTTATCTTATTCGCTTTCACGATATATATTAATAGACGCTTCAATACCTTTATACTGTCTTTATTTAATTTTTTCTTTGGCAATTTATTCGTATTATTTTTTTCCTTTATCTCATTGCTCATCTTCCTCGCCAGCTCCTTTCGTTTGTGATAAATATACCTCTCGGTAGATGTTGTTGTTAACCAGAAGTTCCTTATGGGTACCAAAGCCATCTATTTTTCCATCATTAATTACAATGATCTTATCTGCATTTTCAATGGAAGAAATTCTTTGGGCTATGATAAGCTTCGTTATTCCGGGAATTTCTTCTTTCAACGCTTTTCTGATTTTAGCATCTGTCTTTGTATCTATTGCACTGGTGGAATCATCAAGGATTAGAATCTTAGGCTTCTTCAGTAATGCTCTGGCAATACAAAGTCTCTGCTTCTGTCCCCCAGATACATTGGTACCGCCCTGCTCAATATAGGTATCATACTGTTTCGGAAAAGTCTCTATGAATTCCTTTGCCTGTGCCTGCTCACATGCCTTTCTGATTTCTTCCTCCGTGGCATGCTTATTTCCCCAACGTAGATTTTCCTTGATGGTACCGGAGAACAATACATTCTTTTGCAACACCATGGACACTTCATTTCGTAGGGTATCCATATCATAGCTCTTTACATTAATACCACCAACTTCTACAGAACCTTTTGTAGTATCATAAAGTCTTGGAATCAACTGCACCAAGCTGCTTTTTGCACTACCGGTACCACCTATAATGCCGATGGTTTCTCCTGCATTAATCTTAAGATTAATATTCTCGAGCACCAGTTTATTTTCATCATTGCTGTAGCTAAAACTGGCATTTTTAAATTCAATCGAGCCATCCGGCACTTCGTAAATAGGGTCTGCTCCATTACTTAAAATACTCACTTCAGTTAGTACTTCATAAATTCTTTCCATAGAAGCTTTTGACATAACAACCATAACAAATACCATGGATAAGATCATTAAGCTAGTGAGGATATTGCCGGTATAGGTAAACAAACTCATTAGTTCGCCTGTTGCCATACTGCCTCTAAGAATCAAGTGCGCACCAAGCCAGGAAATTAATAAATTACAGGTATACATAGTAAATTGCATAGCAGGTGTATTTAAAAGTAATAATTTCTCAGCACTAAGAAAGCCATGATACATAGAATAGGAGGCCTTATGGAATTTATCGGTTTCATGATCTTCTCTAACATAGGCTTTCACAACACGGATACCGGTGAGGTTCTCTTGAACACTTGCATTCAAATCATCATATTTTTTAAAGGCACGCTTAAAATAAACATGAGCACGTGTCATGATGAGATATAAGATGACACTTAAGAATACAATGGCGCCCAAGAAAATCATAGCTAACTCGGCATTGATATAAAAGGACATAATCAATGCGGATATCAACATGATCGGCGCCCTTACCAAAACTCTGATACACATCTGATACGAGTTTTGAACGTTTGTAACGTCGGTTGTTAATCTAGTAACTAATCCTGAGGTTGAGAATTTATCTATGTTAGAAAAAGAATAGGTCTGTATTTTATCATACATTGCCCTTCTTAGATTCTTTGCAAAGCCCGTACTTGCCTTTGCCGCGGTCTTTCCGGATATCATTCCGAAATAGAGTGCCAGGAAAGATGATAAGAGCATAATTAACCCGATTTTAATTACATAATTAATATCACCATTGGCCAAACCAACATCCACTATCTTTGCCATTAATAATGGAATAATGACTTCTGTCATTACTTCAAGAATCACAAGGATAGGAGTCAGGATCGTATCTTTCTTATATTCTCCTACGTTCTTTAGTAATTGTTTTAGCATTGTATCACTCTCCTTAAATTATAAAAAATAGAACCAGCTTAAACATAACAGCCGTTTCTTTTATTTTCGTCGTTATTTTTCGTTCTAAATGCTCGAAAACCATCCAAAATTCTAAAAGCTGCACAAGTAAAGGCCATAGCAAGGATTACATGCTTTACCTGTCTTATTATAATAATCAGAATGATCCACAAGATATTACTCCTCTAGAGCCGCATATAACTTACCTAACAAATAAAACAATTCTTTTAATTCTTCTATCGAATATATGTCGTTTAGTTCTCCTTCCACTTCCAAAATACTCTTTCGTAATACTTCATAAATCTCATTTCCTTTTTCGGTAAGCAGAAGCTTCTTAAGCCTTGCATCCTCATCAACACTAACTCTAGAGATATATCCGTTCTTTTCCAGAAGCTGCAACGTGTTCGTCACTGTAGATCTTCGTATATCAAACTCATCCTCAATATCCCTTTGGTATACATTACGAGATTGAGTTTGACGATACAAAAAACTAATAATCCTCGCTTGTGAGCTAGTCACTTCCACTCCACTCTGATTTAACTCATTCTCAACTTTTCTACGAATTAAATTGGATAAGATTCTCAGCAG
>JAEZLZ010000060.1 GCA_023415055.1 Bacillota bacterium | reverse complement strand
GTATTTACCCTCCACACCTTCGATATCAGCGTCCTGAGCACAATAAAAGCCACCCTCCGGGTCGGTCATTTCTCTGCTGATATACTTTAGAATCTGTTCTGCGACCGCTTTGTAGATGGGATTCTTCCCATACTGATATGCTTCGGTATAGACGATAGCAAGCAAGGCATTATCATATAGCATCTTCTCAAAATGCGGTACCAGCCATCTGGCATCCGTGGAATAACGGGAAAAGCCATAACCGACATGATCGTAGATTCCGCCACGGTACATATGCATGAGGGTATTTTCCACCATAAAATATGCTTTTTCATCCGCCTCCAGTTTGGCATAACGAAGAAGAAACATAAGATTATGAGGAGTGGGGAATTTGGGCTCGTTGCCAAAGCCGCCGTAATCATGATCAAAGCTCTGATTAAACTGAGTGACAGCCAGATCCAGTAGCTCCTTGGTTACCTTTGCACTGTCCGAGGAAGCCTCGAACTCACGCTTCATGATATCAGCAATCTGATCACCGGTGCGAAGCATGGAGGAGGGGTTTTTCGCCCATTTGACTGCAATTTGATCGAGCAGCTCCATCAGACCAAGGATACCGTACTGGGTATGCTTTGGAATATAAGTGGCTGCATAAAAGGGCTTCTGATACGGGGTCATCAGGATGGTAAGAGGCCAGCCTCCGTGACCCGTCGTTGCCTGACAGATTGTCATATAAACAGTATCGATGTCCGGACGCTCCTCCTTATCCACCTTAATACTGATAAAGGATTCATTTAGCAGATCTGCTACCTCTTGATCCTCAAAGGACTCGTGAGCCATTACATGGCACCAATGACAGGTAGAATAACCGATACTTAAGAAGATTGGCTTATTCTCCTTCTTCGCCTTTTCAAAGGCTTCTTCTCCCCAGGGATACCACTTAACGGGATTATAAGCATGTTGTAGAAGATAGGGGGATTTCTCATCGATTAATTTATTTGGGATTCTTGTAGTCGGGTGATCTGTTTTTGAGTTTGTTAACATAGAATACACTCCTTATCGGTAAGATAGTTTATTATGAAATACTTATTTAAATATTATGCCAAGAAGGAGTGAAAATTATCAGACAATATATCAGACATAGGAAAGAGAGATTAATAAAGAGATTGACAAAATAATCATAATCCTATAAAATTGGTGTTACCAATAGGTGACACCAATTTTGAGAGGTAATAGTTTATGAAGTATGTCAAAGAACTGATGATTATTTGCGGTATTACATTAATGGGTGAGATATTAAGGGCAATAGTACCACTGCCCATTCCGGCCTGTATCTATGGAATCATCCTGCTCTATTTTGCATTGATTACAGGGATCTTAAGGATCGATCAGATTAAAGCCACGGGAAAGTTTCTGACAGGCATTATGCCGATACTGTTGATTCCCGCGTCCGTAGGCTTAATGAATTCATGGAGAGCAATGGGGTCTGTCTGCTTCCAGATCATTGGAATCAGCGTATTTACTACATTTCTGGTAATGATGATATCGGGCAGAATAACACAATTCGTGATACGACTGGAGGCTAGAAGAAAAGATGAAAGAAATGATCTGTAATTCGCCTTTTTTTGGAATAACGATAAGTCTCGTGGGATATGTGTTGGGTACATACATTAAGAAAAAATATAATAATGCTTTACTTAATCCATTGCTGCTTTCCGTATTATTTGTTATTGGGATACTTTGTATTTTCCACATCGATTATTCTGACTATAGTGAAGGGGCATCCTTCCTAAGTCTGTTGCTTACACCCGCCACCATCTGTCTGGCTATCCCCATGTATGAAAAAATAAAGCTGTTAAGACAGAATCGCGTGGCAATCATTGCAGGTATTGTATCGGGATCTTTTGCCTGCCTAATAAGTGTTTTACTATTTGCAACATTGTTTCGTTTTAATCATACTCAGTATGTCACATTATTACCGAAGTCTGTAACGGCGGCAATTGGAATGAATATCTCTGAAGAATTGGGAGGTATCTCATCCATTACAATCGCAGCGATTATTATCTCGGGGATAACCGGTAATGTAGCCGCAGAGATTTTGTTTAAATTAGCGAAAATTGAAGAGCCGGTAGCCAAAGGCGTAGCAATCGGAACTGCCTCACATGTGATTGGAACAGCGAAGGCTATGGAACTGGGACATACAGAAGAGGCGATCAGCAGTCTGTCCATTGTTGTCGCAGGCTTGGTTACGGTGCTTGGTGCGATACTCTTTTCTGGATTTATTAGATGATAGAAGATATAATTTACGCAGAATATCTAAAAAGATAAGGAGATACTGTCATATGGAAGGGAAGGAATACCGTAAGGTAATCGATTATGTGCAACAGTTACTTCAGGAGGATAGATTGCGGATTGGTCAAAAACTACCGACGGAACGGGAGCTTGCTGATGAGATCGGAGTGGGACGCTACTCAGTCAGAGAAGGCTTAAGAATTATGGAGAATATGGGAGTGATTGAAAGTATTCAAGGCTCCGGGAATTATCTGTCCGGTAATATCCGTGAGAATTTATTGCAGTCTTTAAATATGTTTTTGTTAATGAAACAGACAAATTATCATGAAATTATTCAATTACGTCGTGCAATTGAAATCCAGATGTTCCGGAATGTAGCTGGAAAGATATCTGAGAATCTGATTGATCAGTTGAAAACGCTGTTAACTCAGATGGAGAAGGAGGGATCGCCTGAGGATGCGGTACTGGATAAGAAATTTCACGATATCTTATTAGAAGCCTCCGGTAATCAGTTAATGATTGGTATTATGCAGGCATTATCGAACGTATGTCAGGATCTTATAACACATGTCCTAGCTAGTGCAGACTCCGAAATGAAAAATGAACTGTTTCGTACGCACTGGGAGATATTGCATGCTCTTGAAAATAACGATCCGGATAAGGGATATCGTGAGATTCATAAGCATTATGACTGTATTGAAAAAATAAATAAAAGCTATAACTCCTTATAAGCTTTCCGTTGCTGCACTGTGTCATTTTACATGACTTGACTGGACGGATAGCCATACCTAAAGTGAACCTTCCGGGTTAGGCATAGGATGCCTTATCCTGGAAGGTTCATTTTTACTGTGCGCGTGTGTCCAGCGAACGTTAGTAAGTACACTTTAACGGCTTAAGCCCGATTGTTGTAAATGTTACATTGATTTGAAGAAGGACCGAAGCTTTTGGAGAAACTGGACAGAAAAGAAATGTATCTAGCAAGAAAGAAGATCCCGGTTATCATTGATAAAAAGGAAAAAAATTCTTACTTATCTAATTGAAAAAATATTTTGTTCATGATATATTGTAATAAAATGTTACCTGATAGTGAAGATAAAGAAATTTGTGTGAGGTGAGTGAATGAAGAAAGATTTTATTACAAATATCAAATCCTCTTATAACCAGCTGACAAAAGCAGAGAAAAAGGTAGCCGATTTTATTCTTTCCAATCCGAAAGCAGTCCTTTTTATGTCAATCACTGATTTGGCAGAGGCTTGTAAGGTTGGAGATACCAGTGTATTCCGTTTTTGCAAGACAATGGATCTAAAGGGCTATCAGGAATTTAAGATGGTGCTTTCTCTAAGCATTAATGAAGGACGGGAAGGAATGGATCAGTTTACGGGGAATAACATCTCCATGGACGATACCTTCAGTGAACTATCGAAGAAAGTTTTAAATACTAACATTAATGCGCTTATGGAAACTTTTTCACTGATTCGTGAAGAGGATGTGGATCGGGCGATTAATATGCTTCATGAAGCAAGAATGATCTATTTCTTTGGAGTAGGAGCAAGTATGCTAACTGCGATGAAGGCTATGAATAAGTTTTTAAGAATCGAGAATAAGGTATTCTGTATTCAAGACAGCCATATGCAGGCCATGTTAGCTTCCACTTTGACAAGTGAAGACGTAGCCGTACTGTTTTCCTATTCCGGTGCTACAAAGGACACCATACATGTTGCGCAAATTGCTAAGAAGGCAGAAGCAAAGATTATTTGCATTACCAGATTTATAAAATCTCCTCTCAGTTCCTACTCTGATATTACACTCCTATCAGGAGCCAATGAGGGACCACTTCAGGGTGGCTCTACATCCGCTGAAATAAGCCAACTCTTTTTGGTCGATCTTCTATATACAGAGTATTACCGGCGTTACTTTGAACAATGCAGTATTAATAATGAAAAAACTTCCTCGTCTGTATTAGAAAAATTGTACTAATCATTGCTATATATCAAGTTGAAAAAGGGCAGCCGTACATTTTTTAGTACGACAGCCCTTCATTATTGTCTATAAGGATTTGAAACTCAAAAATCAATCAAAAGGGAATTTGTCTGGAAAGCCATCGGAGCTGACAATGGGGCTGCGATCATTCGAATGGAATGGTCTTAGGGTATCCGGTAATAACCGCCGGGATCTATGCTCATAAAAGCTTTATCAGAGTTTGAGAACGCTCACTGCACAACGTGGACAAGGTTGTTAAAAAGAAAAAAATTTCTTTTTAAATGTTGACAAAGAATAAAATTTCGTTATAATAAGGATATGGGATAGAGATCTACTATTACAGGAAAAAATGTATGTAAAATGTAAATATGCTAAAAATCCGCCTAAGGCGGAGAAAAGCAGGAAAAATATTACAAATTATCAGGGAATTATTTATATGATAATACATATCTCGATAATTTGACAAAAAGATTAAAGCTAACTATTAAAAATAGAATTAATAATGATGTGTAATTATATGATCGAATTATCATCGGAGAGAAAAGGAGAATTAATTATGAAAAATCATGAAATAATGGAGCAGATACGGGGAAATTTAATAGTATCATGCCAGGCATTGAAGGAAGAGCCTCTTTATAGTTCTTATATCATGGGGCGTATGGCGTATGCAGCGATGCTTGGAGGTGCTTCTGGAATAAGAGCCAATACGGTAGAGGATATTATTGAAATAAAGACAACCGTAAAGCTTCCGGTGATCGGTATTATTAAACAGGTATATAACGACTGTGATGTATATATCACACCAACGATGAGAGAAGTAGATGCGCTGGTATCTTGCGGCTGTGAAATTATTGCAATAGACGCCACCAATAGAACGCGGCCATATGAAGTTCCCCTGGATGAGTTTTTCAAGGAAGTTAGAAAAAAATATCCGAACAATTTATTTATGGCAGATTGTTCTTGCATTGAAGAAGGTATGCATGCAGCAGAGCTAGGATTTGATTTTTTAGGAACAACAATGAGCGGTTACACCGAATATACAAAGGGAAGAGAGCTTCCGGATGTGACTATGGTGAAAGAATTGGCAGAAAAAAGCGGTAAGCCGGTAATAGCGGAAGGCGGTATATGGTGCCCGGAGGATTTGGAGAAGGTCTTTGAAGCAGGAGCATATGCAGCAGTCGTTGGAACAGCAATTACTAGGCCGATGGATATCACCAAACGTTTTGTAAAGGTTATCGAGAAGAGAAACCAAAAGTAACAAATACGAAAGAAATAGTTAGCAATTAAGCTATCTATATATTTAAGCAGGATCAGAAATGAAAAGAAAGGTATTACTTGTACGCTTTCGAATGGTAAATATCTGGAGTGTGTCATAGAGCAGGGATGCTTTCAGGTGTGCATGCAGGAAGAGCCACATAAGCCCACACTTCGAAATGGTGAATGTACAAAAATAAAGAAATGTGTCTTTAAGATTGAAGTGGAAGGGTGTGAAGCGTAAATGAGCGTTCAGGACATGAAATTGGCAGTACTGGATATAGGAGGGACCTCCATCAAATCAGGAATATTCAGCAATGACTCTCTGCATGATCTACAGGAAACCGATACCAATTCCTCTTTTGGCGGTGAATATGTAATCAGCAAAGCGAGGGAGCTTCTGAAGAGCTATGGTAAGGTTACCGGTATCGGCATAAGCACGGCAGGACAAGTGGACTTTGAAAGGGGAATGATTCGCTATGCCAATAAGAATATTCCGGGCTATACCGGTATGAAAATTAAGGAAATTCTGGAGAAGGAATTTCATGTCCCGGTCGTTGTGGAGAACGATGTAAATGCTGCAGCAATCGGAGAATCTCACTACGGAGCAGGTATCGGTTATAAGGAGTTTATTTGTTTGACCTACGGGACCGGAGTAGGCGGTGCAATGGTACTGAACGGTGAAATATACAGAGGAAGTACCTTTTCTGCAGGAGAAATGGGAGCAATGATTATTCATCCCGAGGACAGAGACGCTAGTGAAGATATGTATAGCGGTTGCTATGAGAAGTATGCATCCACGACAGCTTTGGTTCGTAAAATCAAAAATATTGATCAAACGCTTGTTGATGGGAGAAAGATATTCAAGGAGTTACACAGGAAGGAGATCCGAGTAGCAGTAGATGAGTGGATCTCGGAAATCTCCTATGGACTGATATCCTTAATTCATATACTGAATCCATCCTGTGTTCTTCTTGGAGGTGGAGTTATGGAACAAGAATATATAATAAATAAAGTAAAAGAAAATGTGATGAATAATATTATGGAGAGTTATAATCATGTGTCGATTACCAGGACAGCCCTTGGTAATAAGGCAGGAATGTATGGAGCTGCAGCACTTTTATTGAAACAGTTGGTTTAATAATTGAGGAAAGCGCATGAGATAGATACAAGAAAAGATAAAAGTAGAGTTAATAATAAAAGAAAGTATAGGTTCAGTCTCAGCATTTAAGCACAATGATTGGTTTTGCCGTTCGTTCGATATGATTATGGTGACGGAAGCAAATCGTCGGCAGCCAGTTGGATATTGTAGAAACCTTGAAGACCGCAGAAGTTAGAAAGCAGCATTCCTCACGGATGCTGCTTTTTCTGAATAGGGATTATAACTTATGGGATAGGAATATATTCATTTTGGCTTTTGATGGGTGAGGCATAGCATTAACTAATTATTCTAGGATTCATATAATAAAATAAATCGATTATTAGAGGGTATTTATGATTATTCATGTAGTACAAGATGGGGAAACAATAAATTCAATTGCAGAAAATTATGGAGTATCAGCAGAAAGATTAATTCTTGAGAATGAAATAAAAGCCCCCAACAACTTAGTTGTTGGAGAAACTTTGGTTATTTTGCATCCTGAGATAATGCATACTGTACAGGAAGGAGATACGTTAGCAGGCATTGCAGATTATTATGGCGTTCCAGTGATTCAATTGCTAAGAAATAATCCTTATCTTTCTAATCGAGATTTTATTTATCCGGGGGAAACAATTGTAATAAGCTATAAGGATGAGAAAATCATGACACTATCAACAAATGGTTTTACTTATCCTTTTATTGATAAAGAAGTATTAAGAAAGACATTACCTTTTCTGACTTATATAACAATTTATAGTTATACGGTTACGGCAGAGGGCGAAATATATGATATTGATGATAATGAAATGATTCAAATGGCAAAGGAATATGGCGTAGCACCAATCATGATGTTAACAGCAGCTACGCAAGATCCAACAGAAGAAATTAACGTGACACATAATGTTCTTTTGAGCCTAGAAAAACAGTATCAGTTTATTAACAAGGTTATCAGTATTTTGAAAACAAAAGGTTATTATGGAGTAAATATAAGTACGCCATATATATATCCGAAGGATCTAAAAATTTATGTAGATTTTATTACTAATTTTTCAAAGCGAATCAAAGAGGAAGGCTTTAAAGTGTTTGAGACAATAAACATAAATATATTTGAAATAATGACTAGTACGAAATATATCGGACTTGATTATGCACGACTTGGGCAGGCACTGGATGGTATCCTATATATGCCTTATGAGTGGGGAAACATGAAAGGAATCCCTACCGGTGTCATATCATTTGATTCCATAAGGGATTATGTAAGCTATATGGCGAAACAAATACCACCGGAGAAAACTATAATAGGAGTACCGATTCTTGGCTATGTATGGAAACGCCCGTATATACCATGCGTTACAAGTGGATTAACCATCACGAATAATGCCGCAATAGAATTAGCAGGAGATGTTGGTGCAGTGATTCAGTATGATGAAACTACAAAAGCATCCTATTTCCAGTATATCTCTGTTGAGGAATATGTTGTACGATTTCGAGATGCAAGAAGTGTTGATGCCTACGTAAAATTAGTACCGGAATATGGAATTTATGGTATCGGTATTTGGAATATTATGAGCTATTTTCCGCAAATGTGGCTGGTAACTAACTCTGAGTATAAAATAGAACGAATCTATGCTTAATTATACGAGGGTAAGCGAAAACCCGCTTATCACAAGAAGAGGTTGCTGAGAAGTTGTTGATGAAATTGATTGGACAAGTGCATGGAGTAAAAAGTATCCCATATTAGACTCTTATCAAGCTTCGAAGGGAATAGATCTTAGTTCACTATTTGGATCTCAGTATGTAATAATAGGAGGTGGTTTAGGTGTTTCTTAAGATAGCGGTATTGGAGAACCTAAAATCCACGGAATACACGCGTGGTGCTTCGCCATTACCATAAAGGAATAATGGAGAATAGCCAAATGCTTTGCAATCCTTTCTTGTCGTTTTGTTAACATAATTCATACCAACGAATATACTAGTATAATGACTTGGAGGAGACTTTCAGATGAAGTACTTAAAAATTTTTCTATTATGTATCCCTTTATCTTTTACTGGCTATTTTCTAAAATGGAATGCGACAATCATGTTCTTTTTAACCTGTGCTTCAATTGTGCCCCTGGCTGGTTATTTAGGAGCTGCAACGGAGGAAATTGCAACCTTTACCGGCCCAAGGTTTGGTGGTTTTTTGAATGCAACCTTTGGAAATGCAACAGAGCTGATTATTAGTTTCTTTGCTATTAGAGCTGGTTTGTTTGATGTAGTGAAAGCATCACTTGCAGGTTCTGTGCTTGGTAATATTCTCTTGGTTTTAGGCTGCAGTCTTTTTGTAGGTGGACTAAAGCACAAGGAGTTAAAGTATGATTCACAGCTGGGGACCTTCACGGCAACCATGCTATTGTTTGCGGTGATTGGTTTATCGCTTCCGGCGGTATTTACCTGGCACTCTCCGGAGAAGCTTATCATTTCAAAATATGAAGGCTTGAGTACGATAACCAGTGTGATTTTACTTTCTATTTATGTCATAGGAATGGTATATTCATTTCATACCCAAAAGGATCTCTATGGCGTAGAACATGCGGAGGACATAGATGCAAATTGGAGTCTTCCATTTAGTATCTTTGTTCTGGCGATCGCGACGATCTTCATTGCAGTTGAATCCGAATTGCTGGTTGGCAGTATTGAACCCATGACAGAAGCGGCAGGGATTCCGCAGATGTTTGTGGGTATCATATTGATCCCGATTGTAGGAAACGCTGCGGAGCATACTACGGCTATCATTATGGCTTTAAAAAATAAACTGGATATTTCTATCGAAATAGCAGTAGGATCAAGTTTGCAGATTGCACTTTTTGTAATACCGGTGTCTGTATTAATGAGCCTGGCATTTTCTCCAATGAGTATTGTATTTAAACCAATCGAACTATTTCTGTTTGGAGCAAGTGTACTTATCGCAAACCAGGTTGTGAAGGCTGGAAAATCGAACTGGATGGAAGGATTAAAGCTTATGTCCGTGTACTTAATTGCTGCAATCGGATTTTTCGTGGTTGGCTGATAAGCTTCGTTTTAACGAACGAAAGCAGCTCAATCAAAAAAATTTTTAGAGTGATAATATAGTCACAGCCCGCAAGACTGAATGAAATCAGACTTTACGGGCTGTTATTGTTCATGACAATAGAAAGTTCGCGAAGCGTGCATTCTATTGTTTTGTGCATTTTTAATCTGATACAGAGTACTATGTCATCTGTGAAAATACTTTTTTCAAGACCTCAATGAATTTTTGAAGGGTGACTGAATTGTTCTTGTCTTTATTATAAATAAGATTATAGGGATAGGGAGCATCAAATGGGTTGATGCAGAGTTCCTTTAAAAGACCGGTTTCTATTTCAAGTCGAACCGCACAGTAAGGCATAATGGAAATACCCAGATTTGCTTGTACAGCATGCTTGATTGCCTCAATACTTCCGAGGTACATATTAATGTTTTTCGGGATATTATTCTTTTCAATAAACAGCTTATAACAAGTATAGAGCTGGGAGGTCTTCTCGTGAACGATGAAGCCTTCACCGGCGATATCCTCCACAGTGATAACCAATTTCTCGCTTAATTGATTCATGGGGGAAGCGACGATAACTAAGCGGTCATCATATAGCTTCTCTACCGAGATAGAGTTATTATAGATGCAATTTCCACCATTTACCGCGATATCTAAGGTACCGTTTTCGATCAAGGTTGTAATCTCTGAGGTATTCGCGATATGTAGATTGATTGTGACGGAAGGGTACTCGCGCTTCATTTGCCCGATGACATTAGGAAGGATATAGGTACCAGGCGTATTACTGCCGCCAAGGTTAATCGTTCCACCAATGTACTCGTTCAGATTCATAATATTGCGTTCCATCTCATCAACAAGAGTAAAAATTTTACTGGTATATTCGTATAGGGTGATGCCACAATCGCTGAGCATCATCTTATTTCCGACCTTATAGAATAATTTCACGTTGATTTGTTGCTCCAGCTTCTTAATCTGAATGGATAATGCGGGTTGACTAATATTGAGTACTTCGGAAGCACGCTTATAACTGGAATATTTTGCAACGGTATTAAAAATCTCTAAATAATGTAATTCCATATGCTACCTCGAGGAAAATAATGTAATTTCGTATACGTTTATTTAACAATCATATTTATACAATAAATTCGCTATTTATCGAAACTTCCTGTATCATATATAATGAGTTAAATTTTTAACAATCCGACGGGAGGTGTATATCATGACTGCAGCGGTTCTTTTATCAATCAAAGTATTCGGTGTTGGGTTTGCCATTTCTATGTGCATAGCAGTCCTAATAAAATTCTTACTGGATGCTATTAAACACTTTACGCGAAATGACGCAGAAACACAAGAATAATTTTAAAATAATAGAAAGCAGGTGTTCCAAATTAATATTTTAGATTTATTTCAAGGAATAGGGACCATGTTTATTCAGGACCCGCAAATTGTAATCGGTCGTATCGTACTTATTTTCTTTGGTATTTTGCTTGTTTATCTGGGTGCTAAGGGAACGCTGGAACCCTTAATTATGATACCCATGGGACTGGGTATGTCAGCAGTCAATGCCGGCGTCTTATTCACCAGCGCAACAACGGTCGGAAATCTGTTCATCGATCCTATGGTTTCGAAGACCGATGATCTGATGAATATTATGCAGATTGATTTCCTTCAGCCGATCTATACGCTGACCTTCAGTAATGGTTTAATCGCATGTCTTGTTTTTATGGGTATCGGTGTTATCTGTGATGTCGGAATGGTATTGGCTCATCCCTTTATCGGTATGTTCATTGCTATGTGCGCTGAGCTGGGTACGGTAGCAACCTATCCGATTGCCAGATTGATGGGCTTATCCAGCGGAGAAGCAGCAGCGGTATCCGTGATCGGTGGTGCGGACGGTCCGATGGTACTGTTCACTTCCTTAACCTTAGCAAAGGATATCTTTGTACCAATTACGATTGTAGCATATCTCTACTTAAGCCTTACTTATGGTCTATATCCTTTCCTTGTAAGATTTATGATTCCCAAGAATCTGAGAGGAAAAGTAATTATACAGAAGAATACAAAAAAGACGGATCGGATCACCTCGAAGGAGAAGCTGATCTTTGCAGTTGTTGCGAACACGCTGCTTTGTCTGCTGTTTCCGGTAGCGGCACCCTTATTCCTGAGCTTCTTCTTAGGAATTGCAATTCGCGAGTCCGGAATTGATAAATACGTTAAGCTGATTGAAGAGGTATTCCTTTATGCAGCAACCTTTTTCTTGGGGTTGATGCTGGGTGTGCTTTGTGATGCGAAGACGATCCTTGATCCTAAGATCTTACTGTTATTGGTACTTGGAATGCTGGCACTGCTTCTCTCCGGTATCGGTGGAATCCTGGGCGGCTATCTGGTCTATTTCTTTACCAAGGGTAATTTTAATCCGACCATCGGTATTGCCGGAGTATCCTGTGTTCCTACCACCGCCAAGGTGTCTCAGAAAGAGGTCTCTAAGGTCAATAAGATGAGCTTCGTAATGGAATATGCGCTAAGTGCTAATATCTGCGGTGTTATCACGACTGCGATTTTAACTGGTATCTACATAACATTTCTTGCTTAATTAATAGTATCGTATCATCTGGGCAGCCATAGACCGAGGGTCTTGCGGCTGCCCATTTTTAATTCATGACAATAGAAAGTTCGCGAAGCTTGCTTTCTATCGTTCAAGAAAGAAATTTAATATCTATTGCTTCTTTTATTGCTTCATCCGATGAATTAATATAGAATAGTAACAGGCTGACAAATTTGATACAGAAATTATTGACAAATGATTCTAGTGGTTGTAAAATGATAAAAATCATCAAAGCATACAATTCAGATATGAATTATAAATGATATTGGATAAATGTCGGCATATTCTGAGGTATTGTAATAAAAGAACTGGTCATTTTAAGGAAGAGAGGATGATAATTAATATGAAGAATTTAAGCATGAAAAAAATGATTGCCTTGTTGCTCACTCTAACGATGGTAATATCTTTGACCGCATGCACTGCGTCAAAGAATGAGTCCAAAGATACTCCGACCGAAACTGCCGAGGAGACGGATCAGACATCGGTCGCTGGTAAGGAAACAATCGTTAACATCGGTATGACGGATACTCTATCGAGCATCAATCCCTTATTAATGGATGCGACTGAGGTGCTCAAGTATGCCACAGCCTTGGAATTCCTTCCGTTGGTGGAATTAAATAAAAATCTTGAGTTTGAGGGTATGCTGGCTTCCTCCGTGACTACCGAGGACAATATTCATTTTAAGGTAACCATCGATGAGAAGGCAACCTGGTCAGATGGTACTCCGGTGACGGCAGAGGATGTGGAATTTACGGTACTTAAGCTTGCCAGTCCGAAGCTTGCGAATGTAAGTATGGCATTGTATGCCTTTGAGGGAACCGGCGACGACGGCTTTGTGTCTGAGGGTGCGACAGAGATGTCCGGTGTAAAGGTAATTGATGATAAGACAGTAGAGTTTACCACCAAATATCCGATTGCATTAACCACCTTTGAGAATACATATGGTCGTTATATCCTGACACTTCCGAAGCATATATTAAAGGATATCCCGGAGGAAGAGTTGGCTGCCTATGACTGGTTCAATGCTCCTACTGTTGTCAGTGGTCCTTACCGTGCAACCGAAGTAGATCTGCAGCATTATGTATCCTATATTGCCAATGAGAATTACTGGAGAGGTGTTCCAAAGATCAATAAACTTAACATTAAAATAGTAACAGCAGCACAGCTTTTGACCGGCTTGCAGTCCAGTGAAATTGATTTTGTTCAGCAAACCACAGGAGGTATCCTCCAAGAGGATTATGCCGGTGTGGAAGCGTTGCCCAATGTAACAGTCAATTACGGAGCACCGGTGACGAATCAGTCCATCTTCTTTAATACCACCAGTGTGACCGATGCGAGAATTCGTCAGGCTATTCTGTATGGAATCGATCGGAATGAAATCCTTCAGGGACTTTTAAACGGTAAGGGAGAGGTTGTGGACGGCTTCTTATCCAGTGCAGGACCGTTCTATGATGCAAGCCTGACTCCGACAGCGTATGATCCGGAGAAAGCCAAGGCTCTGGTGCAGGAAGCGGAGGCAGATGGTTGGGATTCCTCCAAGGTACTGCAATTTTATGTGAATAGCGGAGATACCACCTTTTGTCAAGCAGCGGACTATATTGCAGCAAAGCTTGCCGAGGTAGGCATCCAGGTACAGGTCAATACTGTGGATCTGGCTACGCTTTTATCTACGGCAGGCAGCAAAGGCTATGATTTAATGGCAGTTCAGTATACCTATGCACCGGTGGATCCTTATCCGGATATTAACTGGCTGTTATCTGCGGACGGATGGACCGGCTATTCCAATGATACAATCAGCAATGCTCTTGCAGCAACGCAGACTACAAGTGATGTGGCAGCTATCAAAGGTCAGTATCTGACGATTAATCAAGTGGTACAGCAAGAGGTACCGATGATCTCGGCTTATGTCATCAGTGCTATAGGTGCAGTGAATAAACGCTTGCTCAATGCTACACCGGATGTATATGGTTCCTTTATTAATGTTCACGAGTGGGAAGTGGTAGAATGACACCTTTATTAGAGGTGAAAGAACTGGAGGTCACCTTCTCTTCCGATTCCGGAGAGATGGCCAGTATTGATAAGGTAAGCTTCTCGGTCGCTCCGGGTGAAATCATCTGTATCGTTGGAGAGTCCGGTTCCGGAAAGAGTGTTACCTCTCTTTCGATTATGGGTTTACTTGGACTAACCGGAAAGGTATCGAAGGGAGAGATTCTCTTTGATGGCGAGGACCTCCTCACAAAGTCGGAAAAGGAACTGGATCAGATCAGGGGCAATTCGCTTACAATGATCTTTCAGGATGCAATGACGAGCCTGAACCCGGTCCTTACCATAGGCGGGCAGATGGTTGAGACCATGCGCGTTCATATGAAACTAAATAAAAAGCAGGCCAAAGAGCGAGCTCTTGGCCTGCTTACTAAGGTTGGACTGCCGGACGCGGCAAAAATAATGAAGAAATATCCACATACGCTGTCCGGAGGGATGCGGCAGAGAGTCATGATTGCTATGTCTCTAGCCTGCAATCCAAAGCTTTTAATCGCAGATGAACCTACCACAGCACTGGATGTAACCATTCAGGCTCAGATCATGGAGCTTCTACGATCATTAAACCAGGAATATGGAATGTCAATTATTTTAATTACGCATGATATGGGCCTGGTAGCAGAGATGGCGGATCGGGTACTTGTTATGTACGCCGGTCAGATCGTTGAGGAAGCCGAAGTATATCAGTTGTTTCAGAGACCGGAGCACCCCTATACTCAGGCACTCTTAAAATCGATACCGAGTATCCGGGACGATGAAAACAGAGAACTGATAGCGATCCGAGGTGTTGTTCCGGAGCATTATGACCGGATCGTCGGGTGCCGCTTTGCAAATCGATGTCCGTATGCAGGAGAGGAGTGCAGCCTGGAACAGAAGCTCCTGCTTCAGGAGGAAGGACATCTTAAGAGATGCTGGAGGTCGGAAGCGAGTATCGATAACCTTCATTCGTTACTGGAGGATGAATATCTGAACAAACAGGAGGAAACCATCGGTGCATAAGGAACAAATGCCTCTTATGGAAGTAAAAGGCCTAATTAAGCATTATCCGATCCGTGACGGGATCATTCCTCATACCATTGGTAAGATACGAGCAGTAGATGGAATTGATCTGGAGATTTTTCGCGGGCAGACGCTCGGTCTGGTCGGCGAGTCCGGCTGTGGTAAATCCACCGTGGGACGGCAATTGGTAGCGCTGGAAAGACCGACGGAGGGAAGAATCATATATGATGGAAAAGAGTTGACTACTCTTCCTGATCGGGAGATGAAGAAGCTGCGTACTCAGATACAGATGGTATTTCAGGATCCTTACTCTTCCTTAAATCCCAGAAAACGTATCATCGATAGTATAGCGGCTCCCATGCTCTATCATGGATTATGTACAAGACAGACAGTAAGCCAAGAGGTGGATCGACTTCTCGAACTGGTTGGTCTGCCAAAGAACAGCAAGAACCGATATCCGAGGGAATTCTCAGGAGGTCAGAGACAGAGAATCGGTATCGCCAGAGCGTTATCCTTACAGCCAAAATTGATTGTGTGCGATGAACCGGTAAGCGCCTTGGATGTCTCGGTACAGGCCCAGATTTTAAACCTACTTAAAAGACTGCAGAAGGAGCTTGATCTAACCTATTTGTTCATCGGTCATGGCTTGGATGCAGTAAATTATATCAGTAACCGTATCGCAGTGATGTATCTCGGCAAGATTGTAGAGATTGCTGACGCAAAGGAGCTGTTTTCCAATCCCGTACATCCTTACACTCAGGCTCTGTGCAATGCCGCTCCGATACCGAATCCGGAAGAAAGAGAGCGGAAAAGGGTTATCCTTACCGGCGAGCTGCCTTCCAATGTACAGCCTCCGACCGGCTGCCGCTTCCACCCACGCTGTCCCTATGCAAATGAAGAGTGTCGGTTGAGGGAACCGGTTCTAACAGTAATCGCACCTGGTAGTACGCACAGTGCAGCATGCCGGCTGGTAAAGGAAGAACTGTGAAAGGAGCAGGTTAATGCTTAAGTATATCATAAAACGTATTCTGATTGCTATCCCGGTCTTATTTGGGATCACTATTATTGATTATCTGATTATGAGCCTGGCAGGCAGTCCTCTAGCAATGCTGCAGGGAGCACGTGTATCCCAGGAGGCAGTTGAGCTAAAGAAGATCGCCTTAGGTCTGGATCAGCCGATCTATATACAATACTGGGAATGGTTGAAGCAGCTTCTACAGGGAAATATGGGCTTCTCCATCAAGAATCATCTGCCGGTTAGTCAGATGATAGGTGACTATATCGGACCGACGCTTCTACTGATGTCGACCGCCTTACTTGTCAGCTTAATCATAGCAATACCGGCAGGAATCTACAGTGCGGTTCACCAATACTCTGCTGGAGATTATACCTTAGTATCGCTGTCCTTCCTTGGAACCAGTATCCCCGGCTTCTTTCTGGCTTTGATTTTAATCTATGTGTTTACGATCAGGCTAGGTTGGCTTCCCTCCAGCGGTATGTCCACTCTCGGGACGGAACAGAACGCCTTGGATGTAGTGAAGCATATGATTTTGCCTGTGGTTGTACTGGCAGTTTCCATGGCAGGGACGAATATTCGATATATTCGCAGTGCAATGCTGGAAATTCTGCAAAAGGATTATCTTCGTACTGCGAAGGCCAAGGGTATCGGTCGATTTCTTGTTATTAACAAGCATGGACTGAAGAATGCTCTGATCCCTATTATTACCATTATCGGTATGCAGATACCGGTACTCTTCGGAGGGGCGATCATCATTGAACAGGTATTTTCCTGGCCGGGGTTAGGCTTAATGACCATGAGTGCCATCATTAACCGGGATTATCCTGTCATTATGGGTGTCTGTCTGATGTCTGCGCTGGTAGTCATGGCGGCAAATCTGATAACGGATATTGTGTACGCACTCGTAGATCCGACCATTCAATATTAACCAGCGGATTGAGATAAGATTCCGTCAAGGAGATTTCATAATGAAGAAACAGAAAAATTTATCAAAGAAATCGGAGCTTAGCTACAACCAAGTCGTACTGAAACGCTTTTTGAGACATAAACTGGCCGTAGTCAGTACTATTTTTCTGGCTGTGGTCATTCTATGTGCCATTCTTGCACCGGTACTTGCTCCTTATGATCCCAATAAGGTGGTAGGAGGCTTTAGTGATCCTCCCTCCGCTAAGTTTCTGCTCGGTACGGATCAGGTGGGAAGGGATGTTTTCAGCAGATTGTTTTATGCGACAAGAGTATCGCTTTTGGTAGGCTTTGCAGCCACTGCGGTATCGACCGTCCTGGGAGTGATACTGGGATTGATCAGCGGATATTTCGGCGGATGGCTGGATATGGTAATTATGCGATTTACTGATATGGTGATGTCCTTCCCCTACATATTACTGGTTCTGGTAGCAGCAGCCATCTTTAAACCGGGCTTATGGAATATCATACTCATTCTGGGCTTCGTTGATTGGCCGGGAGTGGCCAGACTGGTCCGTGGGAATGTTCTTTCCCTTCGAGAGACTAATTTTATCCAGGGAGACATCGTTGCCGGAATGCCGAAACGGTATCTACTGTTTTCTGAGATTCTGCCGAACACCCTGGCACCGATTCTGGTATATGCAACAAGTGTGGTGGCGATCTCTATGTTAGATGAAGCAGCACTAAGCTTTCTCGGAATGGGCATCAGGCCTCCACAAGCAAGTCTTGGCAATATGCTGAACGGAGCACAATCTCTGTCCATTCTAACAACAAAATTCTGGCTATGGATACCCTCGGGACTACTGATTATACTACTTGTGATCAGCATTAATTTTATCGGAGATGCGCTTCGTGATGCCTTTGACTTTTCCGGGAAGTAATGGAAGATACATGATTGCGGACCAACCACTGTGATGAATGCCATCGGTTATCCGAAGAGGATGAACCGCAAGGTTACCCTGGCACGCATGAACGGGAATGGGAATGATTATTACGCCTTCGGTGAGATAGCTGGCAGAGAAGCCATGCTGATCTATAACATCAATACGCGAAAGACGCCAGAGAAGTCCATTGAGTACTTTATCTAGACATGAGAATCATCCTGCCATAGGTTCCTTCAGAAAGGCTGCACTACATCGTCGTGAAATATGGAAGCAAGAACAGGAGACAAATAGGATGAATAAAGAAAGGTTAATTCATGAATTCATAGAACTGGTGGCGATTGATGCGCCCTCCTTTAAGGAACGGAGGATGGCGGATACCCTAAGCAAGAAGCTTGCCGATATTGGTTTCATTGTAACAGAGGATACGGCGGGGCAGTCTTACGGCAGTGACTGCGGTAATCTTTACGGCTATCTTAAGGGTACGCTTCCCGGGGAACCTCTGTTATTCTCTGCTCATATGGATACGGTACCTCCTGCCCATGGGAAATGTGCGCTGCTTCAGGAAGATGGTAGAATTACCAGTGCCGGAGATACGGTGCTGGGAGCCGATGACGTTGCAGGCATTGTTGCGATTCTGGAAGCGATTCGAAGCCTTCGCGAGGAAGGAATAGAACATCGAAGTATCGAAGTCCTTTTCCCGATTGCAGAGGAGCCTTATGCCAAGGGAAGCAGTCTCTTCGACTATTCACAGGTTAGGGCAAAGGAAGCCTATGTGCTGGATCTGGATGGTAAGGTAGGAAGGGCAGCCTATACTGCACCCTCCATCTTGACCTTTGTTGCTACGATTCAAGGGAGAGCCTCCCATGCGGGCTTCGCTCCGGAAGCAGGAATCCATTCCATCGCAATCGCGGCTGCTGCAATCAGTAAGTTGAGATTAGGCAGAGTGGATGAGATCACCACGGTGAACGTAGGGAAGATCGAAGGCGGTAAGGCAACAAACATTATTCCGGAAGATTGCAGAATAGAAGGAGAACTTCGAAGCTTCCGACATGAGAATGCCTTAAGCTATCTAAATGAGATCAAGCAGATATTTGTTAAGGAGGCAGAAAGTGCTGGAGCGACTCTTCATTGGAATGAGACAATCAATTGTATCGCCTATGAGACGGACACCGAGGAAAGAGTGGCGAAGCGCTATAGAAAGGCTTGCGAAGAAGCCGGAGTTCAGGTTGAGTTTGTTAAGACATTTGGCGGAAGTGATTATAATGTCTTTGCAACAAAAGGAATCAGCGGCTTGGTACTCTCCAATGCAATGAATAAGGTTCACTCCTGCGAGGAATACACCGAAGCAGAAGAGTTAATTACAAGTACCCAGATTGTGCGAAACCTAATGACCAGTACATGGTAAATAAATAGATTCTTCAAGCTTTATTGTATAATACATGGCAGCAGACGAGTACTGGGTCTGCTGTTTTTTATTATAAAAATGAAGACTGCTTTCTATCGTTTTACCATGAAATACTCTTGATCGACCTTTGGCTTATTGTACTTATAATTGCGCCTGTACAATTTCCTATGGCAGATCGAATACGAAAACTGTATCATTGAGGTAGATAGGTATGTTTATCTGCATCTATTTTGGTTAGAATAGTGATGAAAGGCGGTGCTGTTATGGATGAAAACATTAAGAATTATCCCTTAATTGAAGACAATCTAAGTTACTTAATTGAAAATCACAGCGATATTTATGAGGCATATCAAAATTATGGCAAGCTGGTCCATGAAAAAGGAGGACCTTTAGAGGAGAAGACCAGGTGGCTGATCAAAGTCGCGTTATCAACGGACTGTAAAAATGAGTACTCTTTACGGACTCATATTCTAAAAGCCTTAAAAAGCGGTTGTTCCAAAGAGGAGATAGAACATGCCATTCTTTTGGTAGGGCCAACCTCCGGATTCCCGACAATGATGCGCGGGTTATTGATTCTAAGAGAAGTGATGGAGCAGAATGCATCAGTATTGTAAGTAATACGATTAAATTGAAAAAGTGCTTTCCTACACGGCAGGGACAGGACCTGTGCCAGTGGCTTTGGAAAGCACTTTTTTATGCAACAGAAAAAATCTTTTACTAAAAACGAAACTCAACGGTAACCGAGGCTTCGATCTGGTTGGTACCTGCTTCGATAGGTGTTGCGAAGGCGCCCTCACGCACATTGATTGCGCGAAAAGGTACGGCGGGGGTACTGTTTTCCGTGATTTTTCTTGGATAGGGATGCAAGGAAAGTCCAATACTGTCTGCGATGGAGCGCGCTTTCTCAAAGGCGTCTGCGACAGCAAGATTTAATGCCTGCAGGTAATAGCGGCTTGTATCGGATACCTCGAATTGAATCAGGTCTACTATATTCGCGCCGTAATATACTGCAGTATCGATCAAAGCACCAACGAGACCCAGATTATCTGTTCTTATCTCTAATATGTTGCGTACGGTATATCCCTTATCTACCTGACGGCCATCGACAAATTCATAGTTCTTATTGATATCATATTGAAAAGTCTTGATATCGTCTACTCCAAGCTGGTGGATCGCCTGAAGTACCGCCTGACTCAACTCGGCATTGTTAGCCTGTATCGTCTGAAGATTTTCACCCTCTGTCTGAACCCCCAATCGAAGAACTGCCTCGTCGGGAACAGCATTCACCTGCCCGTTTCCGTTCAATATCATTGTATTATGTTCCATGATATGACTGGTAGAAGTATGATCCATAATTCTTGACCTCATAAGAATAATTCATAGCAATATATGAAGCATACCGGGAAATATGTCTATCAGGTGGAGTTACGAACAAGAAGATTGGTCGGGAGGATCACCTTTCTTGGTAGTAAGTTATAGCCATTTAATCTGGAGAGCAATAGTTCAACAGCGACCATACCGATTTCTTTGGTCGGAATCTCAATCGTGGTTAAAGGAGGATTCGAATACTTCGATATCTCTATATTTGAGAGGCCAACAATGGCTACTTCATTCGGTACGCTGATTCCCAGGCTATATAACCCACTTAGAGCTGCCATCGCCATAAGATCACTTGCAACAAAGAAGGCAGTGGGATAATTGTTGCTGCGACAGAGAGTGGTAATCTTCTCGATGCAGATATTTTCATCCCAGGCGCAATCAATAACCCAGTCCGGATTCACCTGTAGACCGGCAGCGTGGAGAGAGGAATAGTAACCACGGTATCTCTGGCTAGTTCTTATATTATTGCTGCTTCCGCTTCCACCGATATAACCGATATTCTTGTGGCCGCGTTCAATCAGATGCTGCACAGCCATATTAGAGACGCGGTAATGGTCGTATCCAACATTGTCAATGTCTTCCCACTGGGTATCGACACCGACGATATTCGGCACCTGATTACGGATGAAATGATAGGTATCACTATTGAGTGATTCCATCAGAATTAAACCGGATACAGAATTGATGAAGGTATTATATAAGGTCTTTTTATCTTCCAGCTCAGCACCTGTTTTTATAAAGGTAAGCTCATATCCTTGTTCCATCAGCTGCTCTTCGACACCGGATAGTATGGACATGAAGTAAGGATCCCTATATTTGTTTTTTGTTACGCTGAGAACACAACCTATCTTTACAGGTGCTTCGCTGCGGTTGGTATTATTCTTCCCGGAGGAATCTCTGACACTCGCTTTTACGGTATAATTCAGCTGTGTAATCGCCTGCCAGACACGGGCTCTTGTTTCGTCAGTCATCTTATATTTCACATCGTTATTAATAACGCGCGAAACAGTAGCCACGGAGACCTTAGCTAAATTAGCTACTTCTCTTATAGTACTCAAATGGATACCCCCTATTGCGGAATTGGTGTTTAGTGAATATTACGTAATGAACGTATATTACGTACCCATAAATTATAATGATAATCCTAGTTGCTTGTCAACATATATTTTGATGTATGAAGTACGCAAGTATATAAAATTAATAAAAAAATGGTATTTACAATCGATTGGTCAGGTGCTATAATTTCGATATAAGGTTTACTAAACAAGCGTAACATTAACGTAACAAGCTCAAACATTTTAAAGGAATACCTATATTGATTTTTTGAAAAGGAGATCATAAAGCAATGAAAACAGTAGCTTGCTGCAATTGCAAGAAGGTTATTTGCGATACCGAGATTGCCCTTAATATGAAGCTGCTTGGCAGACACATTGGATACTTTCGTTGTTTTCATTGTTTATCGGGTTATATCAACTGTGACTCCGATCGATTGATCCGTCTGGCTAAGTATTATAAAGACAGCGGATGTATTTTATTCAAGACGATAGAAAGCTTATGAAACATGTTTTCTATAGAACGACGAAGCTATTTGCATAAGGAGATCAAGTATGCCAAACAGGAAGATTGTATTTCCTAAAACGATAGATACCTTGCTGACGAATCCGGGAATCGGATTTATTGCTGCTCCAAAACTAATGGAGGATGAGACTAATGCCCTATGTGACAGTAGAGGCAAGGAAGTAGAAAGATATAAGTTTACGAAAGAGAGTAAAACATGGAATCATCCGGACAGTAGAGTCACCTACTGCGGAGTCAGGTGGAATGAATTGGAGCCGGTCAGAGGCGAGTATCACTTTGAGGTACTCGAGAAAAAGCTTCAATATGCAAAGTCTCTTGGATGTACGGCAATCGTTCGGTGTTCTCCCTATGCCCTATCCGAAGAAGAGGATATACCGGGGTGGTTTCGTAAGGATTACCCCGAAGAACCGGAATTTCCGTTTTGGAGAATTGACCCGAAGGATACTCCCTATGTGGATTACTGGTCTGATTTCATTAGGCAGTTTGCCCTGCATTTTGATGGTCATCCGATCATCAGCTCCGTTGATATGGCTCTGGTAGGCGCCTGGGGAGAAGGAGGGGGAACGGAGTTTCTTACGGAGGATAGGATCAGACAGATTACTGACGCATACATAGATAATTTTAAGATTACACCCTTGCAGGCATTGCTTCATGATCCCAGGTCCATGAGTATCATTAGGGAACGGAAAGAAACGATCGGATTTCGTGTAGACTGTCTCGGAGATATGGGAGGATTTCATGAGGAAAGATGGTCTCATATGACTGATTTCTACCCGGAGAATATCTGTAACTTTCACATGCAGGATGCTTGGAAGAAGGCACCGGTCGTATTCGAGGCCTGCTGGCACATGAATGACTGGTTTCTGCAGGGTTGGGATATTGATTATATCATTGATGAGTCGCTCAAATGGCATATCTCCTCTTATAATAGTAAGGGAACCACGGTTCCTGCCCAGTGGAAGGATAATGTAGAACGTTGGGTAAAGAGAATGGGCTATCGCTTTGAATTAAGAAAATTTGAATATAACGCGACCATTAGGCGTGGAGAATTTCTCGAGCTGAGAGCACTTTGGGCAAATGTCGGGGTTGCGCCGATTTATACGGCATATCCGTTGGTGGTTAGGCTAATCGGAGAGCATCAGAGTTATACCTACCAAAGCAAAACAGACCTCAGATACTGGCTGCCGGATATGGATATTCTATGGGATGAAAAATTCAATATAAAGCCGGATATTTTACCCGGAGAGTACAGTCTGGAGATAGGCATCGAAACAGGAGTTATGGAAATAGGTAATGTAAAGCTTGCAATTGATGGGGAAAAAGATGGATACTATCCAATGGGAAGCATATCGGTGATAGAATGAGTAACGTGGAGGGGTAGAATGAGCAAAGAAAACTATAGGTATCAAGAATGTGTTGATTATTGTGGCTTTGATAATTTACCGGACGGTCTGGAGCAGTTTTATGAACTGTATCAACCGACAGGGCAGAAGGTGTGGATCGAACGAGACTTTTTAGAAGAGGTCTTTCATCGTTTTGAGCTGCCGCAGCCTTGCCGCATGAGATTACAAAAGGCAATCGAAGCGGTTGAGAAGGATCCAGTGTTATTGCATTTCTCCAGCTTCCTGGTATGGGACATGTGCTCCGCCAGAAACCGGTGTGACGTGGATAATTACACAAATATGACCCCGGTATGTATGACAGAGGAGAAGGAACTTTATTCTTTCCTTCTGCTGCTTGCCTGTGTCGTTCCTTCCATAAAGCTTTTACAGGAAAGAGGAGTACCGGAGCATCACTATAAAAATATTCCTTTTCAGCCGATGAAGCCCCAGCTGGAGAAGCTGGTTCGAGGCGATGTGGCTGTAAGCGATTTCCCCTGGGATATGAACTTTTATACCTGTTCGATTTTCCGGATGGACCGATTTTTATTCATCCCTTATCGCTTTGGGGATGATTTTACCATGTATCGTAACAAAGAGACGAATAAGGTGATTGCACTCAGACATGCAGGAGAGGAATTCCGTCGGGATGGTCAAATCAATGGCATTAATAAGGTTTATGACAACCCAGGTAAATTCACCTCGATCTGGAATGAAACAGAAGACGGGATTGAGGCTAATCCAATCAATCCAATGGGCTTCGTTGAACAAAAGGCTATTACAATACAAAAAAAAGAATGGGAAGTTGCTTTACAGCAGGGAGATACACTTCTTGCCCTGCATGTTCCCTCCGGTCCGGGCTATACACCCGAACGACTAAAAAACTCAATGGGGTTAGCTTTAGAATTCTATGATACTTACTTCCCTGAATTAAAGATCAGAGGCTTCTGGAGCGAGAGCTGGCTGTATGATTCCAGATTATCGCTTGTCCTGGACGAAGAGAAAAGCAACATCATTAAGGTGCAGAGGCAGTTCTATCTTTACCCGATCCACGAGGGGGATGCTATGCTTCGCTATGAAGCGTTTGGAGATTGGAAAGCTGACCCGGAGAAGGTGGAATTAAAGACCTCCCTGCAGAAGTCAGCAGCGGCCTATATGAAATCCGGGGCGCGCTTCAATACCTTAAGTATGGTGGTACTTCGGGAAGAAGCAGATAAAACAGATCGGATGCCATACATAAGCCAAGAAGATATCAAGCAGTTCAGGCGAATTGTTGATAGCCATCTCGCATAAGGAGGAGCTGTACGTGGGTAAGTATTCACTAGAAAATTACTATCCCTATGAAATTGATCAGATTCGGCCTAGACCGCTTCCCGACATGGCAGCTTCAAAACTACGACAAACCTATCAATTACTTACGTTTACGTGGGAGGAACTTGAACCGGAACGGGGCAGGTTCTGCTTGGAGCATATGACCGAAAGGCTTCGACTTGCGAAGAATCCGATACTCAAAATAACAAAGAATATCCCGGCCTGGCTTACTTCTCAAACATTAGCTCAAGAAGGCTTCGCACACCTGCTTCGAAAAGCAGGCAGTGTCATATCGCAGCTTAACCAAGTGCTTGGGGTTATGATAACCTCATCCGAGGATGATATCAGAGAAATTGATGCATATGTTGATGCTTTTGAACCAATGTCACTTCTGGTACCACTGGAAGAGGAAGAGTTGATTACTTATCTTAGTGAGAAGAAAATAGCCTTCGGATTAGTGATACATTGCAGTGAAGATAACTGGATCGACTGCTGTGAGCATATGGCCAAACTGGGCATTCAAAATATCTGGGAACAGAGACCGGTCGTGCTGGAGATAGAAGATAGGGAACCAGGTATTAATATACGAAGGGAAAGCCTTCGATGGCATGCGTCCTTTGCAAACCTCCCCATGGAGATCGGATACCGCTTTTCCTTGAGGCGTTTGACTTATCCGAAAAAAATCATGGGTTGTGGTGGCCTTCCGCTACGCTTCTGGTTTGTGAATACAGGCAGTTCTCCTTGCTACCAGGAATTTAGCCTGAAGCTTCGATTAAGCAAGGGCAAAACCGCATTGGAGTTCCTATTGAATATAGATTCCGGGAAATGGGTGCCCGGAGATATCGTTTATAATGAGATCGTTCCATTACCGGAGCTCGCGGATGGGATCTATCAGATATCGGTAGGGTTAGTCGGGTCCGATGGTTCTTGGATACAGTTAGCAATTGATGCTAAGCAGGAGAGCGGCTTTTACGTGATGGGATGTATCGAAGTGGATTCAAAATTGGAGAATAATCTGCTTCATGCCTGGGACAATTTTTACCCGGATGGGTACTATCCATTGGAGGATCCACAGGCACCAAAGGATAATTAAACAGAATGAGAGTAACATAAGTAAAATGATGGGAGGAGTATAATTTGAAATTAGCATTATTGGGAGCAGGACAGCGAGGTATGATTTATGCGGAATATGCTTATAAATCAAAAAAAGCAGAAATTGTAGCAATCATTGAACCAAATGAGGCAAGAAGGAAATCAGCAGCGAAAATACTTCAGGTACCCGAAAGCAGATGCTATATAAGTGCTGAGGAGTTCTTTCGGGAGGGAAAGCTGGCGGATGCCATTATCATTGCCAGTATGGACAAAGATCATTATGAACAGGCAATGGCTGCGCTTGAGCTGAATTACGACATTCTTTTGGAGAAACCAATCTCTCCGGACCCGAGTGAATGTCTCCGTATTCAGGACAAAGCAGATCGAAAGGGATGTCGTGTAATCGTATGCCATGTTCTCCGTTACACTAACTTTTTCGCAAAGATAAAGGAGATCATCGATAGCGGTGAGTTGGGGAAGGTGATTTCGATTCAGCATAATGAGAATGTGGGTAACTTTCATATAGCACATTCCTTTGTCCGCGGTAATTGGAGAAGAAGCGATTTGTCCAGTCCGCTCATTATGCAAAAATCCTGTCATGATATGGATATCCTAAGTTGGCTGGTGGGTAGTGAGTCTAAGAAGATATCCTCCTTTGGTGGGCTGAGCTATTTTAAAGAAGAGAATGCCCCGAAGGACAGCTCAGATCGATGCCTGACCTGTAAGGCTGCAGGGAACTGCAGATTCGAT
>JAEZLZ010000096.1 GCA_023415055.1 Bacillota bacterium | reverse complement strand
AAGTTCAATATATCATGAAAGGCAGGGACTGTGCCCTGCCTTTTGTAACACCACTTTCTCTATGCTATTTTCAATTATTTATACCTGACATTCCCTTTCAGATGGGAAGGTTATTTTACAATTGAGGATTATTAGCCTGTCACAAAGCAAGGCAGAGTTCTTTCTTGCGAATTCCATCCTCAAGGTATAAAATAGATGTGACAAGCTATGTAACTATTTATGCAAAAAGAAAGGATCTCTCATGGAGCCAAAACACATCTCAGATTCCATTACGGAACAGGTTCAGATTATCATGCCCTCTCATATTAACGGCTCTGACCGATTGTTCGGCGGACAGCTGGTGGAGTGGATCGACGTCGTCGCCGCAGTTGTTGCCAGACGCCACTGCGGTCACAATGTAACCACAGCTGCCATCGATAACCTTCAATTTAAGGCAGGTGCTTTCATAAATAATACCCTGGTCCTGGTAGGACGGATCACTTATGTAGGAAAGACCTCGATGGAAGTCCGAGTGGATACATATGTTGAGGATCTCTTGGGTATCCGTAAGGTGGTAAATCGCGCTTATCTTGTACTTGTTGCTCTGGATGAAGAAGATCATCCCACGGAGGTACCTAAGCTCATCCTGGAGACGGAAAGTGAACGTGCGGAATGGGAAGCCGGTAAAAAACGGCATGCTCTTCGACATCGAAGGAGAAAAGAAGGCTATTAATTTTTAATGATTGACAGAGTATAATTACTGTGCTATTCTTGTAAAAAAATGAAAGCGGGTATCGGTTATGTTAGTCAGAACTTACGAATATCTGAATAGGGACGACGATCGACGGCGCTTGTAGCTATGAGAAAATCATAGGTACAAGCGCTTAAAGTCTTGTGCCTATGTGGATACTATATATTAACCTATATAATGCTATAGTTTATATCATGTTAATCAACCACATCGGTAGGAATAGAATACCATTCCACGCTGTGGTTTTTTTGTACCATAAAATATAAATAACAGGAGGAATTAAGATGAACAAAATTAAGGGAACCATACCAAAGCATTACACTTTGCCTGAGGAATTGAGCAGTCAGATAGGCCAAATCGCAACTCTCTCCGGTTCAATCTATAAGATCAGAACTATGAAAAGCTTTTCCTTTCTCATTTTAAGAACCAGAAGAGCCTTGGTTCAATGTATTTATACCCCGGAGCAATGTCCCTTTCCCCTCGAAGAGCTGAGAGAAGAAGCCTGCGTTCTGGTAAGTGGAGAGGTCGTTGCTGAAGAGCGGTCGCGCACCGGATGTGAAATAATTCTTCATCGCATTGAGGTGTTATCAACACCAGTCGAGGTTTTACCGGTGGTTATCAACAATAAGGAAATTGAGGCGTCTATAGACACCCTGCTGGATTACCGTCCGATTACGCTGCGAAACGAAAAAGAACGTGCTATCTTTCGTATTCAGGAGGGGTTATGTCGAGGCTTCCGTGATTTTCTAAGCGGTCAGGGCTTCACCGAAATCCACTCACCGAAGCTTGTCTATGCCGGTGCCGAAGGAGGAGCGAACATCTTTCGCCTTGATTATTTTGGGGGCAATGCTTATCTTGCACAAAGTCCTCAGTTCTATAAGCAGATGATGGTTGGCGTATACGAAAGAGTATATGAGATTGCACCGGTATTCCGGGCTGAAAAGCACGATACCTCCAGGCATCTTAACGAATACACCAGTGTCGATTTTGAGATGGGCTTTATTCAAAGTTTTGAGGATATCATGGAAATGGAAGCCGGAATGCTGCAGCACTCGCTTCACTTTCTCGAAGAACATTATTCCTATGAATTGTCGCTCCTAAAAGTGACTCTTCCTGAGGCAGCTTCTATTCCAAGGCTTACCTTTTATGAAGCCAAGCAGCTGATCGCGGATACCTTCCATAGAGAAATTAAGGATATGGAGGATTTTGAACCGGAGGAAGAAAAGCTGCTATATGAAATAGTGATGCAGCAGTCCGGGAGCGAATTTGTATTTGTTACACATTACCCCACCAAAAAACGCCCATTCTATGCGATGGAGAATCCGGAAAATAATGAAGTCACCTTAAGCTTCGACTTACTCTTTCGCGGTCTTGAGGTAACAACAGGAGGGCAACGTATCCACCAATACGAAGAGCAGATCCAAAAAATGCAGTACAGAGGGATGCACGTCGAGGAGTTCGAAAGTTATCTGATGATGCATAAATATGGAATGCCTCCCCATGGGGGACTGGGTCTAGGCTTAGAACGTTTCACCAGTAGACTGTTGGAGCAAAACAATGTCCGTTATTCCTGTCTGTTTCCCAGAGACATTAACCGTCTGACCCCGTAACACAATTTGCTATCATAAGATTAAAGTGTCAAAAGGTGCCGAGCGAGTGTGTATCCAATAGCGAACAAAGTTCGCTTGGGAGGCTGCCGAATTCTCATGCAGGTTTATCATAGTGATGCTGATAAAATCAGCATGAGAATATGACACTAAAAAAATGCGAGTAAATCCTAATACTTATGATTTTCACCTTTTGTCAAGCCTTCCTGCAATATATGCTAACCTGAGGTGCTACCAGAATGATTAGTTTACTCGCATGTTATTTCTATATTAGTAGATAATATTTTTTATCGCTTACTTCATGGAATCAATCTGGTCTTTCCTTCGTTCCTGTTTTGCCTTGGCCTTACGGAAAGTATCCTCGCTCATGTGTTCCGCATTATGATTTAGATAGCCTTCGGTATAAAGAAGTCGCTTTTCCGTATTCTCCTTCTCATTATTGCAGACATTGTCACCGTAAGCAATCTTATCCTTTAGATGCTCAATCTCTGTTTGACGCTCCTGCTGAAGCTCCTTCGCATGCTGAATATTCGAAGCAGAATGTGAAATATCGGAATGCTCCTCCAGATGGCGCTGTGTTCTTGTTTTCTTCTCCACCAGATTCTCAAGATGGTCAATTCGTCGCTCATTTTCGCTTCCCTGTTTTAAGTTATTCCCCATAGCTACCCTTCCTTTCCTTACTTAGCAAACATTAGTAATTTTACTTTGAGAAAACATTTCTCGTGTTTATTTTCTCCGAAGTCAGAAAGAGTTATTCTCTTATTATTCTTTGCTAAAATTTTCAGTTTTTTCTATCTTTGATTTCTTTTGTAATAAAACATATATTGCTGAATGATTCCTGCTTCTCCTTCATAGACTTTTGGGTCAAACTTATTCTGATACTCCTCCGTAAGGATTCGCTTAATCCAAACATCAATCGGAAATACCTGAATTTGGTGAAGGCCGTATAAGCAGATGCAATTTGCGACCTTATCGCCGATCCCCGGAACCTGCTTCAGTGCCTGAAAGGCCTCCTCGTAGCACATGGTATGAAGTTGATTTACATTAAGCCTCCCATCGGCTACTGCCTGAGCGGCCTTGAGAATGTATTCGTCACGATAGCCTACCTTGAGTTCACGAAGTTCCTCCCTGGATGCCTGCGCCAGTTGCTGCGGAGAAGGGAAAGCATAGAATATGGTACCTTCACCCTGATGTGTGGGAATTGGTGAGCCATACCTGCGGCATAATGCTTCGATGCAGCTTTTGATGGCAGGTATATTCTTGTTCTGGGAGATGATAAAGCTGATCATTGCTTCAAAAAAATCCTGCTTCAGGATACGGATCCCCTTTCCGTATTCGGCTGCTGCCCGTAAAAAAAGATCTCCTCCGGTCCGTAAGGCATTGACCAACCGGGGATAATCATAATCCAGATCAAAATATTCTCTCCAGAGTTCCTCATAATCCTCTTCGCTGCAAAGAAACTCCACAATCTCTTCCTCTCTCTGAAGCAATTCCAGATATCTTCCGAAGGCGATCAGGCAATAATGATCCCTTTCCAGCTTATTCATGCGAAAGCATTGTCCTGACTCAGCGATCTGCGCTATATTAAAATTTTTTATATGTACCAGCATTTTCTTACCTCGATATGTATGATATTGGGTCAAAAGCCGCTAAGGTTGTAAATATATGATCCGTACTGCATCATATATTCAGATAACGATGACCGGCTCCAGGCTGTTCTTCCAATTCGGATGGTCACCTGGTTGATTATAATTATATGATATCCGTATTGCTTGGACAAGGGAAAGCTTCTGGAAGAAGGCCGGTCTTGTATTTTCATCCTTATTGCATTACAATATCGGATAATAATACTACGGAGGTCCCGATATGAACAGTACAACAGATTTAACTGATTTTCATTTACGCTTAGCAACGATTGAAGATGTAGAAACAGTTCTTGGTTTTATTAAAGAATTAGCAGAATACGAGCATATGTCAGATCAAGTCGTTGCCACACCCGAGCTTCTTAAGGAAACCATCTTTATTCAAAAAAAAGCAGAAGTGATTATCGCGGAATACAGCGGTATACCGGTTGGTTTTGCTCTGTTCTTCCATAATTATTCCACCTTTCTTGGAAGACCCGGTATCTATCTGGAGGATCTCTATGTTAAACAGGAGATGAGAGGGCATGGTCTAGGTACCCAGATATTGTCCTATCTGGCTAAGCTCGCAACAGAGCGTGACTGTGGCCGTCTGGAATGGGCTTGTCTCGACTGGAACGAACCTTCGATTCAATTCTATAAACAGATGGGCGCAGTACCGATGGAGGATTGGACGGTTTACCGACTTCAAGGCGAATCACTTCAGAATATGGCAGCCAGAATAATCGATTAATATTCTGTACGAACATTACGAAAACATTTGAGTAATCCCTTGGAATCGAATATAATATGCCTAGATGCAACTATATTATAGCAAGCGAATCTGGAGGGTTTACGACAACATGTTCAATAATTTATCGTATATGCACCGTTATATGATGGGTCAGCTCAGAAGAATCTATTTTATGGCATTACCCGAGTCAAAGCAGGATCTGAAGAGCAGCCGTATCTATTATACAACCGCGGATAGCGCAGCGCAAACCATCGCTCAGCTCGCCGGAGGTACCTTTTTAGCAACCCTGATGTCACATAGCGGCATCTCGGACGCAAATATCGGAATAATAACCTCTTTAGTTAGCTTTGCTGCATTAACCCAGCTTTTTTTGATCAACTTCTTTAAGAGTATTAAAAAATATAAATTTCTTGTGACCGTCACTGCATTACAGCGTGTTCTATTTGCCGGACTGTACTTTGTTCCTTTATTAATGATTAAGGATACAACCAAAGCCTTTCTGATCGTAATTATGTATTTTCTGGGACAGGTATTTGTTCAGATCGGAACCCCAGCATCCCAGGACTGGATCGCCAGCCTCGTACCCGCCCGACTTCGGGGAAAGTATTTTTCGATCAAGGATTCTGTTGCCGTATTTGTAGTATCGAGCTTAATGCTGATCTGCGGCATGGTTCTTGACTATTTTAAGAATGTTAATATCTTTACCGGTTTTATCATCATCGGCATTATCATATTTATCCTAACCGTGATCAATGTAGTGGGTCTCTCCTTAATGAAGGAGCCGAAGCTTTCCTATGTAAATAAAGAAGGTAAGGAGATGCACGGACGTCTCGCCAAAAGAGCAAAGGAACAGGAGGTATCCGAGAAGGGGCAAAGCATCCTGTCCGAGATCCGGGAAGCACTATCCGACCGTAAATTCCGCAAAGCATTTTGTGTACAGTGTCTCTACACCCTGGCTTTCTATATCTGTGCCCCCTTTAATTCCAGCTATATGATCAATGATCTGGCACTGCCTTATACGTTTATCATGCTGGTCAGCTTTATCTTTAACCTGTATCGTATCTATATCATGCCAAGGCTTGGTCGTATGGCCGATAAGCATGGTATGGGCAAGCTGCTCCGCTTTACCCTGCTTGCTCTCGGAATGAACTTTTTATCAATAGCCTTTATGATGCCCTTTAATGCTTATCCGATGTATATTCTGTCCACCTTTTTTGCTTCCACTGCTTGGGCTTTCGTAGGTATCGGCTTATTCGGCATCCAGTTGGACTTTTTCCGCAGTGACAAACGTATGATATGGCTTACTTTGACTTCTTCCGTATCCGGGTTATTTGGTTTTCTTGTATCCGTACTTGGTGGAACTCTGTTGGACCGACTTCAAAAGCTTGATCTCAATCTGTTCGGACAAAAAATATATGCCCAACAGATTCTGAACCTGCTGGGCTTTGTCATCATCTTGATCACTGTTATGTTCATCCGTTTCCGGATCGAGACTGTGAAAATAGATACCAATCGTCAGGATGGCCGGGTTAAGGTATGATCGGCTGCTCTTCCATCTGCAATTCGGTACAATAAGCCGGACCGGAGAAGCCTTCCGTCGAATAATTCACCCCGTAAAGGTTAAAGGCTTTGATCTTAGCCGGTACCAGAAAGGTGATTGTATAGTTCTGATATCGCTCTGTATCAAGCAGAGCCGGTACTATCACATCATTTCCAACACTATCATAGATATAACCAACTGAGCAGGCATCCGATAAGGCATTGCCTGCTTCGTCCATTGGCAGCATTAAAAAATCCTCTGCATAGAGATAATTATCTTCATAATAGGAGGCCAGATCCACGTTCACATCAACTGCTGACATACCGTCCCCCAAATTAGTTACCCTGATACTATTCAGATAGAAGCCAATCCCATTTTCCATCACCACTTCGGTATATTGTTCATAATACTTAATCTCTCTTCCTTGAAGAAAGGTATCATAATTCGGATACGAATCATTTTCTGAATCATTGTCGTATTGATTCTCAGAATCATTATATCCATCATAATTATCATAGCTGTCATAACCATCACCGCTGCCATCATCAAAGTATTGATCATATTCCTCTGTTATCTCACTTGAGTTTACTTCCTTGACTGCTTCATAGATTCCGAATGCAGTTAAGATCATCATCGAGCAAAGGAGCATAAATACTATAATCATTACTATGATAAAGATCGGAAAAATAGCCTTATTCTTTTTTGGTGGCACATAAAGATGCGGTGGAATAGGCGGCGGCAGTGCTCCGGGAGGTGGGTATGGTGCTCCCCCATTTGGCGAGAGCGGTATTCCGCAGTTCGGACAGAATCTCATATTCTCATAAATCCCATTACCGCAGTTTTTACATATCATATTTTTCCTCATTTCTACTGCATAATGTCTCGCTTGCGAGACTATGCGCATCAAGTGTTTGTGTACAAAGCAGACACAAATTGTAATCTATACGTATTATATTCCTAAAAGATACTTCTTTCAATTTAATTTTCTTTTCAAGATTAGGAGAACAGTACCATATCTTAATTCAAGCTTTCTTTCCGGCTTCCCTTTTTGCATAAAACCATACGTTTGAGTATCGTTATAATTTTGCTGTAAGTTTTGATTGACATGACAGGGTGTCATCGATTATAATTACAGCTGACAAGACAGCTATCATGTCTTATGTAAATTACACTGCTGACCATAGCAGAATGGAGGCTAAGTATGACAAACAATAATACATCAAACAAAGTAAAAATCATGACGGTTGCAGCTCTGCTCAGTGCACTAGGTATTGCAATACCAATGTTCGCTCCCAAGATTATCATAGAGCCGGCATCTTTCACCCTGGCAAGTCATGTTGCTGTTTTTATCGCCATGTTTATCTCGCCATTAGTTGCAGTCGCTGTTGCTCTGATATCAAGTATTGGCTTCTTTATCGCAGGTTTTCCTCTGGTTGTTGTACTCCGTGCATTAACCCATCTGATTTTTGCAACACTGGGCGCATTCCTATTGAAGAGGAATAACAATATCCTGTTATCAGCTAAGACCAGCGTCCCTTTTGCTGTATTGATCTCCCTCGTACATGCAATCGCAGAGGTTTCTGTCGTAAGCTTATATTACTTTGGCACCGGTGCGGCAATGAACCCCTATTATATCTTCATACTCGTGGGAATCGGTACTTTCATCCACAGCTTAGTTGATTTCTCCATTGCAGGCTTTGTATGGGTTCCCTTACAGCATGTCCTTACCATTCCAGCTAATGCGAAGGTCAGAAGAACCGTCTCTAACTAAAATTGCATCATGCTCCTGATTCATTCATCATAAGGTAAAGGGAAGAATAACCTGCATCCCATAAGGATGCTGTTATTCTTCCCTTTATTAACATACTGCTTGTAAAGTCTCTTGAAAATTCGAATATTTTCGGCACTACTGGGCTGCACGTGACCCCGGAATGTTATCCCAGCTCATCTCCAACTCAGATTCGATAATTGTTATGGATAATTCCTTCATCAAGTCGATCTCGTAAGGGGTTACTTCTCTTTCATATCCATCTGCTACCACTCTTACAATCGGACGCAGAGGAAAATTCTTGTTCTGCTCCTTCACTATACCGGTGGTTTGATCCGATAACCTCACCATGGAACCGTTTGGATAGATAGCAATCTGTTTAATCAACACGGAAACAAGCTTTAGGTCAAATTGGGTTTCGGCATGTTCTACCAGATAATTGACTGCTTGGTTGGAACTCCATTTTCTTCGATAGCATCGATCCGATACCAAAGCATCATACACATCTGCAATTGCCACAATTCTTGCAAATTCATGCAGATTAGCAGCCGGTGTTCCGGTCGGATAACCTTTGCCGTCCATGCGTTCATGATGATAAAGTGATATTATTCTTGATAACTCTGTCAGATTGACACATTTCTTTAGCATTTCATAACCAAGTGTCGTATGCTGTTTCACATGCTCAAATTCATCTTCGTTCAATTTTCCTGCTTTATTGATAACCTTATTATCCAGAAGAATCTTACCCATGTCATGCAGTAATGCACCCGCTCCAAGCTTCTCCATCATCAATCGAGGATAGCCTAATTTGTTGGCAATAATCAGAGAATACACCGTTGTACTGACAGAATGGGTAAAGGTATATTCATCCGCTGCCCCGATATCATTAAGGCTGATCTGGACATCCGGATTCGATAGGATATCGTCAATAATACTATTAACAGCCGCAGACATCTCCTGAATATCAATCACTGTCTTGCTGGCAAAATCCTCGATAGTATCGCGAAGGACCTGTTTGCACATCAATCTGGTCTCTTCCGAGATGGCATCCGGAATCTCAATTCCGTGACTTTTTGAATCTTCTATATATATATAGTCTATACCTAATCTTTTTAGACTGTTTATATATCGTTCCAGGTCACCGGTACCTTCCTTTAATACTAAACAATCTCTATAATAAATCGATTTCGCTAAAACCATTTCCTGCTTAAGCATGGATAAAGAAACCAGACGCATCAGCTATCTCCTTTATATAACAGACTGATGGGTATCATAATCGATATCCATCATCATATTTATCATTCATCCCAAAAAACTCATTGTGTTCTGCCATTCGTGCTCTGTATTGATCAAGTTACAATAAATTCATATATTTTACACTCATAATACTTTATTGTCTAAAAAGTGTCAAGAATTACCTAAATAAATTATTTTTCCACAGTTTAATACCTTCATTCTTCCTCTCCCTCTTGGCGAATATGTTTTATGTTGGTATTGTCTGAGAAATGTGGTAGAGTATAGCTATCATTATAGTAAATGTAAAGGAATCGACTATGTCTCTCAAGAAACCGAAGGTTAAAAAGCACTTTTTTAATACCGTCATACCCGAGAATCACTATCAATTAGTCAAAGAGCGTCTGCAGCTGTTAGTGATTATAGCAGGAATATACTTTCTATTTTATCTGTTGAATATCGGATGTCCGATCCGTTTTATAACAGGTATTCCCTGCCCGGGCTGTGGAATGACAAGAGCCTCCATTGCATTGCTTCACCTAGATTTCGCGAAAGCCTTATATTTTCATCCACTCATTTTTCTTACTCCTGTTATTGTGATACTATATCTTTTTGATTTTTATATTAATCAAAGACTTTTAAAGGCTCTATGGTTCATCATCATTGTAGTTTTTCTCGTTGTCTATTTAATTCGACTATTTATTACACATAGTGCTGTGGTATTAATTGACATTCACTCTGGGATAATGATAGAATTATATCAACTAATATTTGGTGGGAGGTAACAAATGATTAAACATCGAGACTTTTTAACAATGGTTTTACTATCCATCATCACCTGTGGTATCTATGGAATTATCTTTTGGTACAATTACTCTGATGATATGAATAAGGTCTGTTATGGAGACGGAAAGGAAACCAAAAACTTCCTGATTGTGATATTGCTGTCCATCATTACCTGTGGTATCTACGGTTGGATCTGGCACTACGGCGTTGGTAACCGGTTAAGTGAGAATGCACCTCGTTATGGTCTTAAGTTTAACGAGGACGGAACGACAGTTATATTGTGGATGCTTCTCGGGAGCCTGTTATGCGGTCTGGGCACTTTCTATGCACAGTACATTTTAGTGAAGAATATGAATGCAATTGCTGATACTTATAACAATAACTTCTACAACAATACCCAGTATCAACAGAATCCATACAACAATCAATAATGAAATGCAAAGTGGAATAGAAATGCATTATGCTCCCCATGCCGGAGAAGTTCGCTAAGAGTAGTTCCTCTGGTATGGGGAGCATATTATATATCCTTCTTCAAACCGGAATCATTTCCCTGTAAATCTTATTGGCTGTTTTTTCTTACAATTTGTATATAAATTGCTTGATAAATTCTGCCATTTTAACGTTGTTCTTTATAATGCAAAATGCTACAATAATAAACAATCAGTCACTATTTTTGCAATTTTGACTGTATTTCTATGGGGAGGTTTTTCAAATGAATGTACTAAAGAGGATTAAGAAGTTTCTGTTTGATCAGAAAAACACACAAGTGCTAATCATTCGACTACCAGCGATTATTCTTAGTTTATTGCTTGTCTCATTTATACTGGACCTAGTCAGTCCCACTGTTTTTCGTTTTGTAATCCCTGTAATTCTAGTTATTCTTTTCATCCTTTCAACGTTTCTTTTTATCTTACTGCTTCAATTTACCAAAGGAATTCGATTGATTGGTGAAAATGCCGTCACATTATCTCAAGGAAATTTAAATATCAATGATATTATTTCCGAAAAGACCAAAGGTCTGGAGATTCTCGCCGCATCCTTCAATGATATGAAGCGTAACCTGCTCAGCTATATTGAATCGACCAAGAGCAATGTTATTATCTTATCCGATGCTGTTGAAAAAGTTACAAAAAGTATCGATATGACCTACAAGGGAAATGAACAGATTGCTACTAACATCACTATCGTAGCCGAAAAGGCACAGGAGCAGTTGAAAATAGCCAAAAACACCCTAGAGGGCATTGAAAAGGTACGTCTCGGCGCAGGCAAGATTACCACAACGCTCGGAAGCATTGAGGATTTTGTGGAGAATACCGTAAAGTTGACCAGTGAGGGCGCGGATCATCTGGATAAGTATACAAATCAGATTCAGTTGATCTCTTCTAATTTGGATGAAACTTCAAGCTTTATCAAGACCTTGAACTCTAATCTTTCTGAGATCAGTGAATTCGGTAATCTGATCATGGGTATTACAGAACAATTGAATCTGCTTTCCCTAAACTCTCGTGTAGAAGCAGCCAGAGCAGGAGATGCCGGTAAGGGCTTTGCCGTTGTAGCAATGGAGATGAATAAGCTGTCCGATGCGACCAAGGATAGTGTTAAACAGATAAACAGTCTGCTGGTCAACATCTCCAAGAGTAATGCAAAAGTAAGTGAAAGTATCGCGAATGTTACCAGCAGCTTTACAAGCAGCAAGGAAGTATTTAATTCTATGAAGGACTCCTTCTATACGATTAATAACAATGCAAATATCCTGAATACTGATATTAAGCAGGTTTACGAAGAATCTGTTATGATTAACGACAGTACAAAGGTCATCAGTGAACAGGGTGTTATCCTGCATGATGCATCCAATGAAATCTCTAATATCACTCAGGATGTTGCCGCTGTTACACAGGAGGAGCTCGCAGAAAACGAAGAAATCAACGAACAGGCTACCTCCCTTAAGAATATGCTCATCAGTATCGAGAATCTTCTTAAACGGTACAAAACCTCCGTTGCTCCGGTTGATAAGGTAAGTACGAAGAAGCTGAAATTCGTTATGCTAAGTCCTATTAACGATCCGTTCTGGTTATCCGTCAAGCAAGGTGCTCTTTATGCACAGAAAGAGCTAAAGGATAAGAATGCTAATGTAGAATTTATCGGCTATGAGAAGGCTGATCAGAGTTTGGTTGAAACAATGAGCAGAATCATAGATGAGGGTTGTGATGGCCTAGTTCTTCCGGGATTCGTGAAAGGTATCGAGGAATGCATCAAAAAGGCTACTGCTAAAAATATTCCGATTATGACCTTTAATGTTGACTTGAATGATACTTCGAAGCGGCTCTCCTTCTTCGGACCAAATATCCAGGCCGAAGGAGCTCTGGCTGCCGAGATTCTAGCTAACAGCATAGACCAGTCCGGTAAGGTTGTTATATTCCGCGGTAATACTACCTCAGCAACAAATGTAACACGAAGAGATGCTGCCGTAGCAAAGCTTGCTAAGTATTCCGACATTAATATCGCCTCCGAGATCGACGATATCGAAGATTCGAACCAGGTTTATAAGAAGTTAAAAGAATATCTTTACTACTCACCGGATGTCAGTGGAATCCTCATGATCGGTGACGGTGCCCGGGGTGCTGCCAGAGTGATTGAAGAGATGAATCTGGTAGGAAAGATGCAGCTCTTCTGCTTCAATTACGATGCAGAGATGGCTGCTCTGGTGAAGAAGGGAATTGTACATATGGTATTCAAACAGGATGGCTTCGGTCAAGGTCATGACCCGATTATCTACCTCTATAATTATCTGGTAGGTGAGGTTGAACCGGATAGCACTACCTATACCAGAACCGAGGTTATCGATAAATACAGTGTGAGTGATTTTTAATCCACATGTACATGTCATCATAAATAAAACGAAATGATGCGCAGTTGTAGAATGGGCTGGTGTAATTACACCAGCCCATCTTTCGTATTTGTTTTTAATTAAACTTCTTTTTCGCATGACTTTCCGTATTGATAATTTCTTTCCTCTAGTAGTCGAATAATCTCTTTCTCCGGCTGAGGTTTGCTGAACAGATATCCCTGTATCTTATCACAATCATTCAAAACCGGTGATCCTATTGGTCCGAAGATCCAGCTGCGGCTGATAGTAAAGTTCGAATTCATTCTCATCCAGTGCGTTTTGAAGATGTTTCTCTATCATAATTCTTTCGGTAAAAACCTCATTCATGCCTGAATCATAGATTACATAACTCTTCCGTCCCGCTTCTTTTGCTTTATACATTGCGATATCCGCATTCTTAAGCAGCTGTTCCAAATCTCTGCCATGCTCTGGGCTGAGGGCAATTCCGATACTCAGACTAATATGCAAATTACTACCAAGACTATCGAAGTCCTTCCTGAAATTCGAAAGTATATAAGAGGCATATTCCTTCACTTTCTCCACATCCTGAGCCTGTTCTGAGATTAGAATGAATTCATCTCCACTTAAGCGGTATAGGGTGGATCCCTCACGCAATAGCGCAGTCAGCCTTTCACTGATTTTTTCGATCAGCTTGTCTCCGAATGCATGACCTAAGGTATCATTTACATGTTTAAAATTATCAATATCAATAAAAAACAGCGCCGCTTCCCTACCCTCTTGAAACGTTGTAACTGACCTTTCATACAGAGAATGCTTATTCAACAAACCGGTTAGTGGGTCGTAATAAGCAAGATTCGCCAGTTTTTCTTCACTGAGCTTAATCTTATCATTTATTATCCTCATCTCGTCATACTGTTCTTTTATCTCTTCGTCAGATGCTGTTAGTTCCTCGTAGAGCATACTGAGTTCATCATGGCTTTCCTGCAGAGTCTTCTTCATCCTGTTGATTTTGCGGATATAGAAGATCAGGATGTTTAAAAAGGTGAGCAGCGCTGTGAACGCTGCAATTACACTTAGCACAAGAGTTTTATAGGTCTCATAAAAGGAAAATGGTTTGTTTATATAACGGGTTTGATTTTCGTGTTGATACTATCAGAATTTCATTCTAAATAACATGTAAAATCTCAATATAATAATTCCTTAAAATACAAGGGTTATGAATAATATTCGCCAATTTTACTCGATGAATTACAAGCAAAAAAACACTGTCTATAAAGTTATGGACAGTGTTTTTTTCTATGTTATTTTAAGCGTAAAAATTGATGTTATTATTTATTTGTGATATAATTAAATTATGATGATTTAAGCAATTTGGCTTATGTGTAAATTATATTTTACAAAATAATTGTATCATTATATCATCGTAATTTCAATTGTTATTTGGGAGGAAATTTATGAGCGTTTTTATTGAACCTAAAAAGAGACCTGATGTGCCTCTTGATTTGAAAATAACACATGAAGCTATGCTTGTATTACAAGAATATTCTTTATATACGGGTTATGAAATTAATGAGCTTATAATACAAATAGCTGACAAGCTGTTAGATGATAATGATTTTATTAGTTACTTCTCGGCTAAACGTTCAAACAAAAAGATAATGAACGTCTATAACAATCACTTAGACCAGAAATCCAATTTCGTTCCAGTTTATGATAAATCAGAAGTCCCTTTTAAAGAAGGTGAATAATTTGAAATCAAGAAAAACACTTGACAATATTATGTATACGGATATAGTTGTTACTCCATTATTTGATGATAACGAAATTCAGAAAAGGCATAATGATTATATAAATCTTTCCAACAAGGCATTTGATGAAGAATATCGAGAGCGAGCTTTTACCCCAGTGATAATTAATTATGGGAATAAAGAGGAGTTTATCCAATATAACTTTTGTTCTGACCCATTCTGTCCAAATTATGCTGAACCATTGGAAATATTAATCCCACGAGGTTTTAGAAGTATAAAAAATTACATGTTTAAAGAAAGTAAAGAAACTCCAATGATTAGATGCAACATTATGAAACATTTAGGAGCTAATACACATGTGGATAATAACTATTCAACATTGATGTCAAACTGGTCAATAGCTGAAGAAATAAAAAGATTAGAAGTATTAAATCGGGTTGTGGATGAACAGGTTGATTACATTTTTCATGAAACGAATTGTACGGAAACTTTAACACCTTTTGATAAAAATAGTACATTTGTCAAATATGGTAAGACTTCTGCTGGTTCAACAAGATATAAGTGCAAATCATGTGGTAAAGTTACTGCCATCAAGCCCTCTGAACGAGAACGGCAGACTTACCACCAACAAAGAAGCGATGTAACATTATCAATATTTGAAGATATAATAAGTAGAGTTCCTGTTCGAAAAATTTGTGAAAAGAACAAAATATCACCGAGCACATTTTATGCAAAAGTAAATACTATCTACATGAAATGCCTGGCATTTTTAGAAAGGCATGAAAGTAAACTTACACAGGTTCAATTTAATGATTTATATATTACATCTGATAGCTTTATGTATAGTTTAAATAATATCAGAAAGAAAGGAAAAGGGGGAACTAAACAAACCAAGCAAGAAAAAGCTAATGCTAATGAAGCTATTACTTATATGATTGCTTCAGGTGATGTAAATAGTGCTTACGTATTCAGGGCAGATGTCTGCTATGATACATTTATCAGTTTAACCGACATTCAAACAGACACCGAAATGTATCATTGCGACCACACCTTCCCATATCTTCGGAAAAATGACCGTATAAGGAATTTCTCTTATATGCCACAGTCTCCTACTCTTCTGGATAGCGAAAGTCAATATGACTATCTCGACAAATGTTCCTTATTTGAAGCAAGAGATAACTTTGTGGAAGGGCTTCATACTCAACAAAATTACACAAATATTGCACATATGCATCTCATTAAGAAGATTTTAAATGCTAAGAGATACGTATTTGTTACAGATGATGATGGAGCAATTAAACAAGCAATATTTAAGGTGTATGCTGATAAGTTTAAGGAATTAAATGCATATTATTTTACATCGCAATACGACAAAACATTAGGACGACAAGAGGCGTTTGAGGAATCTGCTAAAGCACGTAGAGAACTCAATCAATGGGTTAGGGGTATGGGACTAAGCATTAAAGGTCTGTATGAAAAGGCTATTGAAAAAGTAGCATTTGATATACATAGCCATGATTTTCATAAACATCAGATTATTAACGGCAAAACACTTTTCGTTGCTGGAAGCAATCTTTATTTACATCCTCTACCTGCCGTAGATGAGGGCAAACGATATATTAATCTGATAAGTCCGAGCAACGGTCTTTTTTTGGATGAACTTGCAGAAATGATTGTTATTGCAAATACTCGTACAATTGATAACTTCTTTCAAGAAATAAGAAGACACCTTAATCTTCTTGAAAGACCATTAGTAGGGGCACGAGGAACTGGAAAGACATATATTTATTCAAACTATAATCCAAAATATGCTCAACAGTTGGTGACTATTTACCGTACATATTACAATTTCATAAAGCCAAGGAAGTATTTTAATCAAAAGAAAAAAGATATGACTCCTGCGATGAGAATAGGGATTGTAAATAAGAAATATGAATTGAAAGATATAGTTTATTTTGTTTAACAAAACAACAAATATGTGATAGTTACTATTGTATAATAAGGTTTTTCATGAAAATTATTATCCTAACATATAATTTATTGGGGTGATGTATTTGTTTGGAATAATAAAAGAAAACAGAAATAAAATGCTTATATTGATGATATTATTAGATGTTATTCTTATGGGCTGTCTATTTGTTAAAACAAATAGAGATGAAGTCATGACTACTTCTAACATTGAAACTTCCGATACAAGAGAAGAGTACAATCAGCTATTAGTAAATACTTATTTAATTATGATTAAAGAGGCATCAAACGATTTTTATGATGAATATTATACTGCTTCACCAGTTGTAAATTATTATAGCGTTTTTATGAAGAACATCACTTCTAATAATGATACTTACTATGTTACTTTCACATCAAAACCCTATCTCGGACCACATGACACTATTGGAATTGATGAAATTACTTTTTCTGCAGATTGGCACGGAAACATAAGATTAGAAAAATTTAATCACATTATTAGTTATCATTTACCTGACAATCTTAAAGACCTTGAAAAAATGAGAGTTCCTGGAAAATATTTTGAAGATTAATTAAATCCAAATCAAAAACATACAATAAAAAAGCTACAAAAAAACCCTCGTTTTTTTGTAGCTTTTTTAGGTGAAATTCGAAGTGATTTTTACATATCATCAACACGAAAATCAAACCCGTTATTGTTTATAATCTCACTTTCTTTCGGAAGGACGCTTAGTGGAATATGAAAACGCATCAGCTGATTATAATCAAATACTGTTCTGACTGATTCGGGATTAATGATGGGTATCTGATCCGGATCTTCTCCATTCAGAATTCGGAATGCCATCTCTGCAGCACTATCCCCCTGCATTCTGCCACTCAGCAGAGAACCACCGATAATTCCGTGATTCATACCGAAATCATAAATATTGTAGACCGGAACATTGCTGTTCTCGCTGATCTTCATGGTTACATAGGTATGATCCATTAGTTGATTATCAATATCACGAAAATAAGTACCAATTAGTATCATACTATCCGATTCCAGATTCCTTGCTTGCCTGACGGCTTCTTCAAAAGGCAGGTTATTCCAGGGGATTACCTGTAACTCCGGATCATACTCTTCAACTTTACTGATTACGAGATTCATGGTTGATATACCACTCTCGGAATTATCATTTAAAAGATAGACCTTTTTTAGGGTTGGATTAAATTTTCTGGCTATTGCGAGAGTCTCTGTCGGATCAATTACCTCCACTACCCCGGTTACTCCGATATGACCATTCACGATCGTTTTGACACCTTCCGTGTTAACTCCTGCAAATACAATCGGTGCGTTCGAGAACAGTTCTTCTCTATTCTCTAAGGCGAACGTAAGTGCAGCATCATCTGTAGTAAGAATAATGTCCAGCTTCTTGTCCTTTTGTTACCATTTCTTCTTTGCTGAAGCTTATCCGAAGAATGTCCCATGAAGCAAAATCATGTTCAGCACCACTATTACTCCTGTTATAATATACCCCAGTATATTCGTCACCGGCTTATTCACAAATACTCCCATCAAATCCTGTCGTCTTGTAATCATAAGCATCGGTATAATCGTCAATGGTAAAGCAAAGCTTAAAGTAACCTGACTTAGGATAAGCGCTTTCATCGGATTAATCCCTAAGGCAATGATAATGATCGCCGGAGCCATCGTAATGAGTCTCCTCAGGTTAATCGGTATATTGAGTCCCACAAAGCCTTTCATGATTGTCTGACCTGCCATGGTTCCAACTGCAGAGGAGGATAACCCGGAGGCCAGCAACGCAATACCGAAGGCTCCGCTAGATAATGCACCCATTAACGGCTCCAAGGATTTATGAGCTTCTTCGATAGTATTTACAATAATTCCATTTTTGTAGAAGACGGCTGCAGATACGACGACCATTGCAGCATTGATAACGAACGCAATGTTCATAGCTATTACAATATCCACTCTCTCCATCCTGAGGTGCTTCTTCTTCTCTTCCTCCGACTTATCCTGATTCCTGCACTGTACAAGTTGCGAATGCAGATATATCACATGTGGCATGACGGTTGCACCCAACATCCCTACAGCGATGAGCGCAGCCTGTTTATTTGGCAGGGATGGCATAAGCATATGGAGACCGATCTGGCTCCAATCCGGCTTTGCTAACAATAGCTCAATACCATATGCAATACCGATCACAGCTACCAGAACTGATATGATTGCCTCTATTACACGCTGACCATATTTCTCCATAGATACGATGAGGAAGGTAACGGCACCTGTTAAGAGTCCTGCATATACCATCGGTATTCTTAACAATAGATAGAAACCAAGGGTACCACCTAAAAATTCTGCCAGATCCGTTGCCATAGCGGCGAACTCCGCACAAAACCACAGGAACCAGTTGGTTCTTCGACTAAAGATTTTACCACACATTTCCGGTAAGTTATGACCTGTGGCAATTCCTAACTTTGCTGACATGGATTGAAGGAAGATAGCCATCAGATTGCTCCAAAGAATTACCCAGATAAGATTATAATTAAATACGGAGCCTCCGCTGATATTGGTAGCAAAATTCCCCGGATCAATATAGGCAACACTGACAATAAAAGCCGGACCAATAAATTTCATGAGAAGTCGCAACTCTCCTATTATCTTTGGTTTATGAACAGTACATTTACCAGATATGGTAGAATCAACCAGAAGCTCTGCTGGATCATTCACTGAAAACACCTCATTTCTTAATGATACATTACACCTTTCCCAAACTTCTTCCGAATGTAAGTGGCGGGTAATTTTTTTACCCTACTCTAACATATGAACATTTATTTCATGTGTTACAGCATATAAATGTATAAAAAACAAAGAGGCTGTGACTGCTATGGAAAACGGTGAATTTCATACGGTAAGAGGTTATCAGCTGCTGGAGCCAAGCCATAAGAATCTGACTTCTGCAATGGAAGATTACCTGGAAATGATTTATCGGAACAGCATAATGGAAGGCTATATCCGAATTAATATACTCGCCGGAATGCTTCATGTAAGCGCAGCATCCGCTTCGAGAATGGTTCAGCGGCTTAGTGAGCTTGGATTGCTGAATTATAAAAAATATGGAATTATCATTTTAAGTGAAAACGGAAGGAAAATTGGTGAATTCCTACTGGAACGTCATAGAATTATAGAAAATTTTTTACGTCTCATCGGCTGTGACGAAGATTTGCTGCAACAGACCGAGTTAATGGAACATAGCATCAATGGAACTACCTTAAATAAGCTTCTCATCCTGAACCATTTTCTCTTGGATAACAAGGAGCTTTATGAACAATATCCACACGATCCGGATAAATACTGACCTCTTGGTTCGACAAGGATGTGTGAAATGGTATAATTAAGAGAAAGTATCTGGTAATTATTGTCATTTATCCACGAGGCATTGTTGATAATGTGGATAATTGGTAATTATTTCCGACAATAACATTCCAAAAGCAAGATAATACAGAACAATAACACATTTTTTTGCATATGATGATACTGGAAATACTTTATAAAGTACCAGGAGGTTACCGTATGTTTCAATACCAAGAATCCGATAGACATACGAATTGCTTTGAAAATAAATTCTGCGGCAATGTTCAGATACCAAACCTGCCGCTAAAGGGACCAAAGTCCTTTGATCAGATTCTGCATTGCATTCATAAAGCAATCGAGGATGAAGCAAATGCAGCTGATTTTTACCGTCATTTATTAAAAGAAGCACCGAATAAGCTACATTGTGAATTTATCCAGCACGTTTATGAGGATGAACTGGAGCACCTGCAAATTCTCTGCAGACTATATCAGTACTATACTGACTGTGAACCAAAGTATACAATCACCCCGGTTCCTCTTCCCTGTTATAAGGAGGCTCTGATGATGTCGTTGATTAATGAATTAAATACAGTAGAGGCCTACCGCAATATTCAACTGTACACTATGGATCAGGTTATTATCGATACCTTCTTTATGATCATGGTCGATGAACAAGGGCATGCCACCATATTCAGTACCTTATATAACAGCCCCATTTGCAAATGAATCAAGCTGATTCTCCTTTTGAGGTTGTTACAAACCACTCTAATGATGGAAGGAAATAACATGCATCCCGACCTGATAAGCATGCTAAGCAAGCTTATCAGGTTCGTGTGCGCGTTCGCATTACTCACATTTGCCTTTGCGTAAAGGCCTGCGCTATTTGCTACTCCGAATACATAAGGTCTCTCAGCCTGGGATGTATCGTATCATATGCATAGCTGCAGCTTCGCACATGTTGTGCGTAGACTAGGGAGATATGATTCACCGGATCCATAATGATGCATGTCCCCGCTGCCCCGTCCCAGCCAAATACTCCAACCGGTGCCTTCGTATTGCAAGCAGTGGGATTCATCAAGGTCTGAACGCCACAGCCATAGCCATAACCGACTCTGCCCATTTTTTGGACAACTTCATCTAATTGATCCGGTCTGAGCATATTAGTTCTCATTAATTCGATCGTTTCTTCTTTCAGTATGCGGTTTCCTTCCTTGCTTACCCCTTTGCAGGCCAGGGCATCCGCAAACCTGCCATAATCCTCTACGCAGCTGATCAAGCCTGCTCCGCCGCTCTCATAGTTCTCCGACAGCTGATATACGCAGGAAAGCTCCATTTCGGTCGAGGTGTGAGTATCATTATCATACATATACTGTGCTGCTAGTCTCTCGTGCTGATTCCTAGGTTTCGCAAAATAAGTATTTTTCATATGAAGCGGCTGAAAGATGTTCTTTTTAAAATATTCTGAAAGGCTCATTCCGGAGACAACCTCGATAATCGCTCCAACGACATCATGACTTAAGCTATATTCAAAATGCTCTCCCGGTTCGAACAAGAGTGGTGATTCTACAAAAGAATTCACTAATTCCAGTGTAGTAGCAGTTTCTCCCTTTTCCTTTAGGACACGTTCTATCCCCGGACGCTTCAGATCATAATCAAGACCTGACTGCATCGAAAGCAGATGTCTGATCAGCATAGGCGTATTCGCAGGCATCGTTTGGTTCTCTTTTTGAATAAAAAGCTTAGAATATGCGGGTAAATAATCTGAAACCGGCTTGTTCAGATCAATCTTCCCTTGTTCAAGCAACTGCAACGCGGCTGTCATCGTAATCAGTTTCGTCGCAGAGAACATCAGATACAACTCGTCCCCCCTCATTTCTTTAGATTTAGTGCTGTCTGCATAGCCATGAAAATGGCGATATACTATTTCATGATCCCGATAAATCATGCAGTCAACCGAAGGAATCCCTTCGGACTCTAAGGAATCTAAATAGTTTGTGATCTTTTCAAAATTCATGTTCCTCATCTCCTTAAAAGCATGTGTCATAATCGCATTATAGCAAGTTCAAAGATGATTATCAATGTTCTTCCTGCATTCCCAACAAACCTATATAGCTATTTGGATGCCAAATCTGTAGAATAGGAAATGTGTAGTAGCAACTAATTCAATTAATACTCAGAAGGAGGTTAGTGTGGAAAATCAAGATTTTCTACACGGTGAATATATGCTATTGCCTATATTCGCATGTTAACCAGAATGGAGGTTTTAATGAAACTATTTAAGAGAATTGGTATCGTAACCCTTTGTATGCTGCTGTTATCTCCGGTATCAACAGCAAATGCCGCCTATTATACCATAAAGTCCAATGACACACTCTATTCCCTCAGTAAACTTTTCAATACCAGTGTGAAGGAGCTGCGGTATTCTAACAACATAGACGAAAACAATCTAGCTCCGGGAGATGCCATCTATGTTCCCGCTCACGTATATAAGGTAAAAAGCGGTGACACTATGAAATCCATCGCAAAGAAGCACGGGGTATCCCTTACTAATCTGAAGAGGGCAAACCATATAAGCGGTAACTCGGTCAAAGCGGGAAAAAAGATTATCATACCAGGTGTGAAACCGAATAAGAAAACGGATGCTGTTATTTCTTATTCAGACAGCGATATTAAGCTTCTGTCTCAATTGATTGAAGCGGAAGCAGCAGGTGAATCTATGAAGGCCAAAATTGCAGTCGGTGCCGTAGTAATCAATCGAGTACAAAGTAAAGTCTGGGCTCCTACGATATCCAAGGTAATAAAGCAAAAATTCGGTGAGTACCATCAGTTTACACCCGTAAAAATCGGAACTATCAACAATAATCCTTCCTCTGCTTCGAAGAAAGCAGCCTGGATAGCCATGTATGGCAGTGATCCGAGTAGTGGTGCAAGCTTCTACTTTGATACTTCTTCAACAAATCAATGGTTGTGGTCAAAACCCCTCACCGCCAAAATAGATCACATGGTATTTGTGAAATAATTACTATATACCTTATTACGTTCATAGATTAAAAGAAAATGCCCCACCTTATGGTAAGCAATTGAAACATTCATTGTTTTCCTAAGGTGGAGCATTTTTATTGTCATGATTATTTATGACTGATTACTACGTTAGAAGTAGTATATTCATATTAGGGGTGTTCCATAAAATTCTAATTATGGAATCGGGATACCTATTCTACCTTATGCCGTCTAATGAATGTAACCGTAATATAATTCATTATAAGGAGGAATAGGATGAAAAAGATAACTACCCTGGTCATTCTTGTTATTCTGTTATCATTTGCAACAAACATGACGGCGTTTGCATGTAATACCAAACCAAAGATTAATGTAACAGTTAATAGCAAAACCATAAAATATGAAGCATCCCCTTACCTGTCAAAGGAAGAGGTTATGATACCGGCGAGAGAAACAGCCGAGGCCATTGGCGGATCCTATGAATGGGATAAAAAGAACAATACTGCATGGATTCATCTTGCAATGACACATCTGGAGCTGATTGCCGGAAAGAGTGAATTCTATATTCATAGAGACACAGATTTCTCCGGCATACCACAGACAGTTCCGCTGAATACACCGGTTAGATATAGCCGTGGTAATGTATTTGTCCCTGGGAAAGCCGTTTTCGAAAATCTCGGAACAAGTGTTACCTGGGACAGTAAGAAAAAAGTATTATCCATCTCCACAGATAATTCAGACAGTCAAGAGATTCGCTATACAGTAATAGCGAAAAAGGATATTGCTAATATAAAATTAGTAACGAGTTGGTATAATCGATATTATACAAGAGCAGGAATTCATTCGTTCCGGTACAATGCGGCTATGTATGTTTTGGTCAGTGCTGGTAGTAAGCCCACCGGCGGTTATTCCATCGGTATCAATAAAGTATACTTTGAAACCTCGACAAAAGCCTATATCGATGCTTTTGTGAAGGCACCTGCTCCCGATATGATGGTCACGCAGGTTGAGACATATCCTAATGTTTTGATCAAAATAGATGGGCAAAAGAAGCTTCGCAGTGTAAAGGGCAAGCTACAGGAGCTCACTTCCGATTCCTTACCCGTCAAAGTGTCCTTTGAGGAGCTCACTTACGACCAAATCAAGAGCAATGATAATTTAGTAAAATGGTATACCGAAAATAATCAGAAGCTAGGTGTTCATTCTATCAAAGACGGTGGATATATTTATGCACTAATCGGTGCCGGGGAGAGACCAACCGGTGGCTATACGCTCAGTATTGCTAAAATATATTATACCTCTGCAGATACTGTCACAGTAGATGCAAAGGTTACACCTCCCGGAGATAATGTTCGGGTAATCATGATGATTACTTACCCGTCTCTCCTCATCCGAATAAAGTCTGACACGCTTAAGACAGTAACAGGCGAGGTTCTCGATACAAAGATCAGTGGAGTAACACTGGATAACAGTAATGTAGCCAAGGTAGAACTCTATGATCTGAATCAGGTGAAGTTAAGAGACATCACCGGCGGTGAAAAGGAAGAAATTATGCAAGCCTTTCGCGATGCAACCATCGATTACAATCCTTATATTAAAATGATTGCCGGGAAAATTCTGAAGGTTACTACAATGGATGGTTACCTCATCACATTTTCCAGCTATGGCTCCTCAACCAATGTAATTGCGAGCCTGGAAAAAGGCGGAGTCGCTAAGTCCTACCATCTACTGGCTCCGGGAATTGCAAAGTATATCTATCAATAAGATCTGGCCAATAAACCTGTATGCTATGTTACCATGAGACTCATAAAGAAATGTGATTAGTCAAAGGGAAGAATAACAGCATCCCACGCTGTTATTCTTCCCTTTTTACTGATACTTTTTTTATAGTTTTTAATCATTGATCCCTGCCCTATAATCTCCTTAGGATAGAATACTCTTCTGCTTTTGCTGACTTCATCATTCTCTTACTATTTGAAGTAGATAATGCTGCTATTATACTGTGTACCATGGTACTGAGTATAGGCAAGCTTCTCTCCGGAGGAACTCCAGCTGGTACTGTAGCTCTCTGTATTGACCGCAATCTGGGCTGCTTCTCCGGTCAGCATGATTACACCCATCCCACTTTTGTCCTGCAGCTTCTTCAAAATCTCATACCCATTAAGCCCTGGAAGCATAACATCCAGAATAATTGCATTCGGTCGGATTTCCTGCACTTTTATTACTGCCTCATCCCCATGATATACAGCTTCTGCTGTGTATCCCTCTTTTTTTATTTCACCATCCATTCCATCCATACATTCTTACCTCTTAGTATTTACCAATAGACTATTACAATAATTAGACTGATATAAGTTTTATTTGGTAGCATATTTATTTATCATGTTTTAAAAAAATTACCATCTTAAGTCACTCCTGTTAACTATCGCAAAAGTGATTAAGATGGTAAGCTGTTCCTTGATTATTTCGACTATTCAATTAGTTTAGTCCTTGGTCCTTCTTTTGCAGAATAGTAATCAGCTGCTCTCTCTTGGTAATTTGCAGCTTGCTAAATATATTGGATACATGTTTCTTTACCGTTGTTTCAGAGATATATAGCTCCTCTGCTATCTCGTGATTGGAATATCCGCTGATTATTAACTGCGAAATCTCTACTTCCCGAGTAGTTAATCCCATATCCTTCAATTTTTGATATTGATCTTCTAACGATATTGTCGTCACCACGGCTTCCGAAGCCTCTTTCTCATCCCCTGGTATTTGCTTTTTCTCATCACCGCTAAACAGAACAAATATAATAAAACCATATAACGCCGGCCTGCAATTTAGAGCAATATCCGGTAATAGATTATGAAATCCCTCTATACTGTTCAAACGTACAAATAAATACAGGAATGTCTCAATATAACCGGTTGCTATTGCATTCTTTGCGATAATATTCATCACATCATCCTTCGAGCAATCCTTGTGATAGTGAGGAATACTCAATATTACGGTCCCGATCAATGTCAGAATTAATAATTTCAGATTGATCAATACAAATAGGTCAAATCCGGATAAGTATAGAAGAATGCTAAGGTAACTAAAGATTGCTAGCAGCTTCATCACGAGCTTTTTCATATGTTTCCCCTAATCCTGAATGTGTTCCATTAGCATAATTTGCAGTCTTGATTTTAAAGGTAATAATACGATATTGGTTGCCAGCGCATATAATAAAGTAATTAACATAACAGCCAGGTTCGGTCCTAAAGTCGATATGTCATCCAGTTGCTTTAAAATCAGGATAGCAGTAAAGATAGAGATGAATACTGCACCATAAATGAGAGTATTTTTAACTAAAATGATTGCTTCCAGTGCTCTCTTTATTTCTGCAATCGTGGTAACCTTCCTTTTACCCATTCCTATTCGGAACGCATTGTTGAAATCCTTCCACAAACCGGAGGATAATAAGATTGGAATGGTTAATACCAATAAAAGCAGTAAGCTGGGAACATCCACAAATAGTAAAACAGAACCCAAACCACCTCCTGAAAAAGCAAGCATGGCAATCATAATAAGAATTACTGCAGCAAATGATAAAATGAACATAGCGATTTCTCCTTTGTTTGAATTTGTAATTTCAGCATATCAATTTAACCGCTGAGAATCAATACTACCGGGAAGTATATTAAGTAGTATTTATGAATTATCATCCCATAGTACTGTAAAGCGAAAATAATTATAATCGAATCCTTCCTTGTGCTTATAGAAGATTTAAAGTAAAATTGTTACATTAATCAATGTTCAGAAAGGGTGATAACATATGATATCTACTTACTTTAATTACTTAAATTCAGGGGGAGTGACTATATTTTAGCTCTCCTTACAAAGTGGGGGTTAATATATTGAATCAAACATTTTTAAGAAGACACTGGTATGCAGATATTTATGAAAAAGAGGTAATTCAGGCAGAAGAGGTAAATCTTATTCTATCTATTGTTGGTAATGAACCGAAGCGAATTCTTGAGGTAGCTTGTGGTGGGGGAAGAATTACCGTGCCATTGGCACAGGCAGGGCATGATGTAACCGGATTTGATTTCGATGAGTTTATGCTCGAAAAAATTCCACCAAAGGCAAATGGTCTATCCAACATACACTTTTATCACGCGGATGCAATCAAATCGGATTGGGGTAAGGATTTTGATATTGTTATTCTAGCCGGAAATATTCTGTTGAACATCGAATCTGAATTGCCATATGAACAGGCTCAAAAGCTTTTTATTCATAAGGCTTACGACAGTGTAAAGCAATATGGATATCTTTATTTGGATTTTGATTGTTATGAAAGACCGGAGCAATCCAGTGAAGACAAGAAAGAGTGGGTGTGCTTTGAGGGCATGGATGATCTTGAAACCTATGGGAAGTATATCGTAATCAGTGGAGACTACAGTAATGAAACTCATATTGACCGGAGTTCACGCCGTTATGAAATAACACCAAAAGTTTGTGAATTATTTTCTTATGAAATCAATGTAGAGAAACACTTTCCAACCTTCTCTCAGGTAAAGGATTGGCTGGACCAGTCCGGCTGGGAAATCGTTACTCTCTATGGAGATTATGATAAGAATCCGATGAATGACAGAACAAAACGTGCCATTATCTGGGCAAAAAAAAGATAAAGAGGAAATGGCTGCTACAGAAATTATTCTGTAACAGCCATTTCCGATATATGAAAAGATAAATCCGGTTCTCATCTACGGAGCGGCAGGATTGGAACAGTCTGACTGCTTCTTCTTATGTAAAGTGCCGAACCACTTCCCCGCCCCTTCTTTGAAGTTGTTGAATTGGTTCTTTGCTAATGTCGTACCGTTGGAGGCCAGCTTCGTTAGAATCTCCTGCAGATACTTTTTCCGTTCTTTCCGTGATTCCTTTCGTGCCAGTTTCTTAAGCTCATCATAGGTGAGCTTCTTATCACTGTAGGTATTCTTCACTGTACAAATAAAGCGTTGTCCATTATACACTATATAGGCATAGTTTCTTGATGCCTGAATGATCGGGCTTGAAGCTTTCAACAGGATATTGAAGAAGGGAATAGTATCACCAATGGTGCTTCCTGCTTCTTCACTCATATAGTCGCTAAATTCTTCTGCGATCTCTTCGATTACCTCCTCCAGTTCATCATCGAATTCCTCAAGTAAGCCTGTTATAGAGGCCTCCGTCATCGTGGCAAAATACATATCCAGCAGTTCCTTCCACGTGTATCGGAAATTCAGGCTTTTCGATAACTCGTATATCATCTTGCTGTTGCCAAGAAGGATCGATATTCCATCAATAAACGGGTTCGGAGAGACCAGAACCGTAGCCGATATACTGAAGGCATATTGCTTGATGATCGTATCAAGCTCACTCAATTGTACTTCCAGATACTCTTTCACCCATTGTCTTATAGAATCAGTATCCTGTGGGGAATATTGTTCCAGAGCCTTTGACTTGTCCTTCGGCAGTGTTTTCAACAGATACTTTCGCATACGATTCAGGGCTTTTCTATCCCCCTGAAACATAAGTTCCACCAATCGCAGCGATGGTTTTGACAGATAGCGAAGGAGTGGGTAAACCGCGTATATAAGTATTAGAATCAGTATGAAAACATAAAAACCATATTCGATATATTGGTTGCCAAAGCTCAACCACTTTGCTAATTGCAGCATACTGTTAAAAGCAGTAATTCCAAAGTAAAAGATGATAAAAGCTGCTATTAATCTGAAGATTTTCATTTGTGGTATGTCCTTTCCTCAAATTTCTCTGAATTATTCAAAGAATGCATTCATTTCCTCCAACTCCTTATTAATTTCCTGCAGATACTTGGAGGTTAAAAATTCTGCCTTTACATTGATCCGAAAACGCATCGTTCCTGCAAAATGCAGGATTGTAGTCAGAAGTCCTCCCAAATCAAGCTTTGTCAGATCCTGCGCTGCGATGGCTGGGATGCTGTTGCAACCTGCAGCAATCGCTCCCGAATAAACAATTATTTTATTGGTTCTCATCGCATAAAGCCTGCCTTCTCCGTCGGTAGCAGGATCATATAGAGCACTGTGTAATGCAATAATAATGGTATCTATGAAGCCGGCAAATCCAGCTTGTGCCAGGTAAGAGCTTACCTTCTTCAAACGGTTGGAATATTTCTTGATCTTATCAACCTGCCTTATAATCTGCAATGTCTGTTCCAGCCATTCCATCGGTTCCTTATCACTCCAGTCAGAAGCAGATAATACGGAACCCTGTCGAAGCATCGCTGCTAGTAATGATCTTTGGTCAGTATCTGTCCCATGGTATTGAACGATGGGCATTAACACATCTTTAATCGTTGATATCTTTGAAAAAGTCACTCCGGAAGACCCATGCTCCATTCCAGCCACTTTATAGGAGTTGATCGGATAAAGTGTCATGCTGTCCGTCAGGATGTTACTCACACCAAAGATCCAACCAAGATATTTATCTTGTCCGAGTATTTTACTGTCCTTAGCTTCATAAGGTAGCTCCCGGTGCAGATAAGGGATAGGGTCTCTCAAAATTGACGCTGCGCTCTTGAAATTTCCTTTGATATTCTGTTCTCCGGTAACTAAAGTCACTGTAGAGGAGACCGCAGCAGCTGACTTGGCGTACTCACCGGCCTTGCCCAGACTTGTCTGGACCGAATGGCCTTGAGAGTTCATATCGGGTGAGGAAGCGACATTTCGGTTCAGAAAGCTACTGATGTAAAATCGCAGTACCTGCAATACAACAGCAACGAACATAATCGCAAGATCCTTCTTCTGCAGTCGAGTTGTCTTTATGTATTCCTCGTCTAATTGCGCTTCATATGCAAGTGCATGTGCAATCTCATCCGAGGTTAGTAATTCTTCCGGTTGAACGTTCGTAAAACCTGCGGCTTTTGCTTCAGCAGCCAGCTTTGCAAATTCCTGATCAACATTAAAGTGCTCCGGCAGCTTAATCCTATCAAAAATTGAAGGAATGTCCTCCGAAGAAGCTTTTACTGGCTTTGGTGACTGTGTATCCGCTTCGATACCTAGCAAATTAGCTAGTTTTCGTGCACGGCTTAGGGCATCATCCAGTCGCTCTTCCATCTCGTTAGACCCTTTATCAAGCTTCTGATATTGTTTCACAGTATGTTCCAAATTGATTAAGCTACTTTGCTGTTTGCTTTTAAGGTACGCGTAAACATTTAAGATGTCATCAAAATAATCCATAATAACCTCTCCTCTTATTCGTTAATTATGTAGTAATCCATTACCCTACCTTAGCCGCAAATAATTCTATCCGTTTTAAGAGACTCTCTAATTCCTGCAGTTTTCGTTGTCCTTCCTCATACTTGACTGCCTTTGATCTTAGATTCTCAATTATCTCATCTCTTCTTTTATCAATCAGACTCTTCTTGACCATCAATTCCTTATAATAAGCAAGCAACGAGTCCTTTGCCTGCTGTTTCGCTCTGTAATTGGAGAAAAGGTCTATCCCCTTAGCTCCTACCCAGATCGCACCAAGAATTGCACCGCCGATTACCGCCTCTTCAATCTTCCCCTTACTGACACATCTGCTTAGTTGTACACCGATTTTTGTTGCATTTTTACTTAATGACCGTTCGTAATCCGTTGCCAGGGTTGATACCGGAGCTGCTTGATTAAGTACCTGATTAGAGTCATTAATTAATGTTTCCAGTTCTTTTACTTGGGTTAAAAGTACATCTGCATTTGGTTCACTCATACATGTCTCCATTCTGCCGTGGACGCCTACGGCATAATTATTGTAATTTATGATGCGCATCCTTCACTACTTTATATTGAGTATATCTATGCTCTTATTAAAAGCCTCTGACAGCTTTTTAATTCAAGTTCAAATTACAATTATCCTGGAATGCATTCTGATGAGCAAATATTTTGTGCGAGATGCCTCAGCTGTTCCATCTCATCACGATCCATATCCTGAAAAGGAACCAACACTTTACCATGGGTATCAATAAATCCATATACAGTTGTTTCATTACAATTCTCTCCGCCGAAACCATCTTCATCTTCAAAATATCTACCGTCCGGATAAAGTGTCCACGATACCAAGGCTACTCCGTCACTGAAACCATCTACATGAAAACCATACGGAGCACTTAGAAGAGCCGCATTATGATTATTCTCCAATTGATTCACCCGATCAAAATTAATATCTGCGTGGGTAAAGTTTACTAATTTTCCATGTTCATCTACCAAGAGTATCTTTTCCTTCGTACGATTATTTCTTAACGTCACCCTTTGTGTGTAGTCCTCCAGGAGGATAGATACTTCCGGAAGCTCCTTATGAAGTAATCTCTTCAAAAATCCATTCATATTCAACCACATATAAACCACCCTTCCCCTACAGCTTTATTAGTTACTTGAAATCGGATTAACCCCAGTAATTACAGGGTGCCATGACCTCTCCGTCCTGATTCATAGCCAAGGTATGATAGCAGCCTGTAAATATATGTGTTATATTTCTCCATCCACTCACTTCACACTGGTGACGGCTGTTGTCTCCGGCAGATAAAAGTGTATTCTCTCTCGTTAATCCGATCAGATGGGAACCACCTGCAGAGATATCGATCATATTCTTCCAGATTAAGACCTCTTCCTCATCTGCAGAGTATAGAGAACGCACCCATCCGTCCTTCGATAAGCCATAAACATTACTATTTGTCGCAGCCAGTACGATGATATCGCTCCAATCCTCTGCCATTACCGTGTCTTTTATACCATCCGAGCAAAAGAGCAAACCGTCATTGCAAAGACCATATGCTTTTCGATTACCAGCAGCAATCATTCTGACATTTTGGAACTTACCGGTATGGCTTCTACGCTCCCCATTGATTTCGTAAAGCAGTACTCCCCGATTCGTTAATCCGACGCAAATCTCATAGCCTGCCTTGCTGCTGATGATATCCTTCCATTCCTTGGCGGCTTCAAAGATATACGAATTGGCACGTAAATTTATCGTGCCTTCCTTCGTTAATCCCATCAAATGACTTCGACTGGAGCTGATACTGCAGATATTCTTCCAGCCAAGATTTGATTTTATTTCATAATTATAATAAAAAGGTCGATCTGTATCCAATAAACGGATCTCATGAACGGATCCATCCGATAAAAGGCTGATACACTGTACCCACCATGGCTCAAGGATCATCATAATGGCAATACCTCCGCATAGAGGGAGGAGATCTCTGAGGTTATTTCATTTTCAGTCAATAAATAATGGTTCACTGCCTTGACAACATCCTCCTTGTAGATATTAATGATTGTTGTAAGCAGCTCATCCTTTGTTCTTTGCGATATCGTACTAAGAGCTGCTTCTGACATGATAAGAGGCAACGATCCCATCTCTGTCAGATATCTGGTGAGTTCTCCTTGCTTATCCTCTCTTTTTGATAGACTCTCCAATATCATCGGGAGCAGCTTTCCAATTATTTGTTTGTAGTCTATCTCATCGAAATTGAAAGAAAGCACAAATATGTCCTTGGCTCCTTTTTCTACCTGGTTCAATTCTGCATCCCGGATAGAAAGGTGAAATCCTGTGCCTTCGCTATATGTATTAATTTTATCTATCATCAGAGCTTTATATTTTGAGAACATATGAAGCATAATTGAATCCTTGGGTTTAATGAATTGAAGCCCCACTTTAGCAATCGGATGAAGCCATCTCACCGGAATCAATTTTGTAACAAGATTCTCATAGTTTATCTCATCGATTTCTATCTTTGCTCTTATCATTCGTATCCCTCCGGTTTTGATTTCACCATACTCACTACGCTAATTATATCATGAATGAAAGTACGCATTCATGATCTTCGGCTCCGATCGTATGTAATCAGCAAGCTGTTACATACTCACTACGCTAATTATATTACCACTTACAATTATCGTCAAATATTATATATACTTTCCTCTCCATAATAGTCTATCATGTTGCAGGCTATGGTTTCTTTCTCTCTTTCAAACGTGCGCCTGCCGATAGAGTAGGCGGGTGAAATTTCACCCGCCCCTCATCAAACCGTACGTGAGGTTCTCCCTCATACGGCTTTCCGACATTCTTCTTTCTACAGCATTACGTTATGCAGACAACTTCTGTAAACCTT
>JAEZLZ010000090.1 GCA_023415055.1 Bacillota bacterium | reverse complement strand
AGAAGGTTCCGGGCCTGGGTGATATTCCGGTACTAGGTCCATTGTTCTTCCAAAAGACTTATGTTACAGTTTATATCGGACTTTTCTTATTGCTATTATCAATCTTTGTGTTTTATAAAACAAAATTCGGCCTACGGCTTCGTGCCTGTGGCGAGCATCCGCAAGCAGCCGATTCGGTAGGTATTAATGTTTACATTATGAGACACAGTGGTGTGGCAATCTCCGGCTTCCTTGGAGGTATCGGCGGCTTCTTTTATTCCGTTGGTGTCATGGATGGCAATGTCAACGGTCATACCGGAGTAGCCGGGTTTGGTTTCCTCGCTTTAGCGGTTATGATCTTTGGCCAGTGGAAACCGGTTCAGATCTTATTTGCATCTCTGTTCTTTGCTTTCCTGCGTACCCTGGCTTATTCCGTAGCGCTGATCCCGTTCCTGAATGATTTACACATAGATCAGACTTATTATAAGATGCTTCCCTACGTGGCAACGATGCTTGTATTGATCTTTACCTCCGGGAAATCCAGAGCACCGAAAGCAGAAGGTATTCCATACGATAAGAGTAAAAGATAGTTGTATTATATACATCCCCATGTACCATTCCCCAGAGGCATCCTGCCATTAGGCAGGATGCTTTTTGACATGCACCCGGCGGGAGCACGTTACCATCAACAGAAATGAGTTGTGAATAAATGGATTTTATAGTATGATTATCTATAAAAGAAGCGTTTGTATGAATTGTTTCGATTATGAAACTTAAGCAGCATATGCTGTCTCATATTCATGACAATAGAAAGTTCGCGAAGCGTGCTTTCTATCGTATTATAGATAAGAAAGGGGAAGTAATATGATACCATCCATCAAGTTACAAAGCATGGTTTTGGACTGTGCGCAGCCGAAGGAGCTGGCAGGATTTTATGTATCCTTGCTCGGAGGAGCGATTACTTATGAGAATGACTATTTCATAGCAGTATCTTTTCCGGGTGAGGCAGTAAGTATTGCCTGCCAATTAGAGGAGAATTATACGCCTCCCGTATGGCCTGACACGAAGGAAGAACAGAGAAAAATGGCACATTTGGATTTTACGGTGACAGAGATTGACGCTGCGGTAGAGTATGCATTATCTTTGGGTGCAACAAAGCCGGATACTCAGTACTGGCAAGCGGACTGGGGTCCGAAATGGGTCACACTTCAAGATCCGGCAGGACATCCATTTTGCCTGTGCACACACGAGTAAAAAAATAATCAATCGGACTTGGAACGATGCCCGATGCGATACAGAATCAATGGAAGAAGTAGTATACGCATTAGCATAGGGAAGGATAATCTACCTCCCGGAAGGGAGGTAGATTATCCTTCCCTTAAGTTCCGCCTATTTTTAAAATAAAATTATCAAAAGGTACTACGTACTCTTCCTGCTATAAAAGATTGCTATTGCAAGTAAGCTTGCATAACAATCTTTTATAGCAGGAAAGCGCCTTCGGCGCTTTTGATACTTTTTTATTATGAAACAGCTAGCTTTTCTTATCCTATGTCGTATTCTGGAAATCCGGATTGTAATCACCCAGAGAAAACGATACAATAAGAGTAGTGTAATTCTTACTCAGAAGAATAAGTTGAACAGGGCAACGGAGGATAAATGAGGATGTTTGAAATTACTATGGGGGTCCCCGAGATACCAAAGGGGTATGAAGTTAATAAAAGAACGGCAGTTAGAGCAGTACTTCAGTACGGTGATTGTATTCTAATGGTCAAGACGAACCGGGGGGACTATAAATTTCCCGGTGGTGGAGTACAGGAGGGCGAAGCTCTGGAGGAAGCCTTACTTCGGGAGATTGCAGAGGAAACAGGGTATGTCAGCGTTCAGTTAGGCGATATGCTTGGTAAGGTGATACAGCAGCGTCAGGATTACAAAGACAAGAGCAGGTATTTTGTCATGGTGTCCGTCTATTATGTGGGAAATCTGACCGATCTTAAGAACATCGGTTTGAACCTGGATGCTTATGAAGATGAGCTGGACTTTCGCGGTGAATTCGTAAGTATAAGAGAGGCTCTGGAGGAGAACAAAAAGTTACTCCAGGATATTTCCTTGGAAAGAAATGATTGGCTCGAGCGAGAAATCATAGTATTGGAGCATATGCTCAGCCATTTAGGTTAAGTGATATGCTCCAAAAGAATATAATTTATGAAAATTATGTAAGCCACTAACGATGTCTTCTTCTGTTCCACCAATAGCGCAGATAGCTTATCTTTGCCTTCGCTTGCATCGATAATTCCCGGAACATACCGGAAAGTGTATAATCATTGCTGTTATCCAGTATAGGTATCAGAAGAAATACACAGGCAACACGAAGGATGACAGAGATTGCAATTATGAATTTGTACCGGTCCGGAAGAAAGGAATTTAAGACGGGATTAGAATGAATTCCTTCCAAAATAGCTCCACCCGTCAGGATACCTAAGAAGGAGCCAAACAAGGAGGTAATACAGGAGAATACGGCCACATAGGAAGGGCGCTGTTCATCCGGTGAAGAAGAAAGCTGAAGGCTGGTCGCCGCCAGATTGGCTCCGCTCCAGAAGGCAGCACCAATCAGATTATGTAGCAACGTAGGCCATATACTGCCATAGGTGGAAAAGAGAAAGAATAAAGGTGTCACGGCAGCAACAACACAAGTACACCAAAGCACAGGCTTACTGCCGAAGTGATCTAAAAACCTGCCCCAATGGGAAACCACCAGAACAGTGATGGCGGCAGCAGTAACCTGACTGCATAATGTATATTGCATAAAACTTAAGCCCATCTCCGTAAGTGCATATCGTGCCAAATAGGACCCGGACATATTTGCGGTGAAGCACCATGCTGTCCAGAACAGCATGAATTTAAAAAACGGTTTATTATTAAACACCTGCTTTAATACCGGGATAAGCTTCAGCTGAACCGGAGGGGTATTATATACCTCTTCCATGAAGAAAAAGCAGATCATATCCAGGATACCCAGAACACCGGCAGCTAAAAACACCACTATATATCCCATAGAACCCGGCATCCGATCAAGAATTCCGGCAACGATTAAACCAGTTGTTACGCTTGCGATCGAGGTGATACCGTCTCGTTTAGAAAGCCAGCGTCCCCGGATCCTGATTGGGACCAGATCTGCCATCCAGGGCATCCAACAGACATTGATGAAGGAGCTGAAGGAGGATGAGATACCGATCAGGAGGATAACGGACCATAACCTAAGCTCCGCACGGCTGGCAGGAATGAGAATAGGAATTAAAGCAATGATGATCCACAGCACTCTGGAAAAGAGACCGTAGGTCATCATATATTTTTTTCGTTTTTGGGTACGGCTGACTAATGTGGCAAAAGGAATCTGCAGGAGAGCCGCTGCCAGGGGAATGGCAGTTAATAACCCATATACAAAATCACCGGCACCGAGGTATCCTGCATAACCAGTCAGGGAGGAGCTGCCACCACCGCTTATTACACCCCATAAAGTACCGAAGGTATTACCCAGGGTCATCAGATAGATACTGCGTCGTATCTTCGGCAGCAGAGCGGCCTCGTCAAATATTCTCTCAAATGGCATCTTCATGTCTATAAAAACTACCTTTCTTCTCATTAAGTCATAATCTTCCTGCTATCACGATTCATTATATCGGAAGTGAACCCTAAAGTAAATGTGGAATATCATATCGCTTTTGTCTTATAATATGATTTAATTTTGCATAGTATGGGAATGGAGGGAATAAAATTATACTTCTGGACGAAAATCGGATCTGGGGTTATGATAGTATTGGATAAATTATATGGGAGTGATAAGCATGCTTCGTTTTATATTTGTAATTCTAAGATGTATTATGGTGATTCCGTACTATATAGTTCAGATGATAAAATATTATAGGCATCCGGAGTATTATTCAGAGGAGGATTGCTATTCACTGGCAATGAAGGTAGTAGGGCTGATTAAGAAAAGCGGACGGATTGACACCTACATAACAGGCGCGGAGAATTTACCGCAGGAAGGCGGCTATATTATGTATTCCAATCATCAGGGTAAGTATGATGCCCTTGGTGTGATGTTTGGACATGAGAAGCCGTGTACTTTAATTATCGCAAAAAAACAATCTCATCAGATTGTAACGACACAATTCGTAGATCTGATTAGAGCGAAACGCCTTGATTTTGAGGACATCAGACAGCAGGTGGCAGTAATGAATGCAGTTACGGAAGATGTAAGCGCCGGCAGACGCTATCTGATTTTCCCGGAAGGTGGCTATAAGGAGAATAAAAATAATTTACAGGAATTTAAGGTGGGCAGCTTCAAGTGTGCCCAGAGAGCGAAATGCCCTATCATCCCTGTGGCGCTCTATGATTCCTATAAACCCTTCGGTATCAATTCCTTGCGAAGAGTTCAGACGCAGGTGCATTTTCTGAAGGCGATTCCATATGAGGAATACATGGGTATGAAAACAGTTCAAATCCGTGATATGGTGGTGCAGCGAATCAAGGAGCACATCGAACTATTAAATCATGAACAGAATGAGGAAATGGTTGCTGTACGGCAGGTTTGGTATGAAGAGGAGAATTCAGTAAATGAGGCTTTTGTGAAAGAACAACTTTCTTAAGCTTGTTTTGTTCCGAATAAAAGTAGGTGGAAGGTAAAATTTAAGAAATTTGTAAATATTTTGACTTAAAGTGATCATATTTACAATTTATGATTAAAGTGTATGATATACAGATATGAAAGCTTGCTTACATTTCTGTATATCATATCAGGAAGAGTGCACAGCACCTTTATATGATATAATAAATAATCTGACTATGTCTGAATGAGGATAAATTATGGCAGAAAAAACTACGAAAAAAATTAATAATAAGCAGAGTACTACAAAACGGCGAAAAAGTAAACGAAGTAAGAGAATGCTTCGCCTGCTCGTGATTGATGCCGGAATATTTTGTGCTGTAGTTGCTGTCTATCTGGTATTTGCCGTTTATTATCATAATCATTTCTTTGGAAATACGCTGATTAACGGAGTAAATGCCTCGAACATGACAGTGGAAGAAGCGGAAAAGGCAATCAATCAACAGGTAACTGCTTATCAGCTTGAGATACAGCAGAGAAATGGAATTACAGATACGATTTATGGTGAGAATATCAATTTACATACGGAATTCGATAAAAGCATGTCGGATTTAATCACTTCACAAAATGCACTTCTTTGGCCCTCTGCATTTTTCAAAGCACAGGAGCTGGAGATCGGAACAATGTTAAGTTATGATCAGGAGTTACTGAAGAAATATGTTGATATCATGAACGGATTAAAGCCGGAGAATATGACTGAGCCGGTCGATGCAAGGATTACCTATGGAGAGAACGGATTTGTGATCGTACCGGAAGAACCTGGAACAAAGCTGGTGAAAGACAGATTATATCCGGTAGTTGAGGAAGCAGTGAAGAACCTGCAGCCAACACTATCGTTAGAGGAAGCAGATTGTTATGAAAAACCGCTGATCACAAGTGCAGACACAAGATTAATGGCAGCGATGACAGAATTAAAACACATCACTGACGCGAAGATTACTTATGAATTTGGTGATGTAACTGAGATTCTGGATGGATCAAAGATAAGCGAATGGCTTAGTGTAGATGATAACTTCCAAGTATCCTTAAATAAGGATAAGGTGAAGGAATATGTCGATTATATCGGCAAGACATATAATTCCTTCGGACGTAAGCGGACCTTTCTCACCTCCTACGGTAAGGAAATCAAGGTAGAAGGCGGCGATTACGGCTGGTGGCTGGATCGTGTGTCCGAGGTGAAGGAATTGACAGACCTGATTCTCGGCGGGCAGCAGACGGTGAAGAAACCGGTCTATTTCCAGACGGCGCAGAAGTATGGTAAGGATGATATCGGCAATACTTATGTGGAGGTCAATTTGACTGCGCAACATCTTTTCTTCTATAAAGATGGTGAGTTAATTCTCGAGTCGGATTTTGTATCCGGTAATGTATCAAAGGATTTCGGAACCCCTGTCGGTACTTATCCAGTTCAGTACAAGGAAAATGATGCTGTTCTGGTCGGAGAAGACTATGAGACACCTGTAAAATACTGGATGCCATTTAATAAGAATATCGGTTTTCATGATGCAGTCTGGCGAGATGAATTCGGGAAGGATATCTATCTGACCAGAGGCTCCCATGGGTGCATCAATATGCCTCCGAAGGCGGCAAAGAAGATGTTTGAAAATATTAAGCGCGGAGTAGCAGTTATAGTATATGAGCTTCCCGGTACAGAAAGTAAACCGGATGAACCTAAAGTTACTACGAAGCCAACAAAGCAGTAGCCTTTTGTATCAAAGCTAGGAAACAAATATAGGATGCACTTTAAATTCCCTGTGAGGGGAAGGCGAAGAGCATCCTTTTCTTTCGAAATTCTTATCGATCAGGATAATGAAAAAAATATTTTTACCTCTAGCCAAAATACTAAATATGGTATAAAATATTGATAACGATTACTATTACTGGTATAAATACTGTAGGGCGGAGGAAAGAAAAATGGATATAATGATCAAAAAACGTGATGGACGATATGAACCACTCTATGTAGAGAAGACAAAAAAGATGGTTGCCTATGCCTGCGTGGGCCTAGAGGGGTGCGATCCCTTTGAACTCGAGATGGATTCGAATCTGCAGTTTCGAGACGGTATGAGTACGAAGGAGATTCAGAAAATACTGATTCAGACTGCGATCGAGAAGATGATTCAGACAACTAAGGACAGTCAGGGCAATGTTATCAAGACTACGAACATCAACTGGCAGTACGTCGCTGCAAGATTACTAATGTCGGACTTATATAAGGAAGCAGCGATCAACCGCGGATATCATTACTTTGGATATGGAGATTTTGGAACTCTGGTTCATCTGCTGGTAGAACAGAATTATTACGGAGATTTTCTGTTACGGGAATACTCGGAGGAAGAGATCAGGGAACTGGGGAAGTATATTAAGCCGGAACGGGATCTTATGTTTAATTATGAAGGTCTTAAGCTGTTGGCTGATCGGTATCTGATCCGCGGATTTCAAAAGGAGGTATTGGAGCTGCCACAGGAGCGGTTTATGGTGATTGCGATGCACCTTGCAATTCCCGAAGGAGATAATAAATTTACCTATGCAAAGAAGTTTTATGATGTTCTAAGTGAGTTAAAGATGACCACAGCAACTCCGACTCTGGCTAGTGCAGGGACACCCTTCCATCAATTGAGCAGCTGCTTCATCTCTGTTGTCGGGGACAATTTATGGTCCATCTATGATGTGAATCAGAAATTCTCTGCTGTCTCCAAGCACGGAGGAGCCCTTGGTATCTATATAGGCAAGGTCCGGGCATTGAACAGCGAGATTCGCGGCTATAAGAATGCTTCCGGAGGGGTAATACCATGGATCCGCTTATACAATGATACGGCGGTGGCTGTGGATCAGCTTGGACGAAGAAAGGGCGGAGCTTCCATTACGCTTGACATCTGGCATTCGGATCTATATGAATTTTTAGACCTCCGGACGAATAACGGCGATGACCGCAGAAAGGCACACGATATCTTTCCGGCGCTGAGTATTCCTGATCTTTTCATGGAACGCCTGGAGACCAGGCAGTCCTGGGCCTTATTTGACCCCTATCAGATTAGTAAGGTGATGGGATATCAGCTGGAAGATTATTATGATGAAGACGATAATAAAGCATTTACCAAGAGATACCTTGAATGTGAGGCGAACGATGCTCTGGAACGAATCACGGTACCGGCTTTAGAAGTCATGAAGAGGGTAATGAAGAGTGCCGTAGAGACCGGAACACCGTTTGTGTTCTTCCGGGATACCGTGAACCGGGCTAACCCGAACAAGCATGCCGGAATGATCTATGCCTCGAACCTGTGTCATGAGATTGCTCAGAACGTCAGCGAATCGGAATTGCTTGAGGAGGTCATCGAGACGGTACAGGGACAAAAGGAGGTGGTACGAAGAGTGAAGGCCGGTGATATGGTCACGTGTAATCTCAATTCGGTGAATCTGGGGCGAGTAAGTATGGAAGAGCTGAAGGTGACGATACCGCTTCAAATCAGAATGCTCGATAACGTCATCACCCTGAACCAGACACCGGTAGCTGAAGCGAGAATTACCAGTGACCGGTATCGTGCTATCGGACTAGGTACCAGCGGATATCATCATTATCTTGCCAATAACCGAATTGCCTGGGAAAGCGAAGAGCACCTTACAGAAGCGAACCGATTGTTTGAAGAGATAGCATATCAGGCGATCAAAGCTTCCATGGAGCTTGCGAAGGAGAAGGGAGCTTATCCGGAATTTGATGGTTCGGAATGGCAGACCGGAAAGTATTTTGAGAGGCGCGGTTACAATTCGGAGCGCTGGCTGACACTTAAGGAGGAGGTAAGAAGATACGGGGTCCGCAATGGATATATTATGGCGGTTGCTCCAACTGGCAGTACCTCGAATATTGCCGGGACGACAGCGGGAATTGATCCGATCTTTAAGAAGTTCTTCATAGAGGAAAAGAAGGGAAGCTTCACTCCGAAGGCTGCTCCAGATCTAAGCAGCAAGAATTTCTGGTATTACAAGGAAGCACATCAGATCGATCAGCTATATAGCATCAGAGCCTGTGGGGTGAGACAACGGCATATCGATCAGGCACAATCCTTCAATCTCTACATAACACCGGAGGTAAAGGCAAAGGAGATCCTGAACCTTTATTTAGAGGCATGGAAGAATGGAGTTAAGACGATTTATTATGTACGTAACCAATCCCTTGAGATGGATGAATGTACCAGCTGTTCCAGCTAAGTAAGGTATCTCGAATGAATTTTTACCGACCGGTTAATATCACTATGACACGGACAATTAAATTGACTAAAAACAGTAAAGCAATATGGTTAGGAATACATAATTTTAAGGAAAGGATCCATGGGAGTGAAGGATGAATAAGAAAAAGATATTTAATGAACAAGGGCTTCGCGGAACGGAAGCTTTAATTAACGGAAATACGACAAATCTGAGGGAATGGAATCGGATAAAATATAGCTGGGCGAATATGTTTTATCGTACTATGCTGAATAATTTTTGGATTCCGGAAGAGATATCACTGAATGAGGATATCAAGCAATTTCCATTATTAACAAATGGGGAGAGAAATGCCTTTGATAAGATCATTTCCTTCCTGAACTTTCTTGATTCCATTCAAAGTGAGAATCTGCCCAATCTCTCACGTTATATCACTGCACCGGAAGTAGCCTCTCTATTAAATATTCAGGCATTTCAGGAAGAGATACATGCACAGAGCTACTCCTACATACTGGATACAGTTACGAATCCGGTGAACAGGGACAAGATTTATGATGAATGGCGAGAGGATAAGCAGCTGCTGAAGCGAAATCAGTATATAGCCGATATCTATCAGAGATTTAATGAGGAGCCCTCCACCTCGAACTTTTTACGTGCTGTGGTAGCTAATTATATTCTCGAGGGTATCTATTTCTATTCGGGCTTCAGTTTCTTCTACACACTGGCTAGACAGGGTAAGATGACAGCGACCAGCACTATCTTTAAGTATATCAATCGCGATGAGGTCACTCATCTTGTACTATTTCAGAATATTTTGAAGGAACTGAGAACGGAGAATCCCGAGCTGTTCACTCCGGAGCTGATCAGCGAGATCCGTGATATGATGCGAACGGGTGTTGAGCATGAGATTGCCTGGGGTCAATACGTTACGAATAATGAGATCCTTGGTATGAATCATGATCTCATTGACAGATATATTAAATATCTCGGTAATCAACGTCTGAAGGCAATTGGTCTGGAGGAACTGTATCCGCAGATCACAGAGCACCCGATGGCCTGGATCGAAGGCTTCTCCAATCTGAACAGCACGAAGACAGATTTCTTTGAAGCAAAGGTTACGAATTACACAAAGGCTGCTGCTTTTGACTTCGATGATTTGGAATAATTAACGCAGTTCCTAAGAAATTAAAAGCAGATAAAAATAGGTAGGGTAATATGCTTCCGTAATGCACTGTTTGACGAACAGTAAGATATCCGTCAATCTGTGTGTGAGGGGAGCGTGTTACCCTACCTTCTTTATATCGCTTCTAATCTATTAACCAAAGAGAGACAGCAGGATGCCGGCTGCGACTGCCGAGCCAATGACACCTGCGACATTGGGTCCCATTGCAAACATGAGAAGATAGTTGCCGGGATTAGCTTTCTGTCCTTCAACCTGGGATACACGAGCTGCCATAGGTACGGCAGATACGCCGGCAGATCCAATCAACGGATTGATCTTACCCTTCGTGATAAAGCACATCAGCTTTCCGATCAAAAGTCCTCCGATCGTACTAAACATAAAGGCTATCAATCCTAGGAAGATGATACCGAGTGTTTTCGGCTTCAGAAACTCGGAGCCGACTGCTGTGGCACCTACGGTGACGCCAAGGAAGATAGTGACAATATTAATCAGGGCATTTTGTGCTGTATCGGATATTCTTTCTACAACTCCGGACTCTCTGAAGATGTTTCCTAACATCAGCATACCGATCAGAGGGGCGACCGATGGAAGAAGGAGAACACATAATACCGTAACGATGACTGGGAAACAGATCTTCTCCAGTTTTGATACGTTGCGCAATTGCTCCATCTTGATCTCACGCTCTTTTTTGGTGGTGAGTAATTTCATCAGAGGTGGCTGTATCAGTGGAATCAGTGCCATATAGGAGTAGGCAGCGATGGCAATGGAGGCCAACAGATGTGGCGCAAGCTTTGTGGTGAGGTAGATTGCAGTCGGACCGTCGGCTCCCCCGATGATACCGATGGAAGCAGCTTCTTCCGGGGTAAAGCCAAGAATGGTTGCTATGATGAACGCGGTAGCAATACCGAATTGTGCACCGGCTCCAATTATCATACTGCTCGGACGTGCAATCAAGGGTCCGAAATCAGTCATGGCACCGATACCTAAAAAGATTAAGGAAGGATAGATCCCCTTCTTTACACCGAGATAGAGATAATATAACAAACCCCCTGCCTCATTGGCACTTGCTGGTCCTGCCATTAATCCGGTCAGAGGAAGATTGGCCAGTAATACGCCGAAGGCGATCGGCAGTAACAGCAGCGGTTCGAATTTCTTTGCAATGGCCAGATACATCAGTACACAGGCAACAGTCATCATTACCAAGGACTGCCAGGTTAAAGCAACAAACCCGGAATCCTCCCATAATTTAATTAATGAATCAATAAACACTCTCATTTCCTCCTTATTTCATTACATTAATTCATAATAATTCTACCTACAAAGAATTTATTCTGTAGATTTTTTACCATACTTACGCTCAACCGTGCAAATGACGGAAGAGAAAATACGGATAATTGCCCATAGTGCACCCAGTACGGCGAATACCACAGCCATACAAAAAAACGCTACAAGGATACTTTCAGAAATCTGCATATAGCTCACCCCTTTCATCAATAGATCTGGGTCAACAAGTTTTGGGTATGAAAAAAGGAGAACTAAACAAGAAGCTCTCCACCCTATAAGCTCAAAACTTGAAACAGTTCATAAAACTGCCAACCGGAATTGTTAAAATAATAACATAATAAGGTGAAAAAGTCAAATATCATTTATGTTTAGCCATTATTTTTGCAAAAATAAAGTGGGATTGATAAAGATCATTAAATCAAACATTGCTTCTTATCCACAAAAAATGATACAATAGAGTGATGTAAATAAAAGAGAAGTCAGGAAGCTACAAGGAGACAAGATGAAAGCAATCTATCAACTACCACAAAATTTTTGGACTGTGTTCAGTTCAAGAAACCGTTATATCTATATGGAAGCGCTTCTGGCAATTTATGATGAATACCTGTACAATGATTATTTTCTGACGAAGGAAACCTGTATTCAGCTGATCGCTGAGCATTTTAGTGACCGGATCGTAGATATCTCGGCTGATGATGAAGAACTGGATACGGATCGTATGGAGCCGATGGCAACAAAGATATTGAACCGACTGATTCGCTTCTCCTGGCTTAAGAGGGTTGAGGATTACAGCACCTTTAAGACGAATATCATTATTCCGGATTATTCCTCAACAATGATTGAGACGATAAAGAAGCTGAGCAATCCGGATACCGCGGATCAGGATTTATACATACAGAATGTCTATACCAGCATTTATTCTTTTTATCATGACACAAAGGCAGGCTTGGAGCTCCTTCGGGCTGCGATGATTAATACAACGAGGTTGAATCGATCTCTTCAGGACATGCTTCACAATATGGATCAATTTTTTGGTGCGCTTTTAGAGAAGGACAATTATGAGGATCTTCTCCTGGAGCATCTGAACGGATATGTGGAGACCATTGTGAATCGCAAGTATACCTTGCTTAAGACAAGTGATAACTTTTATATATATAAAAATGATATCAAGAAGCTTCTGCGGGAGATTGGGGAGGATGAGAGCCGACTCGCACTTCTAAAGCATAAGCTTTTGGCAGAAGGCAGGCTGGAAGAGGAGATTGAAGAGGAGTATGCAAGGCTCTTAGATGAGATAGACCGTGGAATTATCAATATGGAGAAACGCATCTCCCATATTGATATTGAGCACAGTAAGTATATTAAAGCTACGGTAAGCCGTCTGGAATATTTATTAAGCAACGATGACAGCATGCAGGGAAATGTCATTGCGCTCCTGAATCTGATGTCGGGTGGAGGAGGAAACAGACTGATACCACAGGTAGCATCAACAATCCTTCTAAATGATCCTACCGTGATCACGAATGATTCCTTCTATAAGAAGAGGGGAAAGAGAAAGCAGTTCGAGGATACCGTGGAGGTAGAGGAGGAGACGGAGGAAGAGCTGAATAAAGAGGATATTCTTCGCATTAATCAAAACAAGCATCGGTATAGTAAGACACAGATTGAAGATTTTATCCTAAATCGTATGTCGGATGGTCGTTATCTAACAAAAGAGCATGCAATAAGTAATGATGAGGAATTTGAGCTTTTGATATTAGCATATGACTATAGCCTTCGAAGAACCAGTCCCTTCCATGTCGTTCCCGGAGAACGACAGGTTATCACGAACGGAAGATATACCTATCCGGAGCTGATCTTTGAGAAGAACAGCAGTAAGGCGGAGGAGAGAGAAGCAGAAAAGATAACTGTTGAGACAGTGAAATGACTTAGCCTGTAATACCGAGGAGGAAAGGATACCTATGTTCCCTTATTATAATGAACTATTGGATGAGGAAAAAGATGAGTTAAGAGAAGTAATCAAGACATTATATCACCAGACCTTTATTCTGGAACGCAGATATGACAAAAAGACCGAACGCTATTTACCGAATCGAATGTATCGAACCTGTGAGAGACATCTGGACTTTTTGAAGGAGTATTTTAGGATAGCAGATATCGATCTGATTGAAAACAGACACTACGGAATTATGCAGATCGTGACACAGAATCTGCAAGGTGACAAGCTAAGCAGGTTGACGACCATCTTCCTGCTGATTCTGAAGCTGATCTTCGACGAGCAGATGAATACAGCATCGAGCTCCATTCATGTATATACCTCCTTGAATGAGGTATACGATAAGATACAACTGTTTCGATTATGGAACAGCAGATCAATCTCACCGACGGAGTTAAAGAAAACGATTGCTGCCCTGAAGAAATATCAGGTGATTGAGATTACCGATGAGATGGGAGAGCTTGACGGAGAAACAAGATTTATCATTTACCCGACAATTAATCTCCTGCTGGACAGCCAATCAATCTCAGCGATCATCGAGCAGTATCAGGAGGAAGAGGAGGTGAACTGGGATGGACAGATATCAAGCAATTACGAAGATGTGTCTGAATAATTGGCATTATATTAATGAAAAGGTGTTATCCTTTCATGATGAGATTAATTTCTTTACCGGACATTCCGGAAGCGGTAAATCCACAGTCTTAGATGCCTTACAGATTGTATTATATGCGGACAGTAATGGACGCGGCTTCTTTAACAAGGCAGCAAAGGAGGATTCTGACCGTACCTTGATTGAATATCTTCGAGGAATGAAGGTGGTTCAGGAGAATAACGAGATCAGTTATCTAAGAAACAAGAATTTTTCCACCACCATCGTATTGGAACTAAAGGATACCGAGACGCAGAAATGTCAATGTGTCGGAGTGATCTTTGATGTGGATGTCAGTGTCAATGATGTCGGCAGATTATTCTTCTGGCATACAGGTGAGCTGGCAGTAAATCGCTACCGCGACGGAGAAAAGGTATTCTCGATCAACGAGTTGAAGGACTACATAGAGAGTAATTATAATAAAGAGGAATATTATTTCAGCCGTACGAACGAAAAATTCCGTAACGAACTGTACACGAATTTTTTCGGTGGACTGCATCCGAAGCATTTCCCTGCGTTATTTAAGAAGGCGATCCCTTTTAAGATGGATATGAAACTGGAGGACTTTGTCAAGAACTACATCTGTACAGAAAATGATATCCATATGGAGGACATGCAGGACAGTGTGGCACAGTATACCAGACTAAAGAGAAGACTGGAGGATACGAGGAGTGAGATTTCGCTGCTATCGGATATCCGCCAGCAGTACAACCGCTATGAAGTATTTTCAGCACAGATTGAGCAGCTTCAATATAATTTGAATAAGTTGGAGCTCCGGGCTGTTGAAGGAAGACTGGAGAAGCTTCAGCTTATGCAGATACAGAATCAAGAGGATATTAGTTTACTTAATGAGTCTGTGAAGAGACTTACGGAGGAGCTCACAGGACTTCAGGAACAAAGGGATGAGGTAGCCTTTGCGATTCAGAATTGCGGTTATGAGCATTTGGAAGCGGAGCTTGTCAGCTTGAATCAGATGCTGGAGCTTCTCTATCGAAGCAAGGCATCCTATAATAAAATCACCGATGCACTGGGGCGATGGCTCACGACCGATTATCCGGAGGAGACGGTCAGGGCAGGAATTTTGCGCATGCAAAGCTACCAGGCAGATTCTAAGGAGCTGGAAGAGGTTAAGCTTTCCTTAGCTAGACTTCGCAAAGAACTTGAGAAAAGGAAAGGAGAGCTCCTTAGCAAAGTCAGTGAACTCTCCGCCAAAGCCGGTGAGCTTACGAAGCAGATGAATATCCTAAAAGGCGGTCAGAAAGCATATCCTCCCTATATCCTGGAGGTTAAGGACTATATTACGAGAGAATTGGAACAGCTTTATGAGATCCCGGTAAGAGTTGATATTCTCGCCGATGTGATCGAGATAAAGAATGAGGTTTGGCGCAATGCGGTCGAAGGCTATCTGGGGAATAATAAATTGAATCTGATCGTAGCACCGGAATATGCCAAGCAGGCCCTGGAACTATATCAAAGACTAGACTCGAAACGTTACTATAAGGTGGCCGTCATAGATACTGAGAAAGCGATGAAGGATACTAAGCCAATCAGCCCGAATTCCTTGGCAGAGGAGGTAGATTCTCCGCTTAACTACCTTAAGGCTTATCTCGGCTATCTCATGGGCTCGGTAATCAAGTGTAATACAATCGAGGAGCTTCGCGGGAACCGAAGCGGAATTACTCCGGACTGTATCCTCTATCATGGCTATAAGCTGCAACATATTAATCCCCGTAATTACACAGAGGAGGCTTATGTTGGCCGTAGTGCAATTGATCTCAGATTGAGTCGTCTGGAGCTTGCAATGGAGGAGCTGAAAACTCAGAAGGAGCCCCTGGATCAGGAGCTAAGGAAGGTAGAGGAGCTGCTAACCTATGAATATCTTCAAAATGATGTGGATTTCTATGAAAACAAGCTAAGTGAGATGCAGCAAATTAAGGAGAAGGAAGCCCAAAAGGAAGATTACTTACGTAAGATTTCAGAATTAAAACAGCTTAATGTGGACGAATGGAAGGCGAAAAAACTGCTGATCGAGCAGGCGATTGATGCGAAGAGCAAACAGAAGGAAAAGGCAAATGTAGCGTTATTAGCCAAGGAAAGCAGTCTTTCTGATTATGCACAGGAGTTGGTTGCGCTAAATGAAGAACTATCAGAACGTCAGAAAAATTACCGATTTGATTCGAAACAGGAAGAGGCTTATCAGACTTACCTGAAAAATCAGGAGAATAAGGGTACGGACAGACTACGAAGTGAGATTCTAAGTCAAAAGCAGCAATATGAGAGACAGTTAGAGGAGGAGTTTGTCAAGGTACTAAAGAAACGGGAACAATATCATGCGGTATATGCATACCGGGGCTTCTCACTGACGGACAAAGAGAATAAGGAATATGACCAGCTGCTTGATAACCTAAGCAGTGATAAACTGAATGATTTTACTAAGAAGGCAAATGAGCAGGCGTTGCAGGCAATCTACCACTTCAAGACAGATTTTATCTATAAGATTCGCGACGCGATCAAGGAGGTAATGCAGCAAAAGGATGAATTGAACCGTATTCTTGCTCAGATGGACTTCGGTAAGGATAAATACCGCTTCATTATCACGAAAAATCGTGGTGAGGACGGTAAATTCTATGAAATGTTCTTGGATGAGAATCTGGAGATTAACCCCCATCAACTGACCGGTAATCTGGATCATCAGATGGATATGTTCAGCATGCAGCATGAGAAGGATTATAGTGAGTTGATCAATGAGTTAATCGAGCTATTCCTACCTCCGGAGAACAGCGATACCAAGACCCTGGAGGAAGCACGGGCAAATATGGAGAAATATGCGGATTACCGCACCTATCTCTCCTTCGATATGGAACAGCTGGTAGAGGGTATGCCGCCGATGAGACTGAGCCGGATGCTGTCAAAGAACTCAGGAGGAGAGGGACAGAATCCCTTGTACGTTGCTCTTCTGGCAAGCTTTGCTCAGGTATATCGTATCAATCAGAAGACAAATATACGCAGAAGGCCGACCCCGAGATTGGTTGTTCTTGACGAAGCCTTCTCGAAAATGGATGCAGAGAAGGTCGGCAGCTGCATCGGTTTGATCCGTAAGCTTGGTTTTCAGGCTATTATCAGTGCCACGAACGACAAGATTCAGAATTACGTGGATAATGTCGATAAGACCTTTGTCTTTGCAAATCCGAACAAGAACCGTATCTCTGTACAGGAATTTGAGAAAAGAGAATTTGTGGAATTAATGAATACGCAGGAAAAAGACGATACGTATTCTATAGAATAATCAATGTTGGATATATAGCTTTTACAGCCGGAAGAAGGGTTTGACCTCCCGATTCCGGCTGTAATTGTTTGTAGATTGAGGTAAAATTCAACATTTATTAGCTGAGCTAATATTTTATATAAATTACACAAATAAATCATTCATTTTCTTATCCTTTTGTGCTATAATATAATTCAAGATCAAATTAGATTAAATGATCTAAGATACAAGGAAATGTTTAGCAATAATATAGTTTTTTCAATATAAAAGGAGGTTGCCAAAATGACAGTCGGTAAAAGTGTTCCGCGTGTAGATGCCTTGGACAAAGTAATCGGAAGGGCGAAATACACCGATGATCTTTGTGACAAGAATGCATATATTGCGAAGATTTTACATTCGACAATTGCAAATGGTATAGTGAAATCCATTGATGTTTCAGAGGCCTTGAAAGTAACAGGAGTGGTTAAGATTGTAACCTGTTTTGATGTACCTAAGTTTTACTTCCCGACCGCAGGACATCCCTGGTCCACCGATCCCGCTCATCAGGATGTACAAGATAGACTTCTGCTTACGGAGCGGATCCGTTTCTACGGGGATGATATTGCAGCAGTAATCGCTGAGACAGAAGTAGCAGCGAAGCAGGCATTGGAAGCGATTAAAGTGGAATATGAAGAATATCCCTTTGTCCTTGATGTACAGGAAGCGATGAAACCGGATGCTCCACAGCTGCATGATGCTTATCCGAATAATATTCTTGCTCATTCGTCGATCCGCAAAGGTAATTATGAGGAGGCAGTGAAAGAGGCCGGCCTGATTAAATTTGACGCATGGTACGAAACACCAACCGTTCAACATTGTCATATTGAAAATCATATTTGTTATGCAAGTATGGAAGGCAAACGTATTACTGTAGTTTCTTCAACACAGATTCCTCACATTGTCCGCCGTATCGTTGGTCAAGCCTTGGGTATCTCTTGGGGTGACGTCCGGATTATTAAGCCGTATATCGGTGGTGGATTCGGTAATAAACAGGATTCACTGTATGAGCCTCTATGTGCATATCTTACGACACAAGTAGGTGGACGTCCTGTTAAGATAGATGTTACCAGAGAAGAGACCTTTGTATGCAACCGTGTTCGCCATGCGATCCGTTACCATGTCACCAGCTGGGTTCGTCCGGATGGTTCCATTGCAGCTAGAAAACTGGAATGCTATTCCAATCAGGGAGCTTATGCTTCCCATGGACATGGAATTGCCGCTAAAGGAATGAATGCAATTCCTCAATTATATCCCTGCGATAATATGGAGTGCGATTCCTACACAGTATTCACTAATCGTCCAGTAGCCGGTGCGATGCGTGGCTATGGAATACCGCAGGCAATGTTTGCAGCGGAATCACACACCGAGGATATTGCACGCGCATTGGGACTTGATCCGGTAGAATATCGTCGTAAGACTCTGATGCCGGTCGGTTATGTGGATGCATTTTCAAAGAATGAAAACTACTTTGACAGCTTTAATCAGTGCTTAGATAAAGGTAAAAAGTATATAGACTTCGACCGAAAATTCAAAGAATATCAAAACCAGACCGGACCGATCCGTAAGGGCGTGGGCTGTTCCGTGTTCTGGTACAATACAGCGGTATGGCCGATCAGTCTGGAGACATCTTCCTGCCGTATGGTACTGAATCAGGATGGCTCGGTTCAGGTTCAGCTGCCTGAGACGGAGATCGGACAGGGTGCTGATACCGCCTTTACTCAGATGACTGCGGATGCGATAGGGATTCCGCTTGATAAGGTGCATATTATTTCAACACAGGATACGGATGTGACACCCTTTGGCACCAGTGCCTATGCTTCTAGACAGACCTATGTCGGAGGTTTTGCAATCAAACAGACAGCACTCCTCCTTCGGGAGCGGATCTTCAAATATGCATATGAATTAACAAGAATGCCTGCTTTTGAGCTTGACCTGGTAGACGGTGAAATCATTCGAAAGAGCGATGGGCGTGTCATGATTACCTTAAGTGATCTCGCTACAGAAGCATTGTACAGCTTAAGTCACAGTGAGCATTTAACTTCAGAAAGTACCTATCAGATTAAGAGCAATGCCTACTCCTTCGGTTGCTGTTTCGCCGAGGTTGAGGTGGATATCCCGTTATGCAAGGTTAAGCTCCTTGACATCATCAATGTCCATGATGCAGGAAAGTTGATCAACCCTGCTCTGGCAGAAGCTCAGGTACATGGCGGTATGAGTATGGGAATCGGGTATGCATTAGCCGAACAACTGCTCTTTGATCCGAAGACAGGTAAGACATTGAATGATAATCTGCTGGATTACAAATTATCCACCTTTATGGACCACCCGCATCTGGAAGCTCAGTTTGTTGAAAATTATGAACCTACCAGTGCTTTCGGAACCAAGGCGTTGGGTGAGCCGCCGGCATGCCCCGTTGCGCCGGCGATTCGAAATGCAATCTTAAATGCAACCGGTGTTGCAGTGAATCATATCCCTATGACACCTCACATCCTCTTTGAGCGGTTCAAAGAGGAAGGACTAATATAGGAAGGGGGAGATGCAGAATGTACGATATCAAAGAATTATTTGAAGCTACGGATGTAAAGAATGCGATAGAACTGCGGCTTGCTCATCCACAGGCACTTATACTGGCTGGCGGAAGCGATATATTAATTCAAATGCGTGAAGGAAAGCTTGCAGGTAGGGAAGTAATCAGTATCTATATGCTTGATGAACTGCGTGGAGTTACTCTGGAGGAGGATGGAACCATTCGTATCGGTTCACTGACCAGCTTTTCCCATGTTACTCAGAGTCCCATCATCCAGAAATACATCAACGTTCTGGGTGAAGCAGTAGATATGATCGGCGGACCACAGATCCGAAATATTGGAACCATTGGCGGTAATACCTGTAACGGTGTGACCTCTGCAGATTCCGCTTCCACCTTATTCGCCTGGGACGCTCTCATTGAGCTGACCGGAAGTGAGGGAACACGTCGTATTCCGATCAAAGATTTTTATATTAAAGCAGGTGTAGTTGATATCCACCCGGATGAGATTCAGACTGCAATTTTGATTCCGAAGTCAAGCTATGAAGGCTATGCTGGTCACTATATTAAATATGCAATGAGAAATGCGATGGATATCGCAACCTCCGGATGCTCCGTAAATGTGAAGCTTTCCGAGGATAAAAAGACAATCGAGAATGTTCGAATCGCATACGGAGTGCAGGGACCGACTCCTCTACGAGCTCTTAATGCAGAAAGCCTCGGACAGAATCAGAAGATAAGTGAAGATTTGCTGAAACAGATCAGTGAAGGCGTACTGGAGGATATTAAGCCTCGAGACAGCTGGCGTGCTTCTAAGGCACTTCGCCAACATATCGCTGTAGAGATGGCGCACCGTGGTTTAGTGGAATCCATCAAACTTGCGGGAGGTGAAGTATAATGGCACAATACAAGCTGGTAAAATGTACAATCAATGGAAAATATACCGAGACTATGGTAGATGTTCGTGCATCCCTGACGGATATGCTTCGCAACGATTACCGCCTTACTTCTGTGAAGAAGGGCTGTGAAGTGGGTGAATGTGGTGCCTGCAATGTAATAATTGACGGAGAATGCTTTAATTCCTGCATCTATCTGGCAATCTGGGCAGAGGGTAAGAATATCCGAACGCTGGAGAGTCTACTTGGACCAAACGGTGAACTGGCGGATATTCAACAAGCATTCATCGATGAAGCTGCGGTTCAGTGTGGTTTCTGTACACCCGGTTTTATTATGACTGCAGTGCAGATATTGGAGACCGGAAAAGAGTATACCAGAGAGGAGCTTCGTAAGCTTCTGTCAGGAAACCTGTGCCGTTGTACCGGCTATGAGAACATCCTCAATGCCGTAGAGAAGACGATGCTTCGCCGCCTCGGGAAGCTGTAGGTAACCCATAATATAAAAGAAGCAGCGTGCTATGCTTCCCAGAATGCACTGTTTGACGAACAGCTTACTGCTCTGTATGCCAAAACCGAACATTTTATGTTCGATGGTGGCATACAGAGAAGCGAGATGTCCGTCAACCTGTGTGTGCGGGAAGTGTAGCACGCTGCTTTTGTTATGCCATAAACTCTCCTCAGCCCGTATTAACAATTATTATGTCACTAGTCTTTCATGGCTAATATGGTAACCTTAATCTTTTCTTCACTTTTTTACCACAAGATTGACAAATAGCCGGGTTATACTTACCGGTATCAAAACCATTTACCAGAGGTTTACTTATAAGGAGTGGCTTACATAATGAAGAAAAGACTAGTATTATTATTCCTCGCAGCTATTGTTACGTTCGGTTTCTATAATATCATGAATGTACCGGTTGCTCAGGCGAGCAGTGTAGCTACCGTGAATCAGGTTCTTATCTCGAGGTATCCCGACAAAGTTGTCTATGGGTACGGTGAGGACTTTAATCCGGCAGGTTTAGAACTGACCGGTGTCTATAGTGATGGGACCTCAGGGGTGATAACCGATTACACGGTGGAGGGTTATAACAGCAAACAATACGGTAATCAGACGATAACCGTTCGTTTTCAGGGTTATGCGGTATATTTAAATATATCAGTTCAACCGGCAAAGATAACAAATATCAAGGTAAAGGATGTCAGCTTAAATTCTTATACCCTTACTTGGGATTCCGTAGCGGATGTATCTCATTATGAGATCTACCGGAGGGATGAGATGACCGGAGTAAGTAATTTTGTTACTTCCTCTCTGGTTAACAACTATACTATAACCGACTTAACCGGAGCAGTGAATACCTATCAAATTCGTGCAGTTAAGATGGTTGATAGTACAATCTATTATGGAGAATACTCAGATCCGTTTTCCGCTACGACTGCACCGGGCAAGGTTGATACCATCTCAGCGGTAGGAACAACGGACACCTCAGTTGCTCTTACCTGGAGCATGGTCAATGGTGCGACAGGCTACAGCATCTATCGTAAGGCAGCTACCGATAAAAATTATATCTTGTGTGGTGATACAACCTCACTTACTTATCTGGATACCAAACTAAAATCAGGAACCGGATACCAGTATATGGTATCTGCATACAGACTGAATAATTCTATTGTCGGGGAAGCGTCCCCGGTTCTGGATCTTAGCACCAATCCTGCTAAGGTATCCTTTAAGAGTAAGGCAGGTGATCATAAAGCAAGACTGACCTGGAATGCGGTAACCGGGGCTACTGCTTATGAGATCTATGCCGGTGATGAGATTTCAGGATACACGCTCTTAACAACCATAACCGGTGGAGGCACAGGCTCCTATGTGGAGGAAGGTTTGATTACCGGCATTACCTATTCTTACTATATGGTAGCGAAGAGAGATTATAATGGAGTGACCTATGAAGGCGCAAAATCGGACATAAAGTCAGTAACAATTACAGAAGTGCTGCCAACCAGTACCTTACCCAAGTATTTTGCGGATAAGGCGGCCTTTACAAAATCAATGGCTTATACAACCATTCCGTTTTTCAAAGAGAATATGATTTACAGCAAGAGCTATGTGGTACCGGGTATAGTAAATACCAATGTCGGTGGTTTCCAGAGTTCGACGATGTGTCCGCAGAGCATTATCTTTGCAGGAAAATATCTGTTAATATCAGCCTATGATTTATCGGACGAGGAATATTCTGTTGTCTATTGTATGGATAAGAAGACCAAAAAGCTGCTTACTACCCTTGTACTTCCTACGGATGCTCATGTGGGTGGTATCTGCTATGACGGTAAAAATATCTATCTGACTACCGGCAGTAAGGTATCTGCATTTTGGTATTCAGATATCGAAGCAGCCGTAGCCTCCGGTAAACCATGCGTAAACGTCAGCTTTCATTCCGTATGCAAGGTTGGTTTCATGGCATCCTATATTACCTACTATCATGGCAAACTGTGGGTAGGCTCCTATGACGAGTTGAAGAGCACAAAACTATATAGCTATGATATTGATGATTTTGACACCTATGTGGAGCTCACCAGAGTTGACGGTATGACGATGCCGACCAGAGTGCAGGGAATTGCGTTCACTAATGACGGCTATATGATTATGTCACGCTCCTGTCAGTTATACAAAGGTTTACGTGGATACATGCGAAGAATAGATGTATATCTTCCGGAGATAACCGAAGAAGGCAGCGGCAGTATGGATCTCGGAGAGTGCTTAAGCTATGTTGAGGTACCTTCGATGAATGAAGGAATAGCGATCGATGGCAAATATCTCTATGTGATATTTGAGTCAGCAGCATTTGAAAATGCCTCCTATAAGGTGGACCGGATCAGCGCATTTGATTTGAAAAAGATCATTCCGGTTGACAAGTAAATACTTCGGTGGATCAGCAGAATGCTTCCAATGAAGCGAAAAGCAATGAGAGTTAAAGCTGTTCTTTTAAGAAGAGATAGAGGCCAGTCTCTGGAAGCAATAGAAAAGGATAGATTTCTATTAAGCCATGTATTATAATGATCAAAGTGAAGGAGCTGATTATTATTTACAGAAAGGATGCACAATATGGAGATTAGGCATACCGTGCTTGAGGAGCTTAATAAGGTTATGACAATCTATGATCATGCCAGACAGTATATGAGACAGAATGGAAACCATAATCAGTGGATTAACGGATATCCTGAGATAGAACTCATTACCAAGGACATCGTTGAGAAAAGAAGCTATGTCTGTGTGGACGAAGATGAGATTGTAGGCGTTTTCTGCTTTACCATAGGAATTGATCCGACTTACCTTAAGATATATGAGGGTGACTGGCTCGATGAAGAGCCTTACGGAGTAGTTCATCGCATCGCTTCTGCCAGTCATAAAAAGGGGGTTGCCTCCTTCTGCCTAGACTGGTGCTATAAGCAGTGCGGCAATATCCGAATTGACACTCATGAGGATAACTTCGTGATGCAGAATCTTCTTCTGAAGAATGGGTATCTGAGATGCGGTACGATCTATCTGGAGAGCGGAGCACCAAGAGTTGCATTTCAGAAGAACAGATGATCAGAACCATAAAAGTCCAAAGATAAGAGACAGTGAGAAAGGCATGGTTAGAGTGATGATTAATACAATTGTACTGGATATCGGCAATGTTCTTGCTCAGTTTCGCTGGAGAGAATACTTAGAGGATTGCGGCTATACCGAAGAATTGAAAGAACGGATCGCAAAAGCTACAGTACTCAGCGGATATTGGGATGAGTGGGACAGAGGTCTTCGTGATGAAGAAGAGTTGATTGCAGAAAGCATAAAAAGAGATCCGGAGATTGAAAGAGAGATATTAAATTTTTTTAGTTCCTTTACAGAGGTAGTGAAGGAATATGAACATTCTGCAGAATTTGTAGATAGCTTAAAGAAAAATGGATATAAGGTATATCTTCTTTCGAATTACAGTAAGAAGAATTTTGAGATGGGAAGACCGCATTTTAAATTTGTTAATTATGTGGATGGCGGTGTGATTTCCTACCAGGTAAAATCAATTAAGCCAGAACCAGAGATCTATCAGTCATTGATTGATAAGTATCAGATTAATCCGGAGGAGGCTGTTTTCCTGGATGATCTCATGGCTAACCTGGAAGGAGCAAAGCCCTTTGGTTTTCATACGATCCAGGTGAAGAACCATGACCAGGCACTGGAGGATTTAAGAAAATTGGGTGTTAGGATATAAATAATCATAAATTGTAGAGATGAGCATAAAGTAAAGATCATGAGCATAGCAAAGAGTCTGGTAAGGAGTTTTGATATACTTATACAGACAAAATAGAGAAGAGCAGCTGTCATTGTGAACCCATAACAATTGATTATAATCGATTGTGTCGGGTAGCAGAAACAGCTGCTCTATTTATTCGTGACAATAGAATGTTCGCGAAGCTTGCTTTCTATTGTATGGTTTTCAAGCCGATAGGGGCTTATTAACTTGCCTTAATCTCCGTAAACTTTGGCAAGTAACGATCTAACTTTTGCATTAATTGCTCTGAGATCTTGGTCAGTGGCAATCTTACCTCATCTGAGTCAATCAGCCCTGTCTGAGAAAGATAGTATTTGATCGGAGAAGGATTCGGCTCCTTGAATAGCAATGGTATCAGATCGTATAGCTGCTTCCAGGTCTGCAAAGCACCAGCGGTGTCATTTGCTTTTACCTTCTGATATACCTCCACAAACTGTTCGGTCTTTAGATGAGCGGAGGCCAGAATTCCGCCTTGTCCGCCCATGGTCAGGGAGAGAAAGAATTGCAGATCCTCACCGGACAGGATAGAGAAATCCCTGGGTGGATTCATTAGAAGTGACATACTTTGCTTGATGTCACCACAACAATCCTTGAGTCCGATGATATTCTTAATCTCAGCCATCCTATAGATGGTCTCGTTTTCGATATTAACACCGGTTCGATAAGGGATATTATAGACAATCATATTCAGCTTTGTTTCCTCTGCGATTGCTTTGAAATGTGCATAAATGCCATCCTGACTAGGCTTATTGTAATAGGGGCAAACGGATAAAATGCCCTGAATATCATAGTATTCCGCAATCTTAACCTTCTTGATTACCTGAGCGGTATAATTGCCTCCGACGCCTACATAGACAGGCAAGCGTTTTTTATTATAATCCATCGTTCGTTCGATCATTTCTTCAAATTCATAATCACTTAAGGTTGGAATTTCACCCGTAGTTCCCAGAGGAATAAAGCCGCTGATCCCCTTATCTGAATAATATTCAATCAACCTTTTATAGGATTTGAAATCTATCTTGTCATTTTTAAATGGTGTAATAATCGGTAACCATACTCCGGTAAGCTGCATAAGAAAACCTCCATAAATCATTTACGAGTCAGAGCACATGAAATGCTACTTTTCGCAGTAAGCTGCGCTCTATATGATAATTCGCATCTTATACTATTATTCTATACAACATTATTTATTTAGAATAGCATAATAATGCTTTGATTATTGCATATAATGCTATATAATACTGGTTGAGCAGATATTCAAAGTCATCGTACTATTGTCGCTAACGGAGGTTACTATGATAAGCTTTGAAAAGGCAGGTTATCTAAATCATGATTTCAAAATGTTTCATCTTGTAGACCGGCAAAGGAAGGAATATGAATTTCATTACCATGATTTTAATAAAATCATGATATTTATCAGCGGGAATACAAACTATACCATTGAAGGAAAAAGCTATGAGCTGCAACCCTATGATATCGTGCTGGTGAATGCAGGAGAGATTCACAGACCCTCCGTACTCGATAATTCTGCTTATGAGAGAATTATCATCTATGTATCACCACAGTTTTTGAATACCTTTTCGGAAGAGGAGTATGACTTGAATTATTGCTTCAATCGTGCAAAGCAGGAGCATTCTAATGTGCTTCGTATTCACTCGATGGAGAAAAGCAAGCTGTTTCAGGTATGTCAGGAGCTGGAGCACTCCTTTGCCGATCATGCCTTTGCAAAGGAGCTATATCAGAAGATTCTCTTTCTCGAATTTATGATACAGTTAAACCGGACTGCGATCTTAAATAACATTAATTATTTGGACTCAGCAAAGGACAATGCAAAGCTGATACAGATTATTGACTATATTAATGAACATCTGTCTGAGGAAATCTCTATCGATACATTATCAGCACAATTTTTTCTCAGCCGATATTATTTGATGCATTTCTTCAAGGAAGAGACTGGTTATACCATCGGCAATTATATCACAGAGAAGCGGTTGCTGTTAGCAAAAAACATGGTACAGAACGGTTACAGCATAACAGAGGCCTGCTTTCAGAGTGGCTTTAAAAATTATTCTACCTTCTCCAGAGCCTTTAAGAAGGCCTTTAAGACGATTCCCAAGAATGCAATGTTCATTGACTAAAAATCCTCTATTCACTTTAGTCAGACTACGAGGACAAGGCAAGCTTTCGACATAATCGAGTAACGATAGGAGAAAATGCAAAAGACGATACTAGATTATTTTGCACAAAAGAGAGTAGAGATACAATTCCTTAATAGTCAACTTGAATTTACAACCAAGTCCTAAGGGATAATTAATATCGTTTTATCCCTTCTTAACCACAATTATATTCTAACTTTGCGGATAACTATCTGCAAACGGATTGGAATTGTGGATAAAAGGCAAGTAAGAAATAAGATTCTGCACGAATCGGGAAGAGACCTAAGATGAATGACAAAAGAAACAGACTAGCAGTACACAGCATCGGCAGGCTATTGTTTGAGATGGCTGTCCCTGCAATTTTAGCACAGATTGTGAACATATTATATAATATTGTGGATCGTATCTATATCGGGCATATTCCGGGTATTGGTGCGGCAGCATTGACCGGAGTAGGAGTTACCTTTCCGATTATTATCATTATCTCTGCCTTCAGTGCCTTGATAGGGATGGGTGGTGCTCCGAGAGCAGCGATCAAGATGGGAGAGCAGAATGAGAAAGCAGCGGAACAGATTCTCGGTAATTGCTTTACTGCACTTCTTGGGATATCCGTTCTATTGACTGTGGTTTTCCTACTGTTGAATAAACCATTATTGTATATGTTCGGAGCGAGTAAAGAGACGTTACCCTATGCTCTTAGCTATCTAAACATCTATGTATGCGGTACTATTTTTGTTCAGCTCGCTTTAGGGCTCAACAGCTTTATAACAACGCAGGGCTTCTCCGGGACAAGTATGACAACAGTCGCTGTAGGGGCGGTAATTAATATCATTTTAGACCCTATTCTGATCTTTGGTTTTCATATGGGAGTGGAGGGAGCAGCGATTGCTACAGTAATCTCCCAGGGAGTATCGGCGCTGTGGGTACTTCGTTTTCTGACCGGAAAAAAGACAAGACTGAAGCTTCGCCGCGGTAATATGAGACTAAAAAGGAGCGTAATAACGCCTGTTCTTATGCTTGGGCTATCCCCCTTCATTATGCAGTCCACAGAGAGCCTTTTAAATATTGCCTTCAATACTTCCTTGCTTAAGTATGGCGGAGATCTTGCGGTAGGAGCGATGACGATTCTGTCAAGTCTGTCTCAGATTCAGTTTATGCCTATTCAAGGTCTGTGTCAGGGGGCACAGCCTATTATGAGCTATAATTATGGAGCAAAGAACCTGACCCGTGTCCGGACAACCTTCCGGCTTCTGGCAATCTGTGCCTTCGGCTATTGTACCGCAATCTGGTTGCTGATGATGCTTTTTCCGGAGCTTTTTATTTCGATGTTTAGTACACAGGAGAAATTGGTTGTTTATACTGCATGGGCACTGCGTATCTTTATGCCGATCGCCTTTTTGATGAGTATGCAGACCTGTTGTCAGCAGACCTTTCTGGCTCTTGGACAGGCGAAGGTATCCATCTTCTTGGCACTGCTTCGTAAAATGATACTTTTAATCCCGCTGATCTACATTCTTCCAGTATTTTTTAAGGATAAAGTCTTTGCAGTATTCTTTGCTGAACCTGTGGCAGACCTGATTGCAGTATGCACTACGATGGCCGCCTTTGCTTTTCACTTTCGGAAGCTGACAGCAGAGAATAAGGACGCAGCATGCGGGTAAATGTGGCTGAACTGAAGTAAAGCCTTCGAAAACAAGAATTAGTCTAAAATACAATAGAGTTATTTTAAACGATATGGTAGAATCAGTTTATATAAATAAAATTTAATTATATTAAATACATAAGATGGAAGATGAAACCTAAAATCTGAGGAGACAAATATGGGAAGGATACGAATAATAGCCGATAGTACCTGCGATTTATCGGCTGAGCTAATCAGTAAATATGACATTACCATAATCCCACTGAATATAGTATTAGGGATGAACAGTTATCTTGACGGAAGAGAAATTGCGCCTGATCAAATCTATGAGTGGTCGGATAAAATGAACGAGACTCCCAAGACGGCTGCACCTGAGCTTGGGAAGGTGCTGGACGTATTTCGGCCTATGACTTTAGCTGGGGAGGATATCATTTTCTTTGGCATTTCGGAGGAGATGTCCGTAACCTGTCAGGTGGTACGAATGGCAGCTCAGGAATTAGATTATGAGAGAATCTGGGTCATCAATTCGATGAACCTGTCAACAGGAATTGGATTGCAGGTGCTTCGGGCGGCAGAGCTTGTGAGACAGGGAGCATCGGCGGATATCATCACGCAGGAGATGAATAAGACACGAGAAAAAGTCAGAGCCTCCTTCGTTGTGGACACACTAACTTATCTTCAAAGGGGAGGCAGATGCAGTGCAGTTACCGCACTCCTTGGAAACACTCTGAAGCTAAAACCGATGATTGCAGTCCGGGAAGGTAAGATGGGAATAGCAAAAAAGTACCGGGGACGGCAGACAGCGGTTATCCGAAGCTATGTGAAAGAACTCGAGGAAGAGCTGCTGCAGGCCGATCCTGCCAGGGTGTTTATTACTCACTCCGGAATTGATCCGGAGACTTTGCAGGAGACGACAGACTACCTTACCGGATTAAATTATTTCGAGGAAATATTGATCACCCAGGCGGGTGGAGTAATTTCCAGTCATTGCGGACCGAATACCTTAGGAATACTGTACTATGTCAGATAAAGAACATAACGATAAGAAATAGGTAGAGGCTTTTTCGTCGCGGTTACCCGGAGGAAGGAGCCTTTTTAAGTACGCCCGGCGGGCGTACGTTTTTAGAAAATTGCGTCTTATGAATAAGAAAGCACTCCGTTTTATGAACCTAGGTTCTCTATGGGATGCTGTACAACATAAATGTTGATTTTAAGCATTTAATTGATTAATCAATTCATGCTACTTTGCCTATAAATGGGGATACATAGCACTTTTTTAAAAATTTTATTCAAATTATGAAATCATCATTTGCAGTTAGCGTAAAGAAGCGGTATAATTGGAATAAATATAGAAAATAAGAGTAAGAATGTCATGGTTTTTGTACATAATAAACATATCAATTAGAGAAAGCGGTGGCAGTATGCATGTGAAAGAATTGGCAGTAGCAAGAGGCGTGGAGAAAGCAGAGCTAGTCCTTAAGAAAGCTAACATTATTAATGTATTTACAGAAACAATAGAACAGGGTGATATAGCAATCTGTAACGGACGTGTCGTTGGAATTGGTCAGTATGAAGGAGAGGAGGAGCTTGACTGTAGTGGGAAATATGTTGCGCCCGGTTTCATCGACGGACATATCCACCTGGAAAGCTCTATGCTTCGGCCGGTAGAGTTTGTGAAAGCAGTACTTCCTCATGGAACTACTGCTGTGATTACCGACCCTCATGAGATTGCGAATGTCAGTGGTATGGAAGGAATAGAATATATGATGGAGGCTTCAGAGGGACTGCCCCTGGATATTTATTTTGTTTTACCTTCCTGCGTCCCTGCTACGGCTTATGATGAGAACGGAGCTATGCTTCTGGCAAAGGATATCGAACCATTATATAAGAACCGGAAGGTAGTAGGTCTGGCAGAGGTCATGGACTTCTATGAAACGATCCGGGGTGCAAGTGACATCCTGAAGAAAATCGAGGATGCAAAGACGGCGAACAAGGTAGTGGACGGTCATGCACCTGGGGTAGCAGGTAAGGATGCTTGTGCTTATGTTGCCGCCGGAGTTCAATCGGATCATGAATGTATCTGCTTAGAAGAAGCAAAGGATAAGTTCCGCCTGGGACAGTGGATCATGATTCGAGAGGGAACCGCGGCCAGAAATCTGGATGCACTGATCGGTATGTTTACTCCGCCTTACCACCAGAGGTCCATGCTTGTCACGGATGATAAGCATCCCTATGATATCCTTCGCTTAGGTCATATCGACGATATCGTAAGGCAGGCGATCAAAAAAGGTGCCGATCCCTGCATCGCAATCAAGATGGGATCCTTTAATGCAGCTTCTTATTTCGGACTTAAGGATTATGGGGCTGTTGCACCCGGATATCATGCGGATCTGATTATTCTATCCGAGTTGGAGAAGGTTACAGTGCAGACAGTACTGAAAGAAGGAAAAATAATTTTTCATGAGAATAAAACGGTTGAGATTAAAGAACCTGTGGTTCGCAAGGATCTATTAGATAAGGTATACCATTCCTTCCATTGTGATGAGATTGAGGCAGAGGATTTTTGCATCCACTATAGCCCGGAGGACGAAGGTCAGGAGCAATTCCGCGTGATCAAGATGATCCGAGGGGAGATAACGACGGATGAGATTTTGGTACCGTTAACGAACGGCGAAGCTGGGGTGAACCTGAATGAGGATATTATTAAACTTGCGGTAATTGAACGGCATCATAATACAAACCATATTGGTATTGGGTTTGTAAACGGGTACGGTCTGCAGCAGGGTGCTATCGCTTCTTCTGTATCCCATGACTCTCATAATATTATTGCTATTGGTACGAATGATACGGACATTGCTATCGCTGCAAATTGTATCCGTGATATGCAGGGTGGATGGGCAATTGCACTCAACGGCAAGGTAATCGGCAACCTACCTCTGTCCATCGGCGGATTAATGAGCAATCTGGAAGCAGAGACTCTGTCAGAGAATATTCATCAGATGCAAGCATTAGCAAGAGAGATGGGTGTCAAGGAGGGAATTGACCCCTTTATGAGTATGGCCTTTGTCAGCCTGCCGGTAATACCGAAGCTGAGACTGACTACTACAGGTCTGTTTGACGTAACGCTACAGAAGATGGTACCGCTCATCGTAAGAAAAGAATAGAGGCTGTCGCTGGTTGGCAGAAAAAGGGGAATTATGATAAGGAGAAGCTGATCATGGGGAAGATAAGCAGAAAGAACTGGATTTTGATCTGGATTCTCGGTATGGCAGGGCAGCTATGCTGGAATGTAGAAAATGCATGGTTTAATACTTTTGTATATGCAAAAATAGCACCGAATCCGAATATCATCTCTTGGATGGTTGGAGCGAGTGCTGCAGTAACAACCTTTGCCACCTTTCTGATCGGAACGATGGGAGACAGACGTGGAAGACGTAAGCCGTTTATCGCAATCGGATATATCTTATGGGGTATTTTCACCATTGTTTTTGGTGTGTCGGAATTCTTACCGATCAATTCGGTGTTTGCTGCAGGCTGCTTTGTGGTAGCGATGGATGCAGTGATGAGCTTCTTTGGTTCAGTGGGCTATGACAGTGGCTTCTGTGCCTGGACGACGGATATATCCGATGAGAATAACCGCGGTAAGATCGGAGGAGCCTTTGCAACGATGCCGGTGTTAGCTACCATCTTTGGATCTGTGGTATCCGGTATCATAATTGATCAATTTGATTTTTTCACCTTTTTTGTAATAATCGGAGGTCTGGTCTCTGCCATGGGTGTCTTTTCACTTTTTACACTTAAGGACTCTCCTACCCTACATGCGAAGAAGGATTCAAAGGGGTTCTGGCACCAGTTTTTTAGCGTATTCAATTATAAGACGGTGAGAGAAAATAAAGAATTATTCTGGGTGTTTGTCATTATGATGGTATATTTCATCGGCTTTAATGTCTATTTCCCCTACGTGACGATCTACTTCACAAATTACCTGAAAATGGATTATACTCTGACCGGTGCGGTTCAGGGAGTAAGCTTATTGATCGCAGTTCTACTGACGATACCGGCAGCCGGTTGGATTGATAGGGGTAAGAACATCAAGGTAATTGGAGCGGCATTGATTCTTAATACAATTGGACTGTCCATCATCTGTATAAGCAGCTTGCTGCCGAGTCTCGCATTTGGTATGCTGCTGACGGGAGCAGGGTATGTTATCATACTCCAGACCCTGACTGCCTGGTATAAGAACCTGTACCCGGAGGAACAGCGTGGTCAGTTCGAGGGAATTAAGCAGCTGTTCTTCGTCTGCATCCCTATGATTATCGGGCCTATGATATCAAACTTTATTATAAGTAATTATGGTATCTATACGAAAGTAGATGGTAAAGAAGGAATGATACCGAATGAGACTCTGTTTGCAGTTTCGGCGGTATTGACGCTTATCACCTTCCTTCCTCTTGTCCCGGCTGGCAGGCTGCTATCAAAACGAACGAAATAAAATAGAATATATGGGGGTGTAAACATGCAAAAACAATTTACGACTCCGGGGCCGGTGCTTGATTCCAAGGGATCACCGTATCCTGGCTATTCTACAAAGAGTATTCTTACCTATCAAAGGAATGCAATCAAGGCACCACCATTTCGTATTAAGGAGTGGGATTTTTACCAAGTGACGGATCGGAGGATGTGTCTTCAATTCACCATCGGCCACGCTTCCTATGCCGGGCAGGTAGGAATTATGTTTTTTGATTTTAAGACTGGAAAGATGCTTGCGGAGAAGGGAACTCTCCTGGTTCTTCCCTTCAGATCGCTGGAACTGCCTGAGAATGCAGAAACAGATCATGTGATTTCGTATGATAAAAAAGGCGGAAAGATACGTTTTGAAGCAAAGGGAAGTACCAGACACCTCTATTGTAAATGGGATGATTTTGAGGCGGATCTTCTTTTGACAAGACAGAATGACAACTCACTGGTAATCAATGTTCCCTTTGACGAATCCCCCAGAGCATTCTACTATAATCATAAGATTAACTGCATGAAGGCAGAGGGAACCGTTCATTACGGGGATAATCAATACTGCTTTTTACCGGAGGATTCCTTTGGCCTTTTGGATTGGGGCAGAGGGGTTTGGCCCTTTCATAATGAATGGTATTGGAGTAATGGGAGCAGTTATGTGAACAATATCATATTTGGCTTTAATTTGGGCTGTGGTTTTGGGAATACAAGTTCTGCAACCGAGAATATTCTGTTCTACGGAGATACTGTCCATAAGCTTGGGGATGTGGTGTTTGAGCGTGAACCGGATTATAGTAAGCCCTGGCGCATCCATGATAAGGAGGGACGACTGGAGCTTACATTGACACCAAGCTATGACCGGACCACCAGGACAAAGCTGTTATGGGTGGACAATTGCTGCCATCAGATGTTTGGAGAATTTCATGGTAAGGCGATACTGGATGACGGAACAGAGCTAAGAATAGAGCATCTTGTCTCCTTTGCAGAGCATGCAATAAATAACTGGTAGAAATATACGGATATGGGGGTATCTGTAAATATGAGCGGCGCTTCGTTTTCGGACGAAAAATTTCGCTATATGATCAGAATTGTTCATATTGCCATATAAAAACGTTTATATTAAGACGAAATTCGGCAAAAACATAAAAAATAATGGTTTTTATATACCAACTATGCTATAATAATGTAGTTGACTTTGGATCAATGCTAGTTATCTACAAAATACATAGGGGGTATTTTATGAGAAAAGCGTTTGTTAAGTTACGCAAAGGGGATATGAAATTACCTGCAGAGCAGGGGAGACCGAAAAAGCCAGGAAAGAAAATCAATGAAACAGTGTATCTTAATACGGGGAGAAAATCAAAACTGTTTTCATCAATTTCTAGTATGTTTCGAAGTATCCGATTGAAATTGTTGATTGGATTACTCATCCCGGTTATACTGCTGGCATTGTATGGAACTATTTCTTATCGCAAATCCGAGGAAGCGATTATTACGAATTATGAGAATAGCTCTCTTGGTACGATCAATGCCGTGAGTGATTATCTGAATTTTGGATTTACCGTGATTCAGGAAAAGGCCGGAGAGATTATCATGGATTCAGAAATCGGAGAGTATTTCAATCGTAAAGAGGGAGCTTCGGAGACAGATTACATCAATGCACGCTTTAACGTAGAAAGCTCGGTTCAGCTGATAAAGAAGAGCAACTCCTTCATTGCAGCGGTACATATGATTGGTAAGGAAGGCAAGACCGTTTCCTCAGAAGCAGCTTCCCAAGATAGTGTATATGATAGATTCAACAGTGCGGCCTTTCTTAAGAAGTTCGAGGATAGGTCAGTGAAATATATCTGGGTAGGAGAACACAGAGATCTGGATGGTATGGTTTCCAGAGAGCAGGTAAACTATACATCAGATAGTTATGCTTGTTCATTGATTCATATTATGAATTCCAGAAAGGGCTATGTAATTATTGACGTAACAAAGCAGAAGCTTCTTGATATGTTTTCGGAGTACAATCTCGGTAAAGACTGTATTATTTCCTTTGTGACGGATGACGGCAGAGAGGTTGTCTCTGGTTCAGAGGAAAACGCTATATTCACAATGCAGAGCTACTATAAAAATGCATTAGAGTCAGAGGAAACCAGCGGTTTTTCCTATGAGCCTTACAACGGTAAGCAATATCTGTTCCTGTACAGCAAGGTTGGTGATACGGATGCGATGATCTGTGCGTTGATCCCCAAATCTACTATTCTGGATCAGGTCAGTGGTATTAGGTCCTTAAATATGATGTTTGTATTGATTTCCGTCATTTTTGCTCTGCTGACCGTAGCATTGGTCGCAGGAGGTGTCAGTGTAGCCATCAGCTTCTTAAGTAAGCGTATCACTCAGGCTTCTACCGGCGATTTAACCACAAATTTTGATACCAAGCGTAAGGATGAATTCCTGCATCTGGCCAAAGGAATCGGTAATATGTTAGCCGATATGCGCAAGTTAATCGGTGAGGTTCAGGAAGTCGGAGGTAAGGTGAGCAGTTCGGCAGAAGGGGTATCGGAGACCTCGGAGCATTTATTATCAGCAACGAAGGATATCTCCCGTACGATTGATGATATTGAATCTGGAATAGTACAGCAGGCAAGCGATACAGAACAATGCTTACAACAGATGGCGAACCTTTCGGACCAGATTAATCAGGTTTACACCAATACCAATGAGATTGGTCAGATAGCTAATAACACGAAGAAGATTGCAGGAGAAGGCATCGTAATTATTGATGAACTGAATGAGAAAGCAAAAGCTACCACGAATATCACTCATAATGTAATCGTTAAGATACAGGAATTCGAGACACATTCACAAAATATCGGCGGCTTTGTCGATATTATAAACAACATTGCGTCTCAGACAAATCTTCTCTCCCTCAATGCCTCCATTGAAGCAGCAAGAGCCGGTGATGCAGGCCGGGGGTTTGCAGTCGTAGCAAATGAGATTCGCAAGCTTGCGGATCAGTCAGTACATGCGGCAAGACAGATACAGAATATTGTAACTGAGATCATGTCAAAGACCCAAGATACGGTTGATACTGCGATGCAGGCAGAAAGCATCGTAGGCTCACAGTCTGAGTCACTCAAAAAAACAATCCAGGTGTTTGATAGTATCAATGCCCATGTTAATAACCTTGCCAACAATCTGGATAATATCTCTGATGGCATCAAGAAAATCGAGTCAGCAAAGACGGATACACTGGATGCAATTCAAAATATCTCTTCAGTATCGGAAGAAACTGCGGCAGCTTCTCAGGAAGTAAGTGCAACGGCTGTCAACCAGATTGATTCAGTAGAGCGTTTGAGACTTGCAGCTCAGGAGCTTGCTATTGATGCTAAGAAATTGGAGGAATCCATTCAGATCTTTAAAATCAACTAACACACAATTTTGATGCAGTTTTTTATTACAGTAAGATGCCCCACAAGGGTTGATGGAAATCAGCTTTGTGGGGCATTTTCCTGTCTGAGAGCTCTTTACATCCATGACCTGTAGTGGTAGGATTAGGAAGGAATACTTAGGCTGCAGCTGGAATGAAGCGATTCTATGGGAGTATTTAGTGAAAGACATGCAGGGAGGATAAGAAATGAAGGTCTTAGTTATTGGAGGTACAAGGTTTTTTGGGGTTCATTTGGTTCGCTCCTTACTCAGGGATGGGCATCAGGTCACCATCGCTACCAGAGGTGATAGTAAGGATGAATTCGGAGATTGTATAGAGCGGATTAGGGTTGACCGGACGGATGAAATAGCGTTACAGAAAGAACTGAAGAATCTCCATTATGATGTTGTATGCGATAATATCGCGTACAGCTCCAGAGACGTAAAATATCTTCTGGAGGCGGTTCGCTGCGATCGCTATATCTTAACCTCAAGTGTATCGGTCTATCCTAGCTTGGGTCTTGATACAAAAGAAGAGGATTTTGATGCTTTAAATTATCCCTTGGTTTGGTGCTCCAGAGAGGATTATAGCTATAATGAGATAAAGCGCCAGGCAGAATGTGCACTTTTTCAGGAATATCCAGTGTTATCTTCGGCAGCAGTACGCTTTCCTTATGTGATAGGAGAGGATGATTATACTAAGCGGTTATATTATTATGTGGAACATATTCAAAAGGAAATTCCGATGAATGTGGATAATCCCAGAGAGGCAATTTCTTTTATTCGCTCCAGTGAAGCGGGAGATTTTCTTGCATGGATTGCCGGCTCCGGATTACGGGGACCAGTGAATGCATGCAGCAAAGGTACTATCACATTAGAAGAAATCTTTGACTATGTTGAAGAAAAGACAGGAAAGAAGCCAATCCTTGATCACGATGCGGAAGCGGCACCTTACAGCTCGGGAGAAGCCTTTTCGCTAAATACCCGGAAGGCAATTGAGGCAGGATTTTCCTTCACGGAGCTCGATGACTGGATCTATAAGTTGTTGGATTATTACATTAATGTAGCGGAAAATAATTAGAAATGATTGTTTTCGCAAGGAGAAATTTGGCTTTTCTACAATAAATAATTAATTTGCAGTACAGAATATCAGTCATATAGCCTCAGGACAGACCTATGTAAAGACACTGACCATGTTAAATATCGTAATCACAACCATCTTCAGTGGTATTTTGTTTGGTGAAAGGGAGAAGGCGAAACGAATTCTATCCGCGATACTGATATTTATCGGTGCTGTCATTGTGGTACTATTTACGTAAATTATTTCAATATTCATTTTTGAAAATACAATAGAACAGGCAGAAAGGAAAAAAGAAATGAATGATATGAATAAAGCAACAAATTTGAAAATGATTCGAGAACTCTCCAATGCCAAGGGTGTGGCAGGTTTTGAGGATGAAGCGGTTCAATTACTTCGAAACTACAGCGAAGGACTTGGTGAGAGGAAGGAGGATACCCTTCGCAACCTGTATATTAAGCGTAAGGAGAATACAGGAGATCGTCCGGTTGTACAATTAGACGCTCATAGTGATGAGGTGGGTTTTATGGTACATTCTATTCGAGCGAATGGCACTTTGCAGATGATCCCACTGGGAAGCTGGGTGAATTATAACATACCGGCTCATAAGGTGTGGGTAAAGAACGGGGATGGAGAATATATACCCGGTATTATTACAAGTAAACCACCGCACTATATGAGTGAACAGGAAAAGAATGCCTCAATTGATATCAAGCAGATGTCCATCGATATCGGTGCAACCTCCAAGGAGGAAGCGTTAAGCGAATATAAAATACGTATCGGAGCACCGGTGGTTCCCTGCGTAGATTTTGAATATGACGAGAAGCATGATATCATGATCGGTAAAGCCTTCGATAATCGTCTCGGCTGTGCCGGTGTAATCGCAACCCTTCGGGCACTTGAGAAAGAGAAGCTTGCTGTGGATGTGGTTGCTGGTATTGCGACACAGGAGGAGGTTGGAGCAAGAGGCAGCACAGTCACTACCCGGATGATCAAACCGGACATCGCCATTGTATTTGAAGGGTGTCCTGCCGATGACACCAGTGTAGACAGCTATGAAGTGCAGACGGCGCTAAAGAAGGGACCGATGCTCCGACATATGGATGCCAAGATGATCACAAATCCCAGATTCCAGCGTTTTGCACTTGACCTCGCTGAAAGATATAATATCCCGGTGCAGGAGGCAGTAAGAGCAGGAGGTTCCACGAATGGATCGGTGATACATCTTACCCATCAGGGGATTCCGACGATCGTGATTGGTGTACCGGTTCGATATGCTCACACTCATTATGGAATCTCAACCTATTATGATTATGAGAATGCTGTAAAGCTTGCAACTGAGCTATTACGGGTACTGAATGAGGATATAATTCAAAGCTTTTAGTATTATTGGGTGAAGTAAAGTGAAAATTTCATATTGACATTACCTGTCACAGGATGTATATTAATATAAAAATGATGTATAAATATACATAAATGAGGTGTTACTATGAAAAAGAAAGTATTTGTGGATGGATTGTCCGGTACAACCGGTTTAAAGATACATGAGCGATTAAGCTTATACACTGAGCTTGAGATGGTAACTATAGATTACGAGAAGAGGAGAGATCCTATTGAAAAAGCCAAATGCTTGAACGAAGCAGATATCGTATTCTTATGCTTACCGGATGAGGCAGCAAAGGAAGCGGTCAATCTTGTAACGAATCCGAATACGAAGATAATTGACGCCAGTACAGCCTATCGTACAGCAAGCGGATGGACCTATGGTATTGCAGAGCTTTCTCCTAAGCATCGAGAAGCCATTCAGCATACAAAAAGGCTTTCTAACCCGGGGTGCCACGCTACCGCATTCATTCTCGCAGCATATCCTCTTGTGTCAAAGCAGATTATAGGGACAGATTATCCAATTACCTGCCAGAGTCTGACCGGATACAGCGGAGGCGGTAAGGCATTGATAGAAAAATATGAAAGTAGTGAAGGCAAGAACGATTATGCTAAGGCACCGAGACCGTATGCCTTAAGCTTAAATCATAAGCATCTGCCGGAGATGGCACTTCATTCCGGACTGAGTGAAGCACCTCTTTTCGTACCGATACTCGGCAATAATTATAAGGGTATGGCAGTAATGCTACCCTTTCATAGGAAGCTGCTGAATAAGAAGGTGACGCCGCAGATGCTTCACGAGATATTAGCAGAGCATTATGAGGGAGAGAAGTTTGTTTCAGTGATGCCATATGCGGATGATTCGTTCCTGTTCGACGGAGCCGTGGATATCACTGCCTGCAATGATACCAATAAAGCAGAGATATTCGTATTTGGCAACGAGGCGAAAGGGACTGCAGTGATTATGACTCGGATCGATAACCTTGGTAAGGGTGCCTCCGGTGCAGCAATCCAAAATATGAATCTTATGCTTGGCTTTCCGGAGGATCTTCATCTGAATTAGTCTGGCTAAAAATTCACTTAACATCTATTATGTTATATGGTCAAAATATGTACAGAAAAGCAGGATGGAGTGCTTGCATTCCATCCTGCTTTTTATGGTGTGCGTGTGTGGCACACGATCATATATACCCTGCATTTTATGAATGCAGAACTTTTTATTCGTATAAGGGCAGCTTCTTCGGACGAATGGGTAGATAGAGTGTCTCCGCCAGAGAACAGTACTTATCAACAAAACAAACCAGCACTGCTTCTCTGCAACCGGGAGCAGACTTCAGGGTTAACGGCCACATGTGCTTCAGTATAATATCCTCTTCGATCCGATTTATCAGGAAATATTTCTTTGCGTTACTTAATGCAAAAACAGGGTGAACAAAGCCATGGAGTCGGTGGCTTCGATCCGGAATATGCCAATCATACAAATAAAAATCATGAAGCAGAGCACCTCTGATCAGACTCTTATAATCAAAACGTAACGGAAGCCATAAGGCAAGCTGGTAGCTATAATAAGCAACCACTATGCAGTGAGCCAGAGTGGTGGTATTACCATGCTGAATATATTGATTCATCTCTCGAAACTGCGCCGTCTTATATAGTTCCCGGACTATCCTTGCAAATTCTTTCTTTTCTATTGCAGTAATAAAGCTCACATCCTTTCTTAACAGCCTATCCGGTTATGATTATGTCTGTATTTTTGAAATTCACATCCTGATTATATTTTAATCCCAAATAGACTTAAATACAATCCGGTGCTAGATTGGTAAACCTTAAAATTCATTTTATTTATTTGGTAAAAATTCCGAAAATTAGTTGATAATTTCCTGGTAAAGAGGTAAAATTGATTATGAGCAGCTGCTCATAATTCATGACAATAGAAAGTTAAAACATCATGCTTTCTATCATAGGGGAGGTTTATATGGAGCGAAAAGCATTACAGACGACAGGCAGGGAACGATTGTCCTACGCCGGATTCTTCTTAGGACAGAACATAATTTACGTGATACCCTTTCAGTTTTTAACTTACTTTTATACGGAATTCGTTGGTCTGTCCATAGCAGATACGGCTGTTTTGTTACTACTTGCAAAGGTATGGGATGCAGTGAACGATCCGATCATGGGGGCAGTGGTTGACAAATGCAATCTGAAAAAGGGTAAATTTCTGCCTTGGTTGAAGGTGGGAACCTATATTCTCCCTTTATCCCTGTTTTTCATGTTTATTAATATTGAAGGACCATACCTATTGAAAGTGGGTTATGCGTATCTTACCTATTTAGTCTTTGATATGGTATATACGATATCGGATTCTCCTCTGTTTTCCTTATCGACGGTAATGACTGGTAACCTTTATGAAAGAGATATCCTGATGTCATACGGAAGAATGGCGGCTGCAGTAGCAGCAATTACCAGCGCAGTATTCATGAGCCTTAAGGTAAACATCGGCTGGACCTGGACCGTTGGTGTCTACTGTCTGATCTCTTATATTGTTATGTTTCCTCTGCAGTTTACGGCAAAGGAGAGGGTTAAATATCAGAACAGTGAAGATATTACAATCCGTAAGATCTTTCGATACTTATTCAGCAATAAATATCTATTACTCTATTTTATTGGCTTTCTTGGAATAGAGATTACGAATACCCTACAGATTATAGCCGTATATTTTGCCAATTCAAATCTTGGAGATGAGACCATGGTAACAGTAATTATGGCAGTAGTCATCATTCCGGTTATCCTGGTAGCACCTGTTCTGCCGATGCTGATCAATCGGTTTGGGAAGAAAAAAGTAACTATATATTGCTCCATATTAGCGATTCTATTCAGTATAGCTCAGTATTTTGCCGGTTACGAGAACCTGATCCTGTTTTTAATCATTGCCGCAGTCCGTATTACCTTTATGCAGATACCATTGATGCTGTATGGAATGTTTACTGCGGATTGTATCGAGTACGGTGCGTATCAGACGGGGGAAAGAATCGCAAGTATGGCTTTTTCTCTGCAAACCTTCATGACGAAACTGGGAGGTGCATTAGCAAATACTTTGTGTCTGGTGATGCTCGCTGCCTTTGGCTATGTAGAGAAGGCTCCGCAGCAAACGGCAGGCGCTCTTCAGGGAATCTGGATTATCTTCTGTATCGTTCCCTGCTTCGGTTATCTGGTGATGCTATTCATCATGAGATTCTATAAGCTTAATGAGAAGGAAGTTGCACGGATGATAGAGGAGAATCAGAAGAAGCAGAGATTGTTGCAAGAGTAAGTGACAAGAATGGAGGTCATTATGGGTCAATATCTGAACTATCAAAGCAAAATCAAAGAGGTTTATGCCAATCCCATCGGACACGATGTCATATATAAACTGTTACTCCAGATGGGGAAAAAGGAAACACTTGTAACCAATCCGGTGGTTGCCAATCTGAAGTTGAAAACGGTTGCAGCACTGACGAAGAAACTCCTGGGGACGGATTTCTATGACACACTTCTGACGCTGCTAAACAGCGAAACGGAGCTTCCTGTATTCACTCGGGGAAATATTACAAGGACTTGGTGGAAGGAAGCGGTGTTCTATCAGATCTACCCAATCAGCTTTCAGGATTCTAACGGTGACGGCATTGGTGACCTCGCCGGAATAAGGTCTCGATTAGATTATCTTAAGGAGCTTGGAGTAGATGCTATCTGGCTGTCTCCTATCTATGATTCGCCAAATGATGATAACGGTTATGATATTCGGGATTACAAAGCCATATTGAAGGATTACGGAACGATGGAGGAATTTGATCAATTACTTAATGAGTTACATCAGAGGGGAATGCGATTGATCATGGATCTTGTCGTTAACCATACTTCGGATGAACATCACTGGTTCAAGGAAGCGATTAAAGATAAATCTTCAAAGTATCATGATTATTATCTTTTTCAAAAATCAACGAACGAGAAGGAGCCAAATAATTGGAATTCCTTCTTTGGGGGAACTGCCTGGAATTATTATGAAGAGCTTGGAGAGTGGGGGCTACACTTGTTCTCGAAGAAGCAGATGGATTTGAACTGGGATAATGCCGAGCTTAGAAGCGAGATCAAGGAGATGATCCGCTGGTGGCTTGCTAAGGGGGTTGATGGCTTTCGAATGGATGTCATAAATTATATCTCGAAGAAGGAAGGGTTGCCGGAGGGTAACACAAATATTGGAAAGTTGATGGGCTATTACGGAATTGAGCATTATTATTATGGTCCAAAGCTTCATGACTATCTACGTGAGCTAAAAAAGGAGGCCTTCGAGCCTTACCGGGCATTTACCGTGGGGGAGACTCCGGGAGTCGGTATGCAAATGAGTAAGCTTCTGACCGGGGAAGAGCGGAAGGAATTAGATATGGTATTCTCCTTCGATCACCTGGAGACGCCGGGCCATACCAGGTTCGAGGATTACCGCTATGATTTAAACTACTTAAAGGATTATATAACTGACTGGATGGAACACTATGGGGATAATTGCTGGATGTCCATCTTTTATGAGAATCATGACAATCCCAGAATGATATCAAAGGTGGATCCGGATCCAATTGTTCGGGAGCCTTTGGCTAAGCTGTTGGCAATGCTGCAGCTGACTCTGAAGGGAACACCGTTTCTGTTTCAAGGCCAGGAAATTGGAAGTATCAATCATAGCTTTACGGGATTAGATCAGCTTCGGGATGTCGAAAGTATCAATCTCTATCATGAGCTGCTCCCCTCACTTGGCGAGCAGGAGGCATTTCGTAGAGTGATGAGCGGCAGCAGGGATCATGCCAGAGCGCCGATGCAGTGGAGTGGCAAAAAGAATGCAGGCTTTACAGAGGGAAAGCCTTGGATAGAGCTTGATGAGGATTATAAGGAATGGAATGTGGAGCGACAGTTAGCAGATTCAGACTCGGTTCTTCACTTTTATCAGGAGTTGATCCGCCTTCGTCGGGAACATAAGGCATTGGTGTATGGTGATTTTGAAGCTACAAACCGCAATAAACGAGATAGCTTCACCTATTATCGAAGACTTGAGACAGAGGAATTCTATATCGAGGCAAACCTAAGCAATCATATACTTTCTTCCCATACTCCGGGCAAGATGTATCGAAAAGTACTATCGAACTATAAGGAAGAAAGTCCACAGCTGAGACCATATGAGGCAAATTTGTATCTGCGTGACAAATAGCCATGGAATATGGAAAGGATTACTACTCGGAGGAGGTTTGTTTCTGTCATGAAGGAAAATAACGAACGAAATCGTATCAAAGACAAAGCAAGAGAATTGGTAACCCAGATGACGCTGCAGGAAAAAGCAGGTTTATGCTCAGGTCAGGATTTTTGGACACTAAAGTCGATAAACCGATTGGGCTTAGAAACCATCATGGTGGATGATGGTCCACATGGACTGCGAAAACAGATTGGAGACGCAGATAATCTCGGGATCGGTGACAGTCTGCCCTCAGTTTGCTTTCCAACTGCCAGTGCTATAGCCTGTAGTTTTGATATATCACTCGCAAAGGAGGTTGGCAGGGCAATCGGAGAGGAATGCTTGCAGGAGGAGGTATCTGTAATCCTTGGACCAGGTGCAAATCAAAAACGAAGTCCTTTATGCGGACGCAATTTTGAATATTACAGTGAGGATCCATTGGTTAGCGGAGAGATGGCAGCCGGAATGATGGAAGGGGTACAAAGCACGGGAATTGGTACTTCACTGAAGCATTTCGCAGTCAATAATCAAGAGAGAAGACGTATGACCATCAATGCGGTGGTGGATGAGAGGGCTTTGCGGGAAACTTATCTTAAGGCCTTTGAGATCGCGGTGAAGAAGGGCAGACCAAGAACGGTAATGTGTGCATATAATCGCCTGAACGGCGAATATTGCAGTGAAAACCATAGACTGCTAACTCATATTCTAAGAGAGGAATGGGGTTATGAGGGTCTGGTAGTATCGGATTGGGGAGCAGTAAATGACCGAGTCCGGGGAGTGAAAGCGGGGATGGACCTGGAGATGCCCGCAAGCCTCGGAATTAATGACAGAAAGATAGTTGCTGCGATAGAAAATCAGGAGCTGAAGGAAGCTGATCTTGATAAAGTTGCTTGTCGGGTTGCCGAACTGATTTTAAGCTCCAACGCAGCGAAGCAAAAGGATTATCACTATGACAGTGAAGAACACCATAAATTGGCGATAAGGGCAGCAGAGCAATCCGCAGTACTACTTCAGAATGAGGGAGGAATCCTGCCGGGACATGCAGGACAAAATGCTGCCGTCATTGGAGCCTTCGCCAAACAACCCAGGTATCAGGGAGCCGGAAGTTCGAAGCTTCATCCGATTAAGGTGGATAACACGTATGATGCGCTGATAGAAGCAGGGCTAATATTTACATACGCAAGAGGCTACTATCTTGGCAGGGAGAGCCAAAACAATAAAGCTCAGGAAGAGAGGCTGCTGGCAGAAGCATGTGAGGCTGCTAAGGGTAAGGATATCGTCTATCTGTTTGCAGGACTGCCGGAAGGATATGAATCCGAGGGCTTTGATCGTGATAATCTTACGATGCCGATGCCGCACAACCATCTGATCGAAGCAGTAGCCGACTGCAATCCCAATGTGGTTGTTATATTGCAGGGAGGAGCACCCATAGAACTGCCATGGCTTAGTAAGGTGCGAGGGGTATTACTGACTTATCTTAGTGGTGAAGGAGGGGGCAGAGCGACAGCAAATCTGCTGTTAGGCAAGGCTGTACCCTGTGGTAAATTGGCAGAGACCTGGCCTTTGAAGCTTGCCGATACACCCGCCTATCACTATTTTCCAGGAGGAAGGCATACGGTAGAATATCGGGAGAGTATTTATATCGGATATCGTTATTATGAGAAGGCAGGGAAGCAGGTTTTATTTCCCTTTGGTCATGGGCTTTCCTATACGAGCTTTCTCTATTCCGATCTGAAGCTGAGTTCGGCTTCCTGCTCCTACGGTGAGAAGCTTACTGTATCCTTCACGGTAACCAATACGGGTCAGGTCACAGCACGAGAGACAGCATTTGTCTTTGTCGGCCATAAGAGCGATACCGTATTTTTACCGATCAAGGAATTGAGAGCATTTACTAAGGAGGAGATTGGTCCGGGTGAGACCAGGAAGGTGACACTTACACTTAATACGGAAGAATTCGGTTATTATAATACAATAATCGAAGATTGGTATGCGGAAAGCGGCGAATATGAGATCATCGTAGGAGCCTCCTTAACCGAATGTCATCTGAGCCAGAAGATATTACTTCAAAGTCCGAGTAAGCCTCAACCGGATCTTATAGAGAAGGCTCCCGGTTATTATCAACTGCCTCAGGGAGAATTTATCATTACAGATCAAGAATTTGAAGCTCTTCTGGGTACGAAATTACCGCTCCATGATAGTAAACCACAAAGACTCTATGATCAAAATAATACACTGGAGGATCTGGAGCATACCTTAATAGGAAAAGTCATACTGAAAGTAGCGGACCGGATGTCAAAGAAAGTGACAAAGACATCCGAGGAAGAAGAAGGTATGATGTCGAACATGATTAAGGAGATGCCCCTTCATTCTCTGGTAACCTCCGGCGACGGGATCGTAACCGAATCTATGGTGGAGGGAGTAATCCGGATGGTGAACGGGCATATCCTAATGGGGTTAAAAGAACTGCTAAAAAGGAAATAAAAATGTATTGGCTGATATCTTTATCGAGCGATATTAGTCAATCGAAGGATCTTCCGTTTCTTCCAGCCGCTTCATCATTTTATGCAGAGAATCCAGCAGGACACCTGCATACTTAGGATCCAGATCGAGATTACAGATCATACTCTTAGGGATATCGAGTGCCTTCATCTTGAGATCTCTGCCTTGATCAGTTAATTGAATATAAACATTACGTTCATCGCTGGAGCTCCGAATACGCTTGATGTATTTGAGAGTCTCCAGCTTTTTTAGCATTGGTGTCAAAGTACCGGAATCGAGATAAAGCCGTTTTCCAAGCTCTTTTACCGTAACATCATCCTTTTCCCATAAAGCCATCAGGATGATATACCCCGTATAGGTTAAGCCGAAGGGATCCAAAAGATTTTTATATTTCTTAATGATTTCCTTTGAACATACATATAGCGAAAAGCATAACTGATTATCTAACATCAGAAGCTCGTAGCCGGCTTTGTCCTGATCGCCTGTTTTAGGGTGATTATTGATGGATGTATCCATAATATTGGCCTCACTTTCTATCATTCATTTTTATTATGCGCAGTAAAGATTAAAGAATTCTCATAAATTATGCTTACAATTAGATTTTATACAATTTTTTAAAAAAAGTCAAATAAAACTATTGACAAATACAATAAAATAGTATTAAATTAAATTGTAAACAATAAATATAAGGTGATCTAAACACTAACCTACATAAAAAAAAATATATTGAATATGATAAGTAGTCTAAATTGTATTTTATCAGGAAGGGCAGATACGAAATATGAGCAAAACTTTTAATCAGGCGGTAGAAAGCCGCAGAACATATTATGCAATAGGAAAGGACAGCAAGGTATCAAAGGAGGAGATTAAGGAGGTAGTAGAACATTCAGTGAAGTATGTTCCCTCTGCATTCAATTCACAAAGTGCCAGAGCGGTAGTATTATTCGGAGACAATCATGATAAATTGTGGGAGATCGTTCGTGAAACCTTGAGAAAGATCGTTCCTGCAGAAGCATTTGCATCTACTGACGAGAAAGTAAACTCCTTCAAAAATGGCTTCGGTACTATTCTCTACTTTGAAGATCAGTCCGTAGTACAGGGTCTTCAGGAGGCTTTCTCCCTATATAAAGACAATTTCCCTGTCTGGTCTTTACAATCGAACGGTATGCTTCAGTTTACAGTATGGACAGCACTGGAGGAGCTTGGTTTAGGAGCTTCCCTGCAGCATTATAATCCTCTGATTGATGAGGAGGTTCGAAGAACTTGGGAGCTGCCGGATAGTTGGAAGCTGTTAGCTCAAATGCCGTTTGGTAATCCTTTAGCGGATCCCGGTGCAAAGGAATTCTCTCCAATCGATACAAGAGTTAAGGTATTTGAATAAAGATGATAATAATTCATGGGCAAAACTGCCTGTGGTTTATATAAATCTTTTTCGCGGTGCTGCTGATGAAATTATCTTTTCATCAGCAGCACCGTTCTAATTCATGACAATAGAAAGTTCGCGAATCGTGCTTTCTATCGTTTTACCCATTCATTGCTTGCAGTTCGGTTTTGCTTATTCCATACTCCTGTGCTATAATTGTCTTTGCGGATGTGAAGCTGCGTCAGAATGGCGGATGGATTCACGCCGAAAGATTAAGCTGTTTGGAAGAGGGTGAGATTATGGTACCGGTGCAAGCAGAAGCTACAAAATATATTTATGTTGTATTTATCTCGACGAATACGATTATGGGGAAGGGAATCCGTCTGTTTACACGTAACAGATACAGTCATATCACGGTTTCCTTGGATCGGAATCTGAGTGCAATGTACTCCTTTGCAAGATACTATATAAATTCTCCGATTCGGGGAGGTTTTGTGACGGAGAGACCGGGACGTTATCTCTACAAAGATCAGGACGTACTTGTGAAAATCTGTGAGGTCCCGGTAAAGCTGGCAGAATATGATCGTATCCGAAGGGAGATAGAGTACTTTCAGTCGAATCGGGAGATTATGATCTATAATACGATCAATGCTCTACTCTCCTTGTTGGGAAAGCGTCTGGCTGTGAAAAATATGTATACCTGTCTGGAATTCGCGACATATCTTCTTGGTTATCCGAATATGAATGCGATCCGCGAGTTGGAACGAAGACTGGAAGAACATATCATATATACAGGAAGCTTCCGGGGTATAGCAGACTGGGAGCAGGAGCAGCAAAATGAAGATGAGTACTTTCGAAGACGCAGGGCTACCGGTATCTGTTATGATACAGTGTATCATGTCCGGAGTGTTGTGGGCAGAGTTTTGAGAGCATAAAGACGATTACGGGAGAGGAGAAGAGACGATGATGAACGGCTTTTTTTATCAGACTAAGATTGGAAGAATGTTTATTGCGGAAGATGGTCTCGGCATATCAGAGGTAACATTACTTCATGATACAGAATCGGAGGCCGTGGATCTTACGACGAAGGATAGAGAGTTTTTGAAAGCGAAGTGTTATGACTTTAAGGAAACACCATTGATCCGGGAGGCAGCAGTCCAGCTGGAACAGTACTTTGACGGAAAGCGGAAAGAATTCTCTTTGAAGCTGAATCCGAAGGGAACTGAATTTCAAAAGAAAGTATGGGAGGCACTTCAAGCGATTCCTTATGGGGAGACACGAAGTTATCGACAAATCGCAGAGGCAGTGGGAAACAGTAATGCCAGCCGAGCAGTAGGCATGGCGAACCATCATAATCCAATTATGTGTATTGTACCCTGCCATCGGGTGATTGGCGCAAACGGCAGTCTGGTGGGTTATGCAGGCGGTCTGGATATCAAAGCACGGCTGCTTACTATGGAGAAGCAATACCGATAGAACGGCAGGCTTACCGAATAGAAAAGAAAGAATAATAATACAATAAAGATAAAATCATAAAGAGGATTCAGAAAGGAAATATTATTATGAATAAGGAATGGTCACTCGACATATTATATCACGGCTTTCAGGATGAACAGTACAAAGCTGATAAGACAAGATTGCAGACAATCACTGAGGAGATAGCTGCGTTCAGCGACAGATTAGCGGACAGTAAAAATGAGGAAGAGGCTTTACTTAAGGCGGTAGATTACCTGGAGCAGTTCCAGCTATTAAGAACGAGGCTCGGCTATTATGTTGCTTTAAGACAATCCACGAACACCTCGGACGGCGAGACAGTCAACGAGATGAATGCACTAGAAAAGCAGCTTAGTTTATCCTCAAAGCCTATGGCAGTTATCAATAAATTCATCGCTAAGGTTGAGAATATGGACACCTATCAGCAAAAATATCCGAAGCTGAAGGAATACGAGTATCTGTTGAATGAGATGAAAAAGGAAGCGAAGCACTTACTCAGTGACGATGTGGAAGAGGTGATCGCAAAGCTGAATATTTCAGCAGGCTCTGCCTGGAGTAGTATGCAAAGCTTCCTAACCTCCACACTTGAGGTGGAATACCGGGATAACATTATTACCTTCCCTGAGGTACGCAACAAAGCGCACAGTGAGGATGTCGAGGTACGTAAGGATGCATTTGCAGCGGAACTAAAGTCCTTAGAGAAAATTAAGGATGCTGTCAGCTTCTCCTTGAATAATATCAAGACTCAGGTGAATACCATCTGTGAGATGAGAGGCTATACCTCCGCTCTTGATTTAACTCTGAATCAGGCTAAGATGAAGAGAGAGACACTGGAGGCAATGCTGGAAGCGATTAGGGAGGCATTACCATCGTTCCATAAATATCTGAAAGCGAAGGCAAAGCTTTTAGGTCATGAGAACGGACTGCCCTGGTACGACTTGTTTGCACCGATCGGAGAGACCACAACCACTTTTACCACGGAAGAAGCAAAAGATTATCTGATAAAACATTTTAAAGGCTTTGCCGGTGATTTGGCAGATATGGTGGAAGAAGCCTTTGATAATGAATGGATCGATTTTTATCCCCGCAAGGGTAAGGTCGGCGGTGCTTTCTGTGAAAACATGCCCTTTGTGAAACAGAGCAGAATATTAACGAACTTTACCGGTTCATTAAGTGATGTAGTTACCCTGGCGCACGAGCTTGGCCATGCATATCACGGATTAAATATTCAGGAGCATCTACCGCTGAATGTTGATTACAGCATGCCGGTTGCAGAGACAGCCTCAACCTTTAATGAAGCAATTATTATGGAAGCGGCAATCAAAGATGCAGAAGGAAGAGAGAAGCTTGCTCTGATCGAAAGCCAGCTGCAGGACGTTACCCAGATTATCTGTGATATCTACTCCAGATACCTGTTTGAGAATGAGGTGTTTGAACGCTGCAAGACAGGCTTCTTATTTGCAGATGAACTGAAGGAGATCATGCTCAGTGCGCAGAAGACGGCATATGGTGACGGACTGGATCATGATTATCTTCATCCGTATATGTGGGTATTGAAGGGGCACTATTATTCAGAAAACCTTAGCTTCTATAACTTTCCTTATGCCTTTGGCGGTCTGTTTGCCCGTGGCCTATATGAGAAATATAAGACGGAGGGTGAAGCTTTCGTACCGAAGTACCGTGCATTGCTGAATGCGACCACGGTTATGAGCGTTGAGGATGCTGCGAAGCAGGCAGAGATAGATTTAGAGAATCCGCAGTTCTGGAGAACCAGCTTAAGAACGATAGAAGAGCTGATTGATCAGTTCGTCAGCATGATATAGGTCTTAAGGGAGGATTAAGTGCATACAACAAAAAATAGCAGGGAGAGCGTGTTCAATCGGATGATTGACACGATCTCCGGTATATTTCTACCAATCATTAATGTATTGATGGCGGCGGCTCTACTTAAGGGAGTATTACTGCTGTTCGTCAATATGGGACTGCTCAATGAGACAACGGGAGCATACCGGATTTTATTTGCAATCGCAGACGGCTTCTTTCATTTTCTACCGATTTTTCTGGCGTACACTGCTTCACAGAAACTGAAGGCGGATACGGTTACCTCGATGTTAGTGGCGGCGACCTTAGTCTATCCGGATATAACAAATGTGTTTTCACAGGGACAGAGCCTTGACTTCTTTGGAATTACAGTTCATCCTGTAAGTTACCCCTCCAGTGTGATCCCGATTATATTAGCAGTCGGTATCCTGCACTTTGTTGAAATACCGTTAGAACGTTACATCCATGGCAGCATAAAAGGGTTTTTAAAACCGATGCTATCAGTGATCATTGTAGCACCAATTACTTTTCTGGTATTCGGACCCTTGGGAGCTTTGGTTGGCAACGGTTTATCTTCTGCTTACTCAGCACTCTATCAATTCAGCCCAATAGTGGCTGGGGCAATCTTCGGTCTGATTTGGCAGCCGATGGTGGTCTTCGGTTTTCATTGGGGAATGGTCCCTGTCATCATAGAACATATCAATACCCTTGGAGTAGATTCCTTTCTTCCTCTTTGCGGACCTGCCGTAATGGGTCAGGCTGGAGCAGCTATGGCTGTCAGCCTTATGACAAAGAATAAAAAACATAAGACAGTAGCTTTTTCCAGCTCTATCACTGCAATTCTTGGTGTAACGGAACCGGTTCTTTACGGTATCACTATTCCTCTGAAACGGCCGATGATTGCTGCGTGTATTGCAGGAGCCATCGGTGGAGCAGTAGTAGGAACCTCGAATGCAAGGGCTCTAGCTTTTGCCTACCCCTCCATGGTGTCTTTGGTGGTATATTTTGGTGATGGATTTTGGACCTTTTTTCTATCGATGATCGCTGCTTTTTTCATCAGTCTCATTCTTACCTTTTTATTAAAATTCAAGGAATCTGATTTTGGTTCTGAGGAATCAGGTGAGGATGATCTGAATAGAACTATTTAACATTTTTATCATATCATAACGATTTTTGAAGAATGAGGTAAGATATTGACACATAAAATAGAATAATCATCAGATACTAAGCTTGAATCAATTTATGAGAAATGCTTTCAAAGCAGAAAGGAGTAAAGCGATGAGTCTGATTGATAATGAGCATCAGCTTCCCGTTGGCCTTGGAATGAGACTGGCACTGGATATGGATGCAATGAAGAACTTTGTGAATTTATCGGATCAAAGCAAAAAGCAGTTAGTTGATTATATAGAAGGTTCTACGACTGGGGACGAGGCGAAAAGCCGCGTAACTGAGGTGGTTCGTAATCTTCATTCCGGGGAATCATTTCACTGAAGTAGTATCGTTCATGAGCAGATGAATTACATTTTAAACGGATTTATATAGAAACTGATATAAAATGAAATATACCTTAGGATGGAAGCATATTCATCTTCCTTCCTAAGGTATATTTTATACATGACAAGAGCTCATAAAGCGAACTTTTTCTTATACATGACAAGAAAAAGCTCACAAAGCGAACTTTCTCTTATACATGACAAGAAAAAGCTCGCAAAGCGAACTTTCTCTTGTATATGAACCCCGTGGGTACATGTTTCAGCAGCCGATCAATCCTCGATCGCCGCTTTTTTTGTATTAATCGATTTGATCACCGAGGGATCAAATTTTGCTTGCCTCTCATAAGTATATAAGCCATTTTTCTCTTGCTCTACATCATACAATTGCGTATAGCAGAAGGCAAACATATTGGGATTTTCAAGTAATGCGGTTGTCAAACCGTCATAGCGGGCTAAGAATTCTTCTCTGGTCTTCGGAGCTTCGCCGTACCCCCAGCCCTCGCCGGTTTCGTTTGGATCCCATTTGATACCACCGTATTCACTAATGAATACAGGTAATCCGTTGGTATAATGCTGCCGGCGCTCCTGATCGTCGCGGAAGCTGCCACCGGTTTTTAGCGCTTCATAATGCGCCTTGAATTTCTCCACATCCTGTTCGTAATTATGTAGATCATAGATATCGGTAAGTACATGGAAATTTCCGCTCGTATCGATGCAGGGCCTTGTGGTATCAAATTGTTTTGTGGTTTGATAAACAATTCGCAGAATATCGTCAAGCTGCTTTCTTCCGTCATAATCCCAGGTTTCATTAAACGGACACCATCCGATAATTGAGGGGTGGTTAAAGTCACGCTCTATTACCTCCAGCCATTCGGGCAAGAACGAGAATAAGCTGTTGGGATTTGATAAGTCCAAGCCCCAGTTGGCATGCTCACCCCAGACGATATAGCCTAGCTTATCGCAATGATATAAGAATCTGGGTTCAAATACCTTTTCATGGAGGCGGGCTCCGTTAAAGCCCATATCCATGGATAACTTAATATCCCGAAGCAGTGTTTCCTCGGTAGGAGCGGTATAGATTCCATCCGGATAAAAGCCTTGGTCTAGGACTAATCTCTGGAATACCGATTCTCCATTTAGCAAGAATTTCATTCCCTCCATTTTAAGCTCCCGAAGTCCAAAGTAGCTTTTTACATGATCCTCTTCAAATATCAACTGTAGTTCATACAGATTGCCTTCTCCAACCTTCCAGAGATATTTTTCACTTAGCATCAAATTAGCATTGATATTGCCATGCTCTGATTTGACGGATACTTCACCGCATATTTTGCCATCATAATAAGCAATTGCCGTAAAGGTACCTTTGCCCTGAACGGTGCCTTGAAGCTGTAAGGAACCCTCTGTAACATTCGGATAGTATCTTACGCTCTTAATATAACACTCCGGTACAAATTCCAGCCATACCGTTTGCCAGATACCGGTGGTTCTGGTGTACAGGCAACCGTAGGAATGGTATTCTCCGCTTTGCTTTCCGCTTGGCTGCAGCCCGGACCTTGAATCATCCTCCGCCAACACGGTTAAATCATTATCACCCGCAATCAGATAGGAAGTGATATCAAATTGGAAGGAAGAATAGCCTCCTTTGTGAGTACCGACCTCTTCACCGTTGATATATATATAAGCTTTATAATCGACTGCACCAAAATGCAGCAGTACTCTTCCTCTTAAATTATCCTCAGTAATAGACAGATTTCTCTTATACCAGACAGCAGGGATAAAATCTTTATAGTTTACTCCGCTTAACTCGCTCTCCGGACAAAATGGTACTATAATTTTATCCTTAAAAGTCTTCTCCTGATATAATTTACGGTCTCTTCCGCTTCTGCCAAAGTCAAATTCGAACTGCCATTCACCGTTGATGTTAAGCCAGTTCTCTCGTTCCATTTGTGGAAATGGATGTTCCGGTCGTGGAATATTCATTATTATAATCTCCCTTCCTAAGTAGGAATACATTTATGCCACGGGTAGCTCCTCAAGTCATATAAGTCACTATCTGATTACACCCGCGTTTCTTTATAACTTGTATTATAATGACATTATTCCTATTTATAAATAGAGATTATCGGCATATAAGTGAGGAATGTAAACAAGAGGCTGTTTCAAAAGGTACATTTTTGACGGAAGGAAGGAACAACAGTGCAAGCTGGAATGTGAGTTATTCTTTCCCTAGATCATTATGTGTGCTTTGAAACAGCCTCATGTCATAAGAGCGCCTTGCAAGCGCGGGTTATTTATTTTGCTTTGTCCGATCCTTAATATAATCCGAAAAATTAACCGTATCCGGTTCGAAACCATCCTTTTTCAGATAATGTGCTCGTTCCGAACCGAGATAAAGATAGATGTAATCCTTATATTCCTTGACCTCGGTTATCTGAAGGTATGGATATTTGGAGCTTGACTGAATTCCGGATAGGGTATAGTAATCATCATAAAAGGTGAATACGGCCTGATGATTCTTATGGCTCTTATAAGCCTTGATCTCGCTGTTGATCACCTTTTCAGTCTGAAAATATTGATAGAAGATAAAAATTACCAGCACTGCGATAGCAATAATGCAGAACCATATTGAGTTTGCGGTATAAAAGGAAAATAAGAGAACTGAGAAGACGATCGCTGTGACGATCCAAAGCTTAAGGTGCTTCCATAACCGGTCATAGGTATAGAAAGTCATGATCGTTTCTTCAGTATAAGCTGTGCGATTAACAAAAGCAGGAGTATCCTTAAGTCCATGTTCTTCCCGCTCCCTTTGAATGGTAAAGAAATGGGCAAGCTTTTCGGATCTTTGCTTTTTGATCAGCTTCTGCTTCTTATTAAGACTTCTGCGGATAAAAATCCAAACAAGAATAGCACCTATGAGAATTGCAGCCGCAACGATAAGAAAGGTAGTTGCTGCACGTTGCTCTCGTTCTGTCTCCGCTTTATCCTTAAATACTGTAAAATGGGTACCTGCGACCAGTTCCTTAAGAAAGCTTTCGTTAATTGGTTCGGTGCTATTTTCTACGAAGCAGTCATAGGTGATGGAATAGCCGTTTGCAATGGTGCCATAGATAACTTCAGAGTAGTCGCTCCCATCCTTCGATACCTGGAGAGTTAGCCGATAGAAGGGCAATTCATTTTGCGGATATTGTTCGATTGTATAGGTAGTATTTTCGTCGGGTGCGGTAAATAAGGAATTCAAAAATGCATTAAGCTCTTCCTCGGACAACAGTGAAAGATGGAATATCTTACGGCTGTCATTCGTTTGCTTGCTCAGAATACGAACCGTGGTGGCTGTGTCGGGGTCATAAAGAAGTGCCTGCACCCCCATCTGCTTCATTATCTTAATTTCATTGCTCGGATCCACGATCCCGGCTTCCTTCCACAATGGATCTGAGCTTAGTGTTTCCGAAGTCAGAAGAAGGGTATTGTCCTTCAGTGTTATTTCCATGGATTGGGCAGAGAAGCTATGTACCTCAGCCTGAGCCTGAGAGGCAGGATAGAAAGCGAATATCATTGTGAATAACAGGAATAGATAAGTTAATCTATTTTTTTTCATTTTATAATCTCCTTAGATTTATGAAGTCTTAAATCGAAAACCTGAAGCTATTGTAACACGATTATCCAATTTATAGTATTAAAAAAATATAAATTAATATGTAAAGAAAGACCAGCCGGATTCCCTAACCGAAGCTGTTGCAACCGATTACGGGAAGCGGGCTAGTCCCTCTCTAATAAAGTCTTCTTGCAGAATGTATAAACTGTATTAAAAAGCCAGAAAGATACTATGTTGTGATCTGACTTATCTGGTATTGCCCATGAAGAAGAGGGCAATCGTACCGGGGCCGGAATGTGCACCGATGGTGGGACTGACAAAGTTGATCAGAACTTCTTTGATTCCGAAGCGTTCCTTTATTTGATTGGCTACATACTCGGCATCCTCATAGCTGTCACCATGACTGATGAAGATAGTATCATTCTTCCCGTTATAATTCTTTATGCTTTCCTCCATCTGATCCACCAGACTAAGCAGCGCTTTCTTACGGCCTCTTACATTATTCAAAGGAACAAGATGGCCTTCGTTATCCACATGCAGCACCGGCTTGACATTAATCAGTGTTCCGATGATCGCCGTCGCTTTTGATACCCTGCCTCCGCGGTGGAGATGGTGAAGGTCATCCACGGTAAACATATGACAAAGGTTCAGTTTATTGTCCTCAAGCCATTTGGCAGTCTCTTCTATGGTTTTTCCTGCTTCCATTAATTTAACAGCCTTGTGGACCAGAAGCCCTTCACCGAGTGAAGCACTAAGGGAGTCGATCACAATAATCTTTGTTCCAGGACGCTCATCCGTCAGCTCTCTGGCAACCGTAGCTGCTACAGAACAGCTCCCGCTCAGTGCAGAGGAGAAGGCGATATGAAGAACGTCATAGCCCTCGTCCAGAAGTGTCGAAAAAACATTCTTAGCAACCTCCGGATTTACAGCCATCGTAGTGGGTATAGCGCCTTTACGCATCTTATCATAGAATTCCTTTGGTTCAAGGAATACTTTATCTCCGTAAACGGTTCCGTCAAAATTATAATATAATGGCAACAGCTTGATGTTATGCTGTTGAAGATAATCATCTGGTAAATCGCTGGTTGTATCGGTAGTAATGATATATTTATTCATAGTACTACACCATTCCTTTCTCTTTTTTTGGCTTTCTCTTTGAATAAAATGCAATCAAGTAGTTTCGATTACGATATGATACATTATAACATACCATTACTAATTGTTTCAATATACATTTCCATAAAATACATTTTTCATAATCTGGAATTGCAAAAAATACTTTTCTTATGCATATACTTATGCTATAATGATGCGTAGTGAGCGTACCGAAGGTTACTTTGAAGGTATGCGATCGGAGCAAAGGATCGGGAACAGTCCCGGTAGGATGCTTTAAGTAATCGATGTTAAGGGAGGCCGAAACAATGAAGCATATCAGAACTTTAAACACTAGAAACCTGAAAGAATCCATGAAAAAAGGTGGATGTGGAGAATGTCAGACATCCTGTCAGTCAGCATGTAAGACATCCTGTACCGTTGGCAATCAGAGCTGTGAGAACAAATAAAGAGTCAGTACATAAATCGCACAATCTGGTGATTTGATCATACGGTTTCATAAGGGTTAGTATGGAGGTGTCTTAAGTAGCTAATACACTTGAGGCACCTTTCCTTATTCCTGTTATATGAAACGATATATCATAATTTACACATAAGCGATTCCTTACAAAAAGGCTTTTTATCATGTGGGGCTGCCTCATAATATTTTTCGTAAGGCTGAATATACGAAAGATATTATTAGACAGTCCCATTCGTTGTGGGTTACACTCGTAATAGATGCAGGTTGCTGCCTTACGAAAGGGCTGCAGCTTAATCATAGAAGCTAATGTTGCATTTGTCATATAGATTAGGAGGAATGAAAGTGGTTCACCAATATAAGAATAATGGATATAATATCGTGTTAGATGTAAACAGCGGTATGGTCCATATCGTTGATGATCTGGCATACGATGTCATAGAAATGTTTGAGTCGCATGACCGGAAAAACATCTTAAGTGCGATGAGGGAGAAATATTCGAAGGCAGCAAATATCGCTCTGATCGCTGACAGTGAAGAGGAAAAGAAGACACTGCTCGAGGATACGAAAGCATTGACCGAACTGATCAATGAAGTGATCGATGATGTCAGTAAACTGAAAGAGGATGGAGCCTTATTCACCAAGGACATTTATGAGGAATATATCAGGGACTTTAAGCAGAGGTCTACGGTTGTGAAAGCACTTTGCTTACATATCGCCCATGACTGTAACCTTGCCTGCAGGTACTGCTTTGCAGAGGAAGGTGAATATAAAGGTCATCGGGAACTGATGAGCTATGAGGTAGGAAAGAAGGCGCTTGATTTCCTGATCAAAAGCTCCGGTAACCGCAGGAATCTGGAGGTTGACTTCTTCGGCGGAGAGCCGCTGATGAACTGGCAGGTCGTGAAGGACCTGGTACGTTACGGTAGAGAGCAGGAGGCACTTCATAATAAAAAGTTCCGGTTTACTCTGACTACCAATGGTGTACTCTTAGATGATGAGGTTATGGAATTTGTTAATCGTGAGATGAGCAATGTCGTGCTCAGCATCGATGGACGGAAAGAGGTTAATGACCGTATGCGACCCAGCCGCAACGGAAAGGGAAGCTATGAACTGATACTTCCGAAGTTTGAGAAGCTTGCTGAGAGCCGTAATCAAACGAATTATTATGTGAGAGGAACCTTTACCCATAATAATCTCGATTTTAGTGAGGATGTCAAGCATCTTGCAGATTTAGGCTTTAAGCAGATTTCAGTGGAGCCGGTGGTTGCTCTTCCCGAAGATAGTTATTCCATTAAGGAAGAGGACCTTCCGGCTCTGTTTGAGGAATATGATCGTCTGGCAAAGCTGATGTTAGAGTATAAAAAGTCAGGAAAAGATTTTAATTTCTTCCACTTTATGATCGATCTGACCGGAGGCCCCTGCGTAGCAAAACGTCTGTCCGGTTGCGGTTCCGGTACGGAATACCTGGCTGTTACGCCTTGGGGTGATCTGTATCCCTGCCATCAATTTGTAGGTATTCCGGAATATCTCATGGGCAATGTGGATGACGGAATTGTGAAGCCCGAGCTTCGGGAAGAATTTAAGGTTTGTAATGTGTATTCAAAGGAAAAATGCAGAAACTGCTTCGCCAAATTCTACTGTAGCGGCGGCTGTGCTGCTAACTCCTTCAAATTCCATGGTGATATTAATGATGCGTATGATATCGGCTGTGAATTGCAGAAGAAGCGGGTTGAATGTGCTATTATGCTGAAAGCAGCTGCTGAGTAAGTGTGAGAAGGAATGAATGCGAAGTCAGCCGTCATGTAAGTGTGGATGGGCAAAAATGCATAGTTAAGATAAGCTGGGAGGCAACATGGAGAACTGGGTAATTAAGAATAAAAAAGCGGACTTTAATCTGATTATGAAGGAATGCGGTGTTAGTGAGGTCCTGGCACGCTGTCTGGTGAACAAGGGTCTAGTGTCCTTGGAGGAGATCGACGCATTTTTGCATCCAAAGCTCAGTGCTCTCCATGACCCGTTTCTGATGAAGGATATGAGAGAGGCTTGTGAGATATTACGAGAAAAGATTGCAAAGGGTAAACGAATTCGCATCATCGGAGATTATGATGTCGATGGGGTAGTTGCTACCTATATTCTATACCGTAGCTTGAAGAGTATCGGAGCAGAAGTTGATTATGAGATTCCCGACCGCATTAAAGACGGCTACGGAATGAATAATCAGATGGTAGAGACTGCATACAAGGAGGGAATTGATACCCTCTTGACCTGTGATAACGGTATTGTTGCCCTTGAACAGACCCAACTTGCCAAAAGTCTTGGAATGACAGTAATTATCACCGACCATCACAGCTTATTGGAGATCACGGAGGATAACGAAGAGCTCGATGAGGCTGCGGCAGCGTTAGATCCAGAACTGATCCAAAAAGCAGAGGAAGAAAAGAACCTGAAAAAGCAGGTGAAATTGCCTGATGCGGATGTGGTGATTAATCCGAAGCGTCCTGATTGCGACTATCCTTACAGCGGCTTATGCGGTGCGGCGATAGGTTATAAGCTAAGCTGTGCCATGCTCTCGTATTATGAAGTGAAAAATCGGGAAGAATTCGAACAGGAGCTTCTCTCCTATGCAGCAATCGCAACAGTCTGTGATGTCATGGAGTTAACCGGTGAGAACAGAATCATCGTAAAATATGGCTTGCAGCTGTTACAGAGGACGAAGAATAAAGGTCTTCTGGCGCTGATGGATGTAAGCAGCATCGATAAGGAACAACTCAGTACCTTTCATCTTGGTTTTGTAATCGGACCTTGTTTGAATGCATCCGGTCGATTGGATACAGCAAAGAAGGGACTAGAGCTTTTGCTTTCCGAAAGGGAGGAGCAGGCGCTTGTACTTGCCCGGGAGGTTCGAAGTCTGAATGATCTTCGTAAAGAGATGACGGTTAAAAATGTGGAAAAGGCTGTCAAGCTTATCGAAGAAACCGACTTAAAGCAGGATAAGGTTTTAGTGATATATCTGGAAGATTGCCATGAGAGCATCGCAGGTATCATCGCAGGACGGATCCGGGAACGATATCATCGTCCCACACTGGTACTGACCGATGCAGAACACTGTGTGAAGGGCTCAGGCCGCTCCATCGAGCAGTATAATATGATCGAAGAGCTTTCCCGGTGCAGGGAGCTGTTCCTTAAGGTGGGAGGACATCCTATGGCTGCAGGCCTTTCTCTGGAGCGCGAACAGGTGGACACTCTTCGCAGGGTGTTGAATGAAAACACTTCATTAACCGAGGAAATGTTAGTTCCCAAGATATCAATTGATATACATCTTCCATTTGGCTATATCAACGAGGCCTTGATTGAGGAACTAAAGCAGCTCGAGCCATTTGGCAAAGGCAATGAGAAACCTTTATTTGCAGAGAAGGAGTTGAAGGTCAAGTCAGCATTTATCATAGGAAAGAATGCAAGCGGTATCCGTTTCTCTCTGATCAATACTTATGGCAGAGAGATGGAAGCAATCTATTTCGGAGATGTGAAGGTGTTCTTTGATTACATAGCGGATATTTATGGGCAGGAGGAGGCGCAGAAGCTTCGGACCGGACGAAGCCTTAAGGCAACCCTGGCAATCACTTATTACCCTAAGATCAATGAATATAATGGTTTTAAAAATGTTCAGCTTATGATACAAAATTATAAATAAATCGACTGTAAAAGAGAAAAAAACCGTATGATATATTCGCTAATGTGTCAATTATAAGTAAAATTTACTTCGTGATTATTAATTATTCTTTACGAATTGTCGCAAATGGTGATATAATAAGCATCTATAAAGAATATATCATCGTCAGGTATATTGCTTCGTCCTGAATAGAAGTATAGCGAAACAGGTGAAACGTTGTCGTATCACTTGTCATCATAAAGAGGGTTAACCCTAAGAAAGGCATGGTTGTTAGATGAAGAAATTAGAAGAGTATGTAAGAAGTATCCCGGATTTTCCGGAGCCTGGAATTATATTTCGCGATATTACGAGCGTATTACAGGACAAGGACGGACTTAGATTAGCGATTGATCAAATGCAGGAGTTTTTGAGCGGACTTGAGTTTGATATTATCGCCGGTCCCGAATCCAGAGGCTTTATCTTTGGCGTTCCGATAGCATATAATTTGAACAAGGCATTTGTTCCGGTACGTAAGAAGGGCAAATTACCCTGCGAAACAGTATCCATGGATTATGATCTGGAATATGGAAAAGCAACAATAGAGATTCACAAGGATGCGATTAAACCCGGACAGAAGGTAGTAATCATAGATGACCTTATTGCAACCGGTGGTACCATCGAAGCAATCACTAAGTTGATCGAACAGCTGGGTGGAGAGGTGGTAAAAATTGTATTTTTAATGGAATTAAAAGGTTTAAAGGGTCGCGATAAGCTGACCAAATATGATGTGGAAGCCGTAATTCAATACGAAGGTAAGTAACAATAATAATTAGCGATGATAGAAAGTCCGCGTAGCATACTTTCTATTGTTTAGACTTTGTGTAGATGGGTGGTGATGATCATGGATGAAATCAAAAAGGTAACAGAGAAAGAGGAGAAGTTTGAAGCGGTGACTTTTCAGGCACCGGCTGATTTTACTGCGCCTGAGACTCTGTATCAGGAGCTCATTCATAAAATCAGAAGCTACCATCCGTCTGCCGATATCTCCATGGTAGAGAAGGCGTATCATCTTGCTAACGACGCCCATAAGGATCAACTTCGTAAGTCAGGGGAACCTTATATTATCCATCCTCTGTGTGTGGCAAATATTTTAGCTGAGTTGGAGCTTGATAAGGAGACCATTGTAGCGGGTATCCTTCATGATGTGGTAGAGGATACGGAATTTACGGTGGCTCAGATTGCTTCTATGTTCTCAGATGAAATTGCCTTACTGGTGGACGGAGTAACCAAACTGACCAAGCTGAATTATGACATGGATAAAGTAGAGCTTCAAGCGGAAAACCTTCGAAAGATGTTTTTGGCGATGGCTAAGGATATCCGTGTTATCTTAATCAAGCTGGCGGATCGTCTGCATAATATGCGTACCTTAAAGTATAAGGAACCGGATAAGCAAAAGGAAACTGCAAGAGAGACCATGGATATCTATGCACCGATTGCACAGAGGCTTGGTATCTCAAAAATCAAGATCGAGCTGGACGATTTATCCTTAAAATATCTTGAACCGGAAGTCTATAAGGAGCTGGCGGAAAAGATTTCCACAAAGAAAAGCGAGCGTCAGGCTTACATTGACGATATTGTGAGTGATGTACGTAGTCACATCGAAGAAGCCGGAATCGAGGCAAAGATCGATGGCAGAATCAAGCATTTCTTCAGTATCTATAAAAAGATGGTAAATCAGAATAAGACATTGGATCAGATCTATGACTTATTTGCAGTTCGTATTATTGTAGATTCTTTAAAAGACTGTTATGCAGCGCTGGGTGTGATCCATGAGATGTATAAACCGATCCCCGGACGCTTCAAAGATTATATAGCTATGCCTAAGCCGAACATGTACCAATCACTTCATACGACGCTGATCGGTCCGAAAGGAGCTCCCTTTGAGATTCAGATCCGTACCTATGAGATGCATCGAACCGCAGAATATGGTATCGCAGCTCACTGGAAGTATAAAGAGGGACAGGACGGTAAGGGAGGTACTGCCAACGCAGAGGAGGAGAAGCTGACCTGGCTTCGACAGGTGCTGGAGTGGCAGAAGGACATGTCCGACAATAAGGAGTTCTTAAGCCTGATTAAGAATGACTTTGATTTGTTTTCCGAGAGTGTCTATGCATTTACTCCGACAGGAGATGTGAAGACCCTGCCGACTGGTTCCAACCCGATTGACTTTGCTTATGCGATCCATAGTGCGGTAGGAAACAAAATGGTTGGTGCCAGAGTAAACGGTAAGCTGGAACCGATCGATTATGTGATTCAGAATGGCGATCGAATCGAGATAATTACTTCTCAGAACTCCAAGGGTCCCAGCCGTGACTGGCTCTCTATTGTCAAGAGCACCCAGGCGAAGAATAAGATCAATCAATGGTTTAAAACAGAGCTTAAGGAAGATAATATCAACAAAGGCAAGGAACTGATTTCTTCCTATTGTAAGACGAAGAGTATTGTACTGAGCGATATCTTAAAGCCCGAATTCACTAGCTCCGTTATGCGTAAATATGGCTTCCGAGATTGGGAATCGGTTTTGGCAGCCATCGGACATGGTGGTTTAAAGGAAGGCCAGATTGTAAATAAGCTCATTGAAGAATATAAGAAAAAGAACAAGAAGGAAATCACGGATGAGAATGTCCTGGAGGCGGTTCAGGAGATCAGAGAACGAATTCCCCAGAAGAAATCAAAGAGCGGTATCGTCGTGGAAGGGATCCATGACCTGGCGGTTCGCTTCTCCAGATGCTGCAGTCCGGTTCCGGGTGATGAGATTGTTGGATTTGTTACAAGGGGCAGAGGCGTGTCCATCCATCGCACGGACTGTATCAACGTTATCAATCTTCCGGAGGAAGACCGTGCAAGGTTGATCGATGCAGAATGGAATGTATCTGTTGACGGAAAAGAAGTCGGCGGAGTATACAGTGCAGAAATTAAGATTTATGCAAATAACCGTACAGGTGTATTGGTTGATATCTCAAAAGTACTTACGGAAAATAAGATTGATGTTACCTCGATGAATGTCAGAACCAGTAAACAAGGTAAAGCCTCGATCAGTATCAGCTTTGAGATAAACGGCAAGGAGCAACTGAATGAGATAATCGCGAAAATACGCAGTGTTGAGAGTGTTTTGGATATCGAACGTACTGCTGGATAATGGGAGAAATGTATGAGTGAATTGTCGATTAAAATTCTAGTCCTTGGTATGGTTCAAACGAACTGTTATATTATAAGTAACGCGGATACAAAGGAAGCAATCGTATTTGATCCGGCTGATCATGCCGAAAGAATAGAACAGTTTTTGAAGGCAAATGACCTTGTGTGTAAGGGGATTCTTCTCACGCATGGTCATTTTGACCATATTTTGGCAGCCTCTGAGCTTGCAGCAGCTACAAAGACTTCGATTCATTGCCATGAGGCTGAAGCACTGTTGCTATCCGATCCTCGAATGAATGCCTCCTCCCAGATACACAGAGAATGCAGACTTGTACCGGAGGTAAAGCTTACAGACAATCAGATCCTATCGCTTGCCGGATTTACGCTTCGGGTGATCCACACACCGGGGCATACCGCTGGAGGAGCCTGCTATTATTTCCGGAAGCATCGAACGCTGATCAGCGGCGATACCCTATTCCGGGATAGCGTCGGAAGAACGGATCTTCCTACCGGAGATGGAGAGGAATTGATCAAGTCCATCCGTACTAAGCTTATGGTACTGGAGGATGATGTAATGGTTTACCCCGGACATGGGGATAAGACAACCATCGGATATGAAAGAGAGAATAACATCTATCTTAGTGATAGCTGGTATTTGGAGGATTAAGATGCACAATACAGCATCATGTGAGGTAAGAATGATTGAAGCTATATTATCAGATAAAGCATATGAGAATGACGTTTATCCCCTGGTGAAGGCTTTCTATCCCGAGGAAACGATTAAGATCTATGCGAAAGAGGATTATCAAAAAGTTGATTCGAATTCGATGGGATCGCAAAGGCTGTTCATAGATTTTCTTCCACATAGCATCCGTATCAATATAGATATGGCAGAAGGCAATCATTATTCAGATATACTGGAACTGACAAATACACTTAGCAGATCCGAATATAAGAATGCGATGAAGCGGTTATTGTATCAGATACTGTCCAATGTCACACAGCGTACACTGCCCTGGGGAATTCTTACGGGAATCCGACCTACAAAGTTGGTATACGAGCTGTTGCAGAAGGATTTTACTGAGGAAGCAATCAATCAAAGGATGAAAGAAGAATACCTTTGTTCGGATGATAAGATTGCACTCAGTATCACGATTGCACGCAGAGAATTAGAGCTTTTGGAGGAGATGAATTACCGAGAAGGGTACAGCATTTACATCGGGATTCCCTTCTGTCCCAGTACCTGTCTCTATTGTTCTTTTACATCATATTCAGCAGAGAAGTATTCCGGTTATATTGCAAAATATTTGGAGGCATTGGAAAAAGAACTGCGTGCACTATCAAATAGCTTTCCTGATAGGAAGCTGACCTGTGTCTATCTTGGCGGAGGTACACCGACTACTTTATCAGCAGAGCAGCTTGATTATTTACTTCAATTAGTAAAGGAACTGTTTGATTTTACTTATGTAAAGGAGTTCTGCGTGGAAGCCGGCCGGCCTGACAGCATAACGAAAGAAAAGCTGGAAGTTCTAAAAAAATGGGGTGTGGACCGCATCTCCATAAACCCGCAGAGCATGCAGCAAAAGACACTGGACGTCATCGGAAGAAAGCATACCACCCTACAGGTCAAAGAAGCATTTGCGCTGGCGAGAGAGACCGGTCACGAGAATATCAACATGGATATTATACTTGGTCTGCCGGAGGAAAACCCGACAGATGTTATAGATACACTGAAGCAGATTAGGGAGCTTAATCCGGAAAGCCTCACAGTTCATACCCTGGCGATTAAGCGTGCAGCGAGGCTGAATATCCTGAAGAATCAATATACGGACAAAAAAGCTACGGATGTCCGGAGGATGATGGAGCAGACGATTCAGTTTACAAAGGAGAATAATTATCTTCCGTATTATCTCTACCGACAGAAGAATATGGCAGATAATCTGGAGAACATCGGTTATGCAAAATATGGTCGAGAAGGCCTCTATAATATTTTGATTATGGAGGAGAAACAGACAATCCTGGCATTCGGTGCAGGCGGTATGTCAAAGTTTGTATTTCATAAGGAGAATCGATTGGAACGTGTTGACAATGTCAAGAGTGTGACAGACTACATCAACAGGATTGATGAAATGATCGAGAGAAAACAGTGCTTCCTTGAGGCAAACAAAAGTGAGCTATAGCTGATAAGGATAGAGCTATTTGAAAGATATATACCAGTTAGAATGGAGGATTAAGATGATAACACAAAGACCAAAGGGAACACAGGACTGGTACGGATCCAATATGCATAAACGTACCATCATCGAAGAGACGGCGAGAAGGATCTGCAAGGCCCATAATATAAAGGAGATTATTACCCCTGCTTTTGAGCACACGATACTCTTCCAGAGAGGCGTGGGTGAGACCACGGATGTAGTTCAAAAGGAGATGTATACCTTTGATGATAAGGGCAACCGCAGTATCACTCTGAAGCCGGAGGGTACTGCCGGTGCGGTTCGTGCTTATCTTGAGAACAGCCTCTATGCAGAAAGCCAGCCTACAAAGCTATTTTATTTCACACAGGCCTTCCGTTATGAGAATCCACAGAGTGGAAGACTTCGCCAACATCATCAGTTCGGAATTGAGTTCTTAGGCTCTGCAAGTCCTCTGGCTGAGGTAGAACTGATTTCTTTACTCACTGAGTTTATGAAACAACTTGGAATGAAGGGTGCCAAGCTTCATATCAACAGCATCGGCTGTGGAAATTGCCGGAAGACTTATAACGAAGCCCTGCTTGCTTATCTCAAGCAGCATGAGGAGATGCTCTGTCCCACCTGCCGTGAAAGAATGCTTAAGAACCCATTGCGCGTGATCGATTGCAAGGTACCTACCTGCAAGACGATTGTTAAGGATGCACCTAGAACCATTGAATATCTGGATGAAGAATGTCAGGTACATTTTGATGAGCTGAAAAGTCTTCTTGACGAGATCGGAATTTCTTATGAGGTGGATACCGGAATTGTAAGAGGCTTGGATTATTATACCAAGACTGTATTCGAGTTTGTGAATGAAGAAGGTTTTACCTTATGCGGAGGCGGAAGATACGATAATCTGATTCATGAGATCGATGAGAAGCAGGATATCCCTGCAGTCGGATTTGGCTTTGGTATTGAACGTATCATAGGTGAGCTAGCGGCCGAAGGTGTGGAACTGGCTCCCGAACCGTCAGTCGAACTCTATGTCGGAATACTGGGCAAGGAAGCAAGGGCTTCTGGTTTTAAGCTGGTACAAAGCTTACGTGCTTCCGGAATTATTGTGGAGACGGATTATATGGATCGCAGTGTAAAAGCCCAGATGAAATACGCAAACAAAATCGGTGCGAAAAATACCGTGATCATCGGAGCAGATGAACTGTCAAACAACAAAGCGAATATTAAGAATATGGAATCAGGAGAACAAATTGAGGTCAATCTTGACCGGTTGGCAGAATATTTCTTAGAGAAGCTTGCAAAATAATAGAGATTTAGGGGCGTCGTACTTAATATACGATGCCCTTTTTGTGTTTAAAGTCTGGATGTCATAAGCCAGGGATAATAATGAATTATGCGTATAGGCTTTTTAGTCCGTAATAATTAAGATATAAAATAAATTAATTCGACAATATAATTCATGCATTGACAAAATGGTACATAATTACTACAATGGAAATAAGTAATGGTAAGTAAGTGATTACTACGTACGATGTAAATAAAAGTAAAATGCGATAAGGAAACGAATAATCCCTAAGGAGGTATCATCTATGAAGAAATTTAAAGATTGGAAGATTTCATCAAAATTAATTGCAGGTTTTTTGGTGATTTCGTTCATCGCCACAGCGCTCGGTATGATTGGTGTACAGAGTATATATCGATTAAATACCGCGGATACGAATCTATACGAAGAGAATACGCGGGGAGTTACCTTATCCAGCAGTGCGGGTACCTATCTTCAGAGACTTCGTTATAATACGCTTGAATTAACAGTTCTTAAGACGGATGAAGAACGTGAGTCCGCTGTTACAAAGCTGGAAACCTTTATAGCAACCATTGATGATATATTGAAACAGTACGAAGCAAGAATGGTAGATGAAGACCCCACAATTTTTAACGAAGTAAAAACGGAGTGGGAGCATTACAAGACCTTTATGGATGAAATCATAGTATCCATACAAGATCAAAATATGGAACGTGCAACAGAAATTATGCTCGTCGATTCCGATGAGACGGTATCTTTGCTAAGAGATGATCTGGAACAGCTTCTGACATTTAATACAACGGCAGCAGAAGAAAAATCCGCCCAGAATGATGTATTGGCCAAAAATACAAGTCTTATGATGATGATTATGGTCGGAGTTGGCTTAGCCATCTCTATTCTGTTAGCTACTCTGATCTCCAGAATGATCAGCAAACCGATCATTAAGCTGGTTGATACGGCAGAACGTCTTGCTTTGGGTGATGTCAATGTCAGTGCAAAGATTGACCGACAGGATGAGACCGGTAAGTTGGGTAATGCCTTTGAGAAGATGATTCAAAACATCAGAGGACAGGCTCATGCAGCAGAGCGTATTGCATCCGGTGATTTGACAGTGGAAGTGACAGTTAGATCAGAAGATGACCTGCTCGGTAAAAAATTATCCGAGATGGTTTATAACAATAATGAGATATTAACCAGTATAGCTACAGCCTCTGATCAGGTGGCCATTGGTGCAAAGCAGGTATCGGATACCAGCATGGCTCTTTCCCATGGAGCAACCGAGCAGGCTGCGTCCGTAGAGGAATTAACCGCATCCTTGGAAGAAATTTCTTCTCAGACAGATTTAAATGCTATGAATGCCAATAAAGCAAACGAATTAGCAGAGTCTGCTAAGCTGAATGCTGTACAGGGCAACAACCAGATGAAAGACATGCTTACCGCTATGGAGGACATCAATGAATCCTCTATGAATATCTCAAAGGTAATTAAGGTAATTGATGATATTGCCTTCCAGACGAATATCCTGGCACTGAATGCGGCGGTGGAAGCAGCAAGGGCAGGACAGCATGGCAAAGGCTTTGCGGTTGTGGCAGAGGAGGTTCGCAACCTAGCAGCACGAAGTGCAAGTGCGGCAAGAGAGACTACCGACATGATCGAGGGCTCCATTAAGAAAGCAGAGGGAGGTACCAAGATTGCAAAGGATACGGCAGATGCCTTAAGGAAGATTGTGGACGGAGTCGAGAAGGTAGCCACACTGGTGAATGATATCGCAATCGCATCAAATGAGCAGGCGATGGGTATCCAGCAGATCAATCAAGGAATTATGCAGGTATCTCAGGTCGTTCAGACCAATTCGGCCACCTCGGAGGAAAGTGCCGCTGCTAGCGAACAGTTATCCGGTCAGGCTGCTATGCTGAAGGAAACTGTGAGCAAATTCAAGCTGAAAAAGTCTCAGGGAGCCAAGGATAATTACAGTAATGTGAGTTCCGAAGTGATGCAGCTGCTTGAGAATATGAATAAGGGAAAAAAGCACGCAGTTGAAACTGAGGTATCAGAGGACTATAATAAACCTACGATAGTACTTAGTGATAAGGAGTTTGGGAAATACTGATTTTGCAAGAACTGAAGTCACATGATAATACGTTTTGGAGGTGGCCAAAATGGCAGATCAATATTCAACAGAACCTTTACTGGAGATGTATTTATTTGAAACCTCTCAGTTATTGGAGCAATTGGAGCAATCAATTCTTTCAAGTGAGAAGGAAAGCGGTTATTCCGAGGAGGCAATCAACGAGATCTTTCGTATCATGCATACGATTAAGGGATCATCGGCAATGATGCTCTTCGATAATATCGCTAAATTAGCTCATTCGATCGAGGATCTATTTTTCTTTATCCGTAAAGAGAAGCCGGAACAGATCGACCTGTCTGCATTATCGGATCTGGTACTGGAAGGTGTGGATTTTATCAAAATTGAGGTAGAGAAAATTAAGGGACACGGTCCGGCAGACGGGAATGCAGATGAACTGGTAGAGACATCGAAAGCATTGCTCACTCAGCTCAAATTGATGAATGTAAACGGAAAGACGGATAAGGATAAGGCGGAAGTGTCTGCTGTTAAGGCACCTGTACAGGAAACTGCAGAGGAAGTCAAAGAAAAGCAGCAGTATTATATTAGTCATGTGGACGCACCTGTAATATCTGGAACCTATGCTTATAAAGCAGTCATTCATTTTGAAGAGGGTTGCGAGATGGAGAACATCCGGGCTTATACTATCATACATAACCTGAAGGAGTCCGCAGCTGAGCTTCATTATATTCCTGATGATATCATTGACAGCGATGAGAGTGTTGCTGTGATTCGTAAGAACGGTTTTCAGATATTTATAAAGACGGACTGGGATTATCAGAAGATGCATGAGTTTTTGAATCAGACTATTTTTCTTAAGGATATGGAGGTGCTTCCGCTGGAAGACGATTCGGAATTTGCCGTATTTCATAAAAAAGAAATTGCAGTTACTGATAACCCGATCAAGATGCCGACAGGGAAAGAAGTAACAAAATCCGAAAAGTCGGTGCGTAACGAGGCCCAGGAGAAGGAAACACCTTCCTCCGGTACTACCCAAAGTATCATCAGTGTCAATGTTGTTAAACTGGATAAACTGATGGATCTTGTGGGAGAGATGGTAATCGCAGAGGCTATGGTGATACAGAATCCGGATCTGAAAGGACTGCAACTTGGAAATTTCAGCAAGGCTGCCAATCAGCTGAATAAGATCACAAGTGAGATTCAGGATATAGTAATGTCAATCCGAATGGTTCCGCTGTCTGCTACCTTCATTAAGATGCATCGTATTGTGCGAGATATGTGCAAGAAGCTGGAGAAGGATGTTCAACTGGAGATTATTGGTGAAGAGACAGAAGTTGATAAAAATATCATCGAACATATATCCGATCCATTAATGCATCTGGTACGCAACTCCGTCGATCACGGAATTGAGACGGTACAAGAGCGCCTTGATAAGCGGAAAGCTAAGCAGGGAACGATAACACTCGAAGCAAAGAATGCCGGTAGTGATGTACTGATTATCGTCCGAGACGATGGCAAAGGCCTGAATAAAGAGAAGATACTGAAAAAAGCCAGAGAGAATAATCTACTCTTTAAGAATGAAGAGGATATGACGGACAAAGAGATCTATAATTTGATTCTTCTGCCAGGCTTTTCTACAAAAGAAAAGGTGACAGAATTCTCCGGTCGCGGAGTAGGTATGGATGTGGTTACAAAGAATATAGAATCAGTGGGAGGTACTCTGACAGTCGATAGTATTGCTGAGAAAGGAACTGTAATTACTCTAAAGATCCCGCTCACGTTAGCAATTATTGACGGTATGAATATTAAGGTAGGAAAAGCACGTTACACGATTCCTACGATCTCTATTAAGGAATCCTTCCGTCCGAAGGAAACAGATATCATACATGATCCTGACGGTAATGAGATGATCATGGTTAGAGGACAATGTTATGCGATTCGCCGCCTGCATGAGGTCTATAAGGTAGAGACAAAGATCACTAAGCTGTCCGAGGGAATTATAATTATGGTGGAACAGGATGAGAAGACGGTTTGTGTATTTGCGGATGAGTTACTGGGCCAGCAGCAGGTGGTAGTAAAAGCACTGCCTCAGTATATTCAGAACTTTAAGAAAATTAAAGGGCTTGCCGGTTGTACGCTCTTAGGTGACGGAAGCATCAGCTTGATTCTGGATGTAACCAGAATGTTCAATCATTAATCGGAATTCGCTTTAGAAGGAGGAAAAGAATATGGCGGAAAATTTTATTCTATCAGACCAGGATGAAGACACCCAGAAGGACAGGTATCTAACCTTCTTTATCGGTGAGGAATGCTATGGTTTTGAGATTAAGTATGTAACTGAGATTATCGGTATCCAGGCAATTATGGAAATACCTGAGCTGCCTGAATATGTTAGGGGTATCATTAATCTCAGAGGTAAGATTATACCGGTCATGGATGTCAGGCTGCGGTTTAAAAAGAAATCCTTAGAGTATAATGATCGTACCTGTGTAATTGTAGTAGATGTAGGAGACATATCCATCGGCTTTATTGTAGATCAGGTTGCTGAGGTAATGTCTATCCCGGAGGAGGACATCGTTGATCCGCCTCAATTGCACAAAGGTACGGGTAATAAATATATACTAAAAATAGGTAAGGTAGGTAATTTGGTGAAGCTTTTACTTGATAGTGAGATGCTGCTGTCCGAACAAGGAACAGAGGAGATAGATGAAGCTGTATAAAGCCGCTACCGTTCCGAAAGCAGAAACAAAAAGGAAAAAGATTTATGGAAGGGAGTGGCTACATTGAAGATTCTGATAGCAGAGGATGATTTATCAAGCCGAAAGTTTTTGTATAAATTTTTATCTCAGTATGGAGAATGTGATCTGGTAATCGATGGGTTGGAGGCGCTAGACGCTTTCTTAATATCGCTTAAGGAGAATAAGCCCTATGATCTGATCTGTCTTGATATCATGATGCCGAAGGTGGATGGTGTCAAGGTACTGAAGCATATCAAAGATCTCGAGACCCAGAAGGGAATACTGCCTAATAAAAGATCAAAGATTATTATGACAACTGCTCTCGCTGAGACACAGATCGTACAGAATGCATTTGAACTCGGATGTGATGCATATGCAGCGAAGCCTATTGATACGGTCAAATTTATCGAGGTGCTTCAAAAACTTGGGCTTGTAAAGTAAAAGAAACGAAACGATATGTTTATCTGTTGAAGCTATCAATATTTTGCTAAAGTCAACGGGTTTCAAAGAAAAGCAAATAATATGGCAGGTGGAAAAGAATGAGTATAAACATATTGCATAGAAAAGAACAGCTCACTTTAACTGCAATCGAAATTATAGATGAACTTGGAATACAAAAGCTAACTACCAGGGAAATTGCGAAACGGCAAGATATCTCTGAGGCGACGTTATTTCGACATTTTAAAAACAAGAATGAGCTACTGGTTTCAGTACTTGATTATTTTGTGCAATATGATGCGGACATCTTTCAATCAACGAAGCTTCATAATCTCGATCCAACACAGGCTTTGGTCTATCTGATCACTGCCTATGCCGAGTACTATGAGAATTATCCGGCTATCACCTCGATTCTGCAGATTTTTGATGTATTGAGATATGAGGCGGATCTGACGGATATTATGAAGAATATCCAGGAAACACGTACCGCGGTGATACAGCAGCTGATTGAGGAAGCAAAGCAAGCCGGTGAACTTCGCGACGAGGTTGATAGTCAAGTAGTGGCTGTCATGATATCCGGTTTTTTCAGGGAAACCTGTTTTAACTGGAGAATTTCTGATTATAGTTTTTCTCTCAGGGAACGATTATTGTCTACGTTGGAATTGTTACTGAGAGCACTTCATAACTAAAGAGAAAAAGGATAAGGAGATAAGTATGAAAAGAGTATTAATCGTTGATGATGCGGCATTTATGAGAATGGCTATTAGGAATATTTTGGTTAAACATGATTTTGAAGTAATTGGCGAAGCAGAGAATGGGCTGGTTGGTCTAAATAAGTATAAGGAGCTGAAACCGGATCTCGTGACCTTGGATATCACGATGCCTGAGATGACAGGTTTAGACGCCTTGAAGGAGATTATTGCATTTGATCCGGGAGCAAAGATCGTTATGGTATCTGCCATGGGCCAGGAGCAGATGGTTATGGAGGCAATCCGTAACGGTGCGAAATCTTTTATTGTAAAGCCATTTAAAGAAGATCATGTAGTTCATACTCTGAACAAATTATTGCATTGATACGGGCAAACATTTTTTCCTTGCTGTAAATAGGAGAATAGCCTGATAGGATAGAAGTAAAAGGAGGAAGACGATATGACTGATTTATTGGATAATAATCTTGAGATGGAGGAGGATACACAGAAGGATCGTTATTTGACCTTTGTACTAGGAGACGAATGCTATGGGATCGAGATCCGATATGTAACGGAAATCATCGGAATTCAAGCAATTACGGTCATACCTGAGATTCCGGAGTATGTGAAGGGTATCATTAATCTTAGAGGCAAGATTATTCCTGTCATCGATGTAAGAGCACGATTTAAGAAGGAAGGTAAGGAATACAATGACAGAACCTGTGTGATTGTAGTGGATATCAAAGAATTTTCCATTGGACTGATCGTAGATAGTGTTGCCGAGGTACTTACGATACCAGAGCAGGATATCGTAGACCCGCCACAGATCAGTAAGGGAGCATTTAACCGTTATATTAAAAAAATTGGTAAGGTTGGCAGTGAAGTGAAATTATTACTCAATTGTGAAATGCTGCTTACGGAAAGTGAACTGGAGACTTTGAATGATGTAGTATAATTTACAAAAGGAGAGCTGTCCGTGATTAATATAACGAAAAAAGAATTCAATCAATTATCAACGTTCATAAAAGCAAATTATGGGATCTATCTCAAGCCAGAGAAAGAGACACTGGTAATCGGCAGACTTCAAAATGAGCTGATACAAAAGGGATTTAAAAATTTCTCCGAATATTATAATTATGTTGTGAATGATAAAACCGGAATGGCAGTATCCAAACTGTTAGACAAGATCACTACCAATCATACCTTTTTTATGAGAGAAGCGGATCACTTTGCATACTTTAGGGAAATCGTACTTCCCTATTTTACAGCCAAGATTACAGATAGGGATATGCGAATCTGGTGTGCCGGTTGTTCCAGTGGTGAAGAGCCTTACACCGTTGCTATGATCTTAGACGAATACTTTGGTAAGGATAAGATGTATTGGGATACGAAGGTGTTGGCCACCGATATTTCCAGCAAAGTGTTGGAGGAAGCAAAGAAAGGAATCTACAGCAATAAAGAGATCGAGACACTTCCGACAAAATGGAGGCTTAGTTATACCACAAAGATGGATGCAGAGAATTCAGTTTTTATAGATAAGATTCGTAATGAAGTGATCTTTCGTAAATTTAATTTGATGGAGAACGTATTCCCTTTTAAAAAGAAATTTCATGTTATTTTCTGCAGAAATGTAATGATATATTTTGACCTTGATACGAAAAATACCCTTGTAAATAAATTCTATGACTTGCTGGAGGCAGGAGGCTATCTGTTCATCGGTCATTCAGAGTCTCTGAATCGTGATGAAACAAGATTCAAGTACATACAACCGGCGGTTTATCGAAAAATTTAAGAGAGGTGATTAAAATTATGACAAAAAAGATCAGAGTACTCATCGTTGATGACAGTATCCTGTTTCGCGAGGTTTTAATGCGAGGATTATCCTCCGATCCGGAGATAGAAGTGGTTGCCACCGCTGAGGATCCCTATGATGCCAGAGATAAGATCATCTCAACCAGACCGGATGTTATGACCTGTGATGTAGAGATGCCAAAGATGAGCGGTATTGATTTTGTTCAGAAGCTTATGCCGCAATATCCCCTACCAATCATTGTGGTGAGCTCAACATCCGGGACAGTATTTGATGCCATGAATGCAGGAGCGGTGGATTTTGTTGGTAAGCCGGATCTATCCTCGGTTCATAGTGTAGAAAATTTTATCAATGACCTGATAGCGAAGATAAAGATCGCTTCTAATGCCAAGGTACATGATGCTTCCATGGATACACCGACGAAGAAAATCATTAGTAATGAGATTGCCGGTAAGGGAAAGATTATTGCAATTGGTGCTTCCACAGGTGGAACGGAAGCAATCTTCTCTGTTCTGAAAGGACTTCCGGTTGACATTCCCGGTATCGTTATCGTTCAGCACATTCCTCCAAACTTCTCACGTATGTTTGCCGAGAGATTGAATGTACAGACGAATCTGACTGTCAAAGAAGCAAGAACCGGAGACTTTGTGGAACGAGGTCATGTGCTGATTGCCCCCGGTGATAAGCATATGGTAATCCGTCATGTAGGTGAGCGCTATAAAGTGGAATGTTTCGAAGGAGAAAAGGTAAACGGACATTGTCCCTCCGTAGATGTTTTGTTTGAATCCGTGGCAAAGGAAGCAGGAAAAAAAGCGATCGGAGTCATCTTAACCGGAATGGGCTATGACGGAGCCAAGGGTTTAATGTCAATGAGAAGAAACGGGGCCAGAACCATCGGACAGGATGAGAAATCCTGTGTCGTATATGGTATGCCTAAGGTGGCATATAATATCGGAGCAGTTGAAAAACAGACCTCTTTGGATAATATGGCTTATACAATCTACAATATGATGAATTAACCGGACAAATCATACCGGATATAATTGGATATAGACAGGTGAATTGATAATAGCATTAAGGGATGTGTTTATGACAAAGAAAAATATAAACAAAAATTTCAAGTATTCCAGAGAAATACTACCAGCAATTGGGCATGGTATTATAGCGACCGATATCTGCGGTAAGGTGATCTATATCAATCTGCATGCCTTGACTATCCTGGAGATCGAGGAAGAAAATGCTATAAACAGAGACTTCCCTGAGATATTTAAGCTCTATCATGCAGAAACCAAGGAGCGTATGTCCGATCCGGTAGAATATGTAATTCGCAATCAGGTATCCACCGGGTTGGAAGCAAATAGTGTACTGATGTTTCATCATACGATAAAATATGTCTCCGCAGAATGTACTCCCTACTACGATTCAGAGGAGACAATGATAGGAGTTGTGGTTGCCTTTCGCGATGTAACAAGACTAAGAACTCTGGAATTAGGGCATATCAGAGAAGAAGAGAATCTGATGATGATTTTCAATAATACACCCGCTGCGGTAATCATTCTGGATGAAGAGGGAAGGGCCATTCGAGCAAATCAAATTATGCTTGATTTTATCGGGAAAACGAAGGAAGACATTGTAGGCTTTCGCTTTGGCAATTGTGTTAATTGTATTAACAGCACAGAGAACGAAGCTGGGTGTTCCTATGGTACCAGGTGTCCGGGCTGTGAGCTTAGGCAGGTGATGAGGGATGCGATAGAACACAATCGGATTACCTATAATGCAGAAGTAAAGATGAATATAATAAAGGATGGTCAGGAGAATGGTGTATGGGTACGTGCTAGTGTATCTCCGATTACCTTGTCCGGAAAGAAAGCGATGGCGATCACTCTGGTTGACATCAGTGCAATTAAAAACCAGGAACTTCATGCGAAGGATGCAAAAGAATATATCGACAATCTGATGAACCAGCTTCCCTTTACGGTATGGATGTCGAACGAGAACTTTGAGTGGCATTATGTGAACAAAAAATACGGTGAAATCACCGGCAGAGAACTGTTGACGACTCCGATGAAGCAATGGTTTGATTTTATTCACCCGGAGGAACGGGAAGAGTATTTGAAAGATATACTGAAGTCTTTCCAAAGCCGCAAAACCTTTGTAAAAGGGGGCAGGTTTATTAATGTGGATGGAAATTATCGCTGGTGTCTACTCATTGGTGCACCGTTCTATAATACGGACGGAACCTTTGGCGGATACATCGGGTCCACCTATGATATTACAAAGCAGATTGAAGCACAGGAAGATATAAAGAAGTATCAGGAGCTTTTGATCTCAGCGAAGCAAGTAGCAGAAGCGGCGAATAAAACGAAGAGTGAATTTCTTGCAAATATGAGCCATGAGATACGAACACCGATTAATGGGATCGTAGGAATGATAGATCTCACCTTGTTAACAGAGCTGACCGAGGATCAGAGAGATAATCTGATGACAGCGAAGGCTTGTACGAGCTCCCTGCTAACCGTAGTAAACGATGTACTGGATTTTTCGAAGATGGAAGCAGGAAAGATGACCCTGGAGCATATCACCTTCAATCTCAAGGAGCTGGTGGAAGACATCATCCGTTCTCATGCACCGCGGGCAAACGAAAAAGACCTGGAGCTTAATTACGCTTTCTCCTCCTCGGTTCCGCCATTTGTCATCGGTGATCCAAATCGTCTGAAACAGATACTCAATAATTTGATCAGTAATGCTATTAAATTCACGATACGTGGTGAAATCATGCTGATGATTAAGGTAACTAAGGTGACCAAGGAAGATGCAGAACTCGTCTTTTCCGTAAAGGATACCGGCATCGGTATTGAGAAGAAAGATATGGGCCGGTTATTCCAGAGTTTCTCACAGATTGAAAATTCCTATACCAGACAATTCGGAGGAACCGGTTTGGGACTTGTTATCTCGAAGCAGTTGCTTGAGATGATGGGTGGAGCGATTGAGGTCGAAAGTGAATACGGTGTCGGTAGTACCTTCCGGTTCATGCTGAAGCTTCGAATCGGAAAAGAAAGCATGACAAATAAGAAACTCCTTCCAACGATTACAAAAGCAGAGAAATCACTAAGCCTGATGGTCGTTGAGGATGACCGCATTAATCAAAAGGTGATCCAAAAGATGTTAGAGGAGAGAGGTCATAAGGTTAAGACAGCAGGTAACGGAATGGAAGCAATTGAGCTGTTTTCCCAGGAACAATTTGATGCCATTCTCATGGATATTCAGATGCCTAAGATGAATGGTATTGAAACGACAGTTAAAATCAGAAGTCTTGAGAGTGTAGATCATCATACACCGATTATCGCGATTACGGCATATTCTCTGCCCGGTGATAGGGAGAAATTTATTAATCTGGGTATGGATGAATATATCTCAAAACCGATTCAAATGGAAGAACTATTTGAGCTCCTTGAACATCTCACCCAAAAACAGTCGGGAGAGACACCGGATTATGTGATGATGACCGAGGATGGAGAGATTGTATTCAGCTTCGGAAGGACTGCTTCTGCCAAGGCCCAGAACGAAGAGGATCTTAAATTGCTTACCGGTTTGATGGAACAGCTGGGTATGGAGGCGGTTATCGACAATAATTTTCGAATCGAAAAGATTGCAAAGGAAATCAAGAAGGCCGCAGGGCAGATTGATGCCATTGATATCAAGGATCTGGCCTTTAAGATTGAGCTAGCCTCCCGTCGCGGCAACCTAACCGAAGTTAAGAGTTACGTCGATCAGATCATGGAGGAATTTCAACTGTACTATATACCAAAAGAAGATAGATAAAATTATTACGATGCCTGCTGCTGAGAGGCGATATTCCTGAGTGTCATATCTAATCAACATCTAGAATAGATGAAGTACAGAGCTGTTGTCGAAAGAAAGCCTCAGGTGGCTATACGGAATCACAGTAAGCACTCCGCATACCTTGAGTGACGGAACAATCCGATTTGGATTAATTTTGGTCTGGGAATGATAATTTCCTTGTCTGCTTAAGATAGTAATGATAAAATGATATGCAAGTAAGCATGCAATAGCAATTTATTGTATCAGGAAAGCATCGAAGGTGCTTTTATCACTTTAACTACAATGAAGAAAGGTTGGTATCAAAATGGTTCGACATATTGTGGCATGGAATTATGCTGAGCACTTTACTGCACAAGAGAATAAACAGAATGCATTGCTGATGAAGAAGGAGCTGGAGAATCTGATTCATCTGATCCCCGGAATAGTATCGATTCATTTATATATTGATCCGCTTTCTACATCGGATTCGGATCTGTTACTCGACAGTGTTTTTGAAAATGAAGAAGCTTTAAAATCCTATATTGTACATCCGGAACACGTCAGGGTAGGAACAAATTATGTGAAGCCGGTTACTGCGAATCGCAAATGTATTGATGTTGTAATGGATTAAGTACCAACGGCCGGCAACCTATTAGTGAATGAAATGCATAAGGAGTAAGGCAAAGCAAAAAAGCTATGGACAGATACTTCAAAATGCTATAAAATTAATTGCATTAAAAGGGTTGCAAGGTAGAAAACACCAATTATAGATTGCGATAAAGGAGAAAGATAAACAATGGCAGAAGCAATGAAGGGCTTACACAGAAGCCACAGATGTACAGAAGTCTCTAATAAGAATATAGGTGAGACAGTAACCGTTATGGGGTGGGTACAAAAGAGCAGAAATAAAGGCGGTATTATCTTCGTGGATTTAAGGGATCGTACCGGACTGTTACAGATTATATTTGAGGAAAGCGATTGCGGTAGTGATCATTTTACCAAAGCAGAGAAGCTCAGAAGTGAGTTTGTAATTGCAGTAGTAGGTAAAGTGGTAGCCCGTTCCGGGGCTGTGAATGAGAATCTGGCAACCGGTGATATCGAGATCAGAGCGACTGAACTTCGTATCTTATCAGAAGCAGATACCCCTCCGTTCCCGATTGAAGAGGATAGCAAGACCAGGGAGGAGTTAAGATTACAATACCGTTATCTGGATCTTCGTAGACCGGACATCCAGAAGAATCTGATTCTTCGCAGTAAGGTAGCAAATATTACCCGTCAGTTTTTAGCAGAGGAAGGATTTATCGAAGTCGAGACACCGATCCTGTGCAAGAGTACACCGGAGGGAGCAAGAGATTATCTGGTACCGAGCCGTGTTCATCCCGGTAACTTTTATGCTCTGCCCCAGTCACCTCAGTTGTTTAAGCAGCTGCTGATGGTAGCAGGCTACGACCGTTACTTCCAGATTGCAAAGTGCTTCCGTGATGAAGACCTTCGAGCAGATCGTCAGCCGGAATTCACACAGATTGATATGGAGCTATCCTTTGTAGACGTCGATGACGTCATAGGTGTTAATGAGCGCCTGTTACAGAAAATGTTCAAGGAGAGCATCGGTATCGAAGTACCGCTTCCGATTCAGAGAATGACCTATGCGGAAGCGATGGAACGTTTCGGCTCCGATAAGCCGGATATCCGTTTTGGTCTGGAGCTTAAGAATGTATCCGAGGTAGTAAAGGACTGTGGTTTTGCCGTATTTACCGGAGCACTTGGTAAAGGCGGCTCTGTCCGCGGTATCAATGCAGAGGGTCAGGCAGATATGCCTCGTAAGAAGATCGATGCATTGGTAGAATTTGCAAAGGGATACGGAGCAAAGGGCCTTGCCTATCTTGCAGTAGAAGCAGATGGCTCTTATAAGTCCTCCTTTGCTAAGTTTATGACAGAAGAAGAGCTGAAGGCTTTGGTTACGGCTATGGATGGCAAGCCCGGTGATTTGTTACTGTTCGCTGCTGATGAAGACGATATTGTATTCTCTGTTCTTGGAGCATTAAGAATCGAGATTGCAAAGGGACTTGACCTCATACGCAAGGATGAATATAAATTCCTGTGGGTAACCGAATTCCCGCTCCTCGAATATTCCAAGGAGGAGAACCGTTTCACCGCGAAGCATCATCCCTTCACCATGCTGATGGAGGAGGATCTTCCTTTACTTGACACAGATCCGGGTAAGGTTAGGGCAAAGGCTTATGATATCACATTAAACGGAACCGAGATCGGCGGAGGCTCCGTTCGTATCTTCCAGAGTGATGTTCAGGAGAAGATGTTCGAGGTACTTGGCTTTACGAAGGAAGAAGCATATGATCGTTTCGGCTTCCTCTTAAATGCATTCAAATATGGTGTTCCTCCGCACGCTGGACTTGCTTACGGTCTGGATCGTCTTGTAATGCTTATGTCACAGGAGGATAGTATTCGTGACGTTATTGCGTTCCCGAAGGTAAAGGATGCCTCGGACCTTATGACGGATGCACCCAATGTGGTAGATGATAAGCAGTTGAAAGAATTAGCGATTGCTTTGGCAACAACGGATGAAAAGTAATCTCATGTTAATCATAAGCGATCTGATACTGGGATATCTTTTGATTATGAGTCTGGTAGGCTTTATATTAATGGGAATTGACAAACAGAAAGCAAGAAAAAAGGCTTGGCGAATCCCGGAGCGAACGCTCTTACTCATCGCCTTCTTGGGCGGAGGCTTCGGATCCTTACTTGGAATGTATACATTCCGACATAAAACAAAGCATACAAGATTCTTGATTTTAGTGCCGATAGCGGCTATTCTATCCCTCTATGCAGCATATCGTTTGATCTGCAAAGGATAGTATAGGAATCTGATAAACAATAATACAAGGGCTGTTTCTAATCTATCCTCTCAAGCCGGTACTTCTTTAAAACAGTACGGGCTGGATGAGGAGAGGATTTGATACAGCCCTTTTGGTATTTAAGAAGAATGCCATCGCACCGGTGAAAATCATGAGAATTCATAGATTATTTTTGACATGTATGACGAATTTGTATTGACATCCCTCCCATAATTTGTTATCATTGCTTTAAAGTGCCGACGCTTTAAAGCGTTGAAGTGATGAAAAGAAGATTGGGAGAGGGTAAAGGGATGTTTGTTAAAGTGTTTTTTTTGATTGTGTTTTTCACTATCATGATTCTGGTCGGTATCTATGCAAGAAAGCATACCACCAGTGTCGGTGATTTTGTATTGGGGGGAAGATCGGTAGGTCCTTGGTTAACAGCATTTGCTTATGGAACGACTTATTTTTCAGCAGTAGTATTTGTCGGATATGCAGGGCAATTCGGTTGGAAGTATGGATTAAGTGCAACTTGGATCGGTATTGGTAATGCTTTCATCGGAAGCCTATTAGCGTGGGTGATCTTAGGGCGAAGGACAAGAGTCATGACACATCACCTTAAATCAACCACCATGCCTGACTTTTTTGGCAGCCGTTATGACAGTAAAGCGATTCGAATCGTAGCCAGTGCAATAGCCTTTATTTTCCTGGTACCATATACCGCATCGGTGTATAACGGATTATCCAGACTGTTCGGAATGGCTTTTGATGTTCCTTATTGGGTATGTGTTCTTGCTATGGCAGTACTGACCGGTATCTATGTTATCTTGGGAGGCTACATGGCAACGGCAATCAATGATTTTATTCAAGGAATCATCATGCTCGGTGGTATTGCTGCCGTAATCGCATCGGTTTTGAATAATAATGGCGGCTTTTTAGCAGCAGTCAAGAGCCTGGCACAGTTTGAAAGTGAGATTCCCATTACGCAGGGACAGCCTGGAGCCTATTCCTCCTTCTTCGGACCGGATCCATTGAATCTTCTGGGAGTGGTGATACTTACCTCATTAGGGACCTGGGGACTTCCTCAGATGGTACATAAATTCTATACGATTAAGAATGAGAAATCGATCAAATCCGGAACTATTATATCTACCGTGTTTGCCGTAATTATCTCCGGAGGCTGTTATTTCCTCGGTGGCTTCGGAAGATTATATAACGGAGAAGCAGTCCTGAAGGCAGACGGTTCAGTAGCATACGATGCAATCGTACCTCATATGTTATCTTCCTTATCCGATGCATTGATTGGAATTGTTATCGTATTGGTATTATCCGCTTCGATGTCAACGCTTGCCTCCTTAGTTATGACCTCAAGCTCAACGTTAACGTTGGACTTTATTAAGGACAATTTGATCAAAAGTATGAGTGAAAAGAAGCAAATCCTGACAATGAGAATATTAATCGTCGTGTTTATAGCATTATCCGTTATGATAGCACTGGATCCTCCTACCTTTATTGCGCAGTTGATGGGTATCAGCTGGGGCGCACTGGCAGGCTCCTTCCTGGCACCGTTTTTATACGGACTGTATTGGAAACGGGTGACGAAGGCTGCAGTTTGGGCAAGCTTTGCGGCTGGTGTCGGAATCACTTTGTCGAATCTCTTCTTAAAATATATTGCCTCTCCAATTAATGCGGGAGCAATTGCTATGATAGCAGGTCTGATTGTTGTTCCGGTTGTAAGCCTGCTAACTCCTAAGATGGATCAGGGGAAGGTTCAGGAGGTTTTCCTATGCTATGAGGAAACAGTAACCGTACATACAAAGAAATCAATTGAGGAAGCATAAAAGGGCATCGAGCCCAGTGCTTATTGCCTAATCGACCTTAAATAGGGGCTGACAAGGAAGAAGCTGACTCATCATGGAATATGTGATGAGACAGCTTCTATGTGTGCTTATACAGCTTAGTTAATTAATATTACTTATCAATCTCAGGGGGATAAATGCTCCTGAACAAATTGACATATTTTAAACTTAATGAAGGAGGATTTGTAATGATTTGGGCAAAGGAAGAGTCACTTCCGAGAGAAGAGTTGGAGAAGCTGCAGCTGCAGAGGCTAAAGGAGACAGTATCAAGAGTATATGAAAAGGTTCCGGCATACCGTGCCAAGATGGTGGAGGCTGGGATTAAGCCGGAGGATATCAAAAGTCTGAAGGATCTGGCACGGCTTCCGTTTACGAATAAAAAGGATTTAAGAGATAATTATCCCTTTGGATTGTTTACCGTACCGAAGAAGGAGCTGGTGCGTATTCATGCATCCTCGGGAACCACCGGTAAACCTACCGTAGTAGGTTATACAAAGAAGGATCTAAAGACCTGGACCGAATGTGTATCGAGAATTGCAGCGATGGGCGGTGCTACGGAGGAGGATGTAGCACAGATTTGCTTCGGCTATGGTATGTTTACGGGAGCACTTGGCTTACATTATGGTTTGGAGAACCTGGGGGCTACCGTATGTCCGACCTCCTCAGGTAATACCCAGAAGCAGATCATGTATATGCAAGACTTTGAGACCACATTATTAGTTGCTACCCCTTCCTATGCACTTCATATCGGGGAGGTTGCGCATCAGTTGGGTATTGATCCTTCAAAGGATCTTAAGGTGAAGATCGGCCTCTTCGGAGCAGAGGGTATGACCGAGCCCATGCGCGAGGAGATGTATAAGCTCTGGGGTCATGATATGAAGGTGACTCAAAATTATGGAATGAGTGAGCTGATTGGACCCGGTGTATCCGGAGAATGTCTGGAATTATGCGGTATGCACATTAACGAGGATCACTTTATTCCCGAAATCATCGATCCGGAGACCGGAGAAGTACTTCCTCCCGGCTCAAAGGGAGAATTGGTTATCAGTTGTATTACAAAAGAAGCATTACCTCTGATCCGTTATCGGACAAAGGATATCTCAAGATTGATGTATGAGCCATGTGCTTGTGGCAGAACTACGGTACGTATGGAGAATCTCTCCGGTCGTTCCGATGATATGCTGATCATTCGTGGCGTAAACGTATTTCCTACTCAGATTGAGGAAGTGCTGCTAAAGGTTGCGGAAATAGGAGCACATTATGAGATCATGGTAGACCGCCGTAATTTTCTTGATTATATGGAGATTAAGGTGGAGCTGGCAGACGAATCTTTGCTGGATTCCTATGCTAAGCTTGGTGAGCTGGAACAAAGGATCAAATCCAGTTTACGAGTTGTTCTAGGTCTGGATGCAACCATTAAATTAGTTGCACCAAGAAGTCTGCAACGCTTTGAAGGGAAAGCAAAGAGAGTGACGGATTTACGCAAGGATTTATAAATTGTTGCTTTGCAATGGTATGCAGATGTGATAGGATTAGGTTAGGATTTGATACATAGGAAAGGAGATTTACAACATTGGCAGAAAAAGTAATTATGCTTGGTAATGAAGCCTTCGCAAGAGGTGCATATGAGGCTGGATGTAAGGTTTCGGCAGCATATCCGGGCACACCCAGTACAGAGATTAGTGAAAACATTGTAAAATATAACGAGATTTATTCTGAATGGTCGCCGAATGAGAAGGTAGCGATGGAGGTAGCAATCGGAGCCTCCTTGAGCGGTGTCAGAGCTCTTGCTTCTATGAAGCATGTTGGCCTGAATGTGGCAGCAGACCCGCTTTTCACAGTCTCGTATATCGGAGTTACCGGTGGTCTGGTTGCTATAATCGCAGATGATCCGGGCTTGTACAGCTCTCAGAATGAGCAGGATACCAGAGCAATCGCAAGAGCCGCAAAGGTTCCTGTGCTGGAACCCTCGGACAGCAACGAGGCCAAGGAATTTGTCAAGTTTGCCTTCGAACTGAGTGAGAAATATGATACTCCTGTGATTGTACGCTCTACAACAAGACTTTCCCATTCTCAGGGCATGGTCGAACTGAATGAGAGAATCGAATGTGAAGATAAGCCCTATGTCAGAGACATCGCTAAGAATGTTATGATGCCCGGGAATGCAAAGGGACGCCATCTGGTGGTGGAGAGCAGAGAGATGGCTTTAGAAAAGGATGGCTGTAATTTTCCGGTGAATAAGGTGGAGTATCAGGATAATAAGATGGGCTTTATTACCTCCGGTATTGCATATCAGTATGTAAAAGAGGCCTTTCCTGATGCCAGTGTTTTAAAGCTTGGTATCGTGAATCCCCTACCAAAGAAGCTGATCGAGGATTTTGCCGCCAAGGTGGAAACCTTATATATCATCGAAGAACTGGACCCGATTATTGAAGAACAGGTTAAGGCCTGGGGTATCAAGGCAATCGGAAAAGAGATTCTTACCGTGCAGGGAGAATATTCTGCGAATCTGCTTCGCAGAGCAATTGCAGGAGAGAAGCTTGTTCTTGCTCATCCGGCTCAGATTCCGAATCGCCCTCCGATTCTCTGTCCTGGTTGCCCTCACAGAAGTGTATATTCTATTCTGAATAAATTAAAGATTCACGGTGCCGGAGATATCGGCTGCTATACCCTGGGTGCAGTTGCTCCTTTGAGTGTGGTGGATACTACCGTCTGCATGGGTGCAAGTATCTCCACATTGCATGGTATGGAGAAGGCGAAAGGGAAGGAATATATCAAGAACTGGGTTGCCGTAATTGGAGATTCCACTTTTATGCATACTGGTATTAACTCCTTAATTAATATGGTTTACAACAAAGGAACCGGAACAGTGCTCATTCTGGACAATTCCACAACAGGTATGACCGGCCATCAGGATCATGCTGCTACAGGAAAGACCTTGAAGGGAGAGGAAACGAACGCTGTGGATTTGGTCACTCTCTGCAAGGCAGTTGGCGTAAAACATGTCTATGAGATTAATGCATTTGATACAGAGAATCTGGAAAAGGCAATCAAGGAAGCAACAGCCATGGATGAGGTGGCAGTGATTATCACAAAATCACCCTGTGTTCTCTTGAGTAAGGCTCCGGTAAAGAAGCAATACACCATTCTTCCGGAGGTATGCAAAAAATGCGGAATGTGTATGAAGCCCGGTTGCCCTGCGATTACCAAGCTGGAAAATGGCACGATTGCTATTAATGATACCATGTGTAATGGCTGCGGCTTATGTGAACAGGCTTGCAGATTCGGTGCGGTGATACCGGTGGAACGATAGGAGGAGGACACCATGGAAACTAAAAATATTATGATCGTAGGAGTAGGTGGACAGGGAACTCTGCTTACCAGTAGAATATTAGGAGCCCTGACCATCCAGGCCGGATATGATGTTAAACTCTCCGAGGTTCATGGAATGGCGCAACGAGGTGGAAGTGTCGTTACCTTTGTCCGCTATGGAGATAAGGTTTATGAGCCTATCGTAGAGGAAGGGCAGGCAGATGTATTAATTGCTTTTGAACGTCTGGAGGCGCTACGCTATGCGCATTTTCTGAAGGAGAACGGTGCAATTGTGGTGAATGACAGTCGTATCGATCCGATGCCGGTCGTAATCGGTGCTGCAAAATATCCCGAGAATATTCTGGAGGAGTTAGAAAAGCACCACAGAGTATTTCGGGTGGATGCTCTGGAAGAAGCAAAAAAGCTGGGTAACAGCCGCGTCTTTAATATAATAGTACTTGGCATTGCAGCACAACATATGAGCTTTACCAAAGAAGAATGGTTAAAAGTTATCGAGGAGACTGTTCCTGCCAAGACAATCGAGATAAATAAAAAGGCGTTTGAAGTGGGATATAACCTTCATTAACTTTTGATAACCAAGGCCTAATAGGAATATATATAAAGGGGGTAGTGCAATGATTAAACAGCTTTCTGTATTTGTACAAAATGAGATCGGCAGTCTGGCAAGTGTAACATCAGTCCTAAAAGACAACAAGATTAACTTGAGAGCAATTGCATCTTTTGATACACCTGAATTTGCTATCCTTCGAATCGTTGTAGATCAGCCGGAGAAAGCGAAGGAGGTGTTAAATTCGAATGGTTTTGCAGTGAAAGTATCCGAAGCTGTAGCAGTAGAATTAGAGGATAAGCCCGGAGTTCTGGATGGGATGCTTCATGTAATCGCAGATGCAAAACTTGGAATCAATTATATATATTCGATTGTGCTTCGCAGCGGAAAAGCGCCACTCATGATTCTCAATACCGAGGACCTGAAAAAGACGGCTACCGTCCTGAAGGAACATGGATATATTGTTGCTGAGCAGGAGGATGTAATCGCATGATATGGAATGAGACTAAGGAATGTATGAGTCGCGATGAGATTCATAATTTACAAAGTGCACGTCTTAAGAAAATGGTGGATCGTGTATATCATAATGTAGAATTTTATCGTAAGAAGATGCAGCAGATGGGCATAGAACCAGGAGATATCGACAGTATAGATGATCTTCATAAGTTGCCTTTTACTACCAAGAATGACCTGAGAGATAATTATCCCTTCGGATTATTTGCAGTACCGCAGTCCGAAGTAGTACGTATTCACGCTTCCTCCGGAACTACCGGTAAGGCGACTGTAGTCGGATATACCAGAAAGGATATCGATCTGTGGCAGGAGTGTGTTGCGAGAGTGTTGGCTATGGCTGGAATCGGGCCGCAGGATAAGATACAGATAGCCTATGGTTATGGACTTTTCACCGGTGGCCTGGGACTTCATTACGGTGCGGAGAATCTGGGGGCAACGGTTATACCGATGTCCACTGGTAACACGCAGAAGCTGATCACAATGATGCATGATTTTGGGGCGACAGCAATCGCGTGTACCCCTTCTTATCTGCTCCATATTGCGGAAGTGTTGGAGGAAACAGGTCAGATTAATAATATTAAACTGAAGGCAGCTATCTGCGGTGCAGAGCCATGGACCGAGAATATGCGCAGGGAGATCGAAGCCAAATTGAATCTAAAGGCTTATGATATCTATGGCTTGAGCGAGATATTAGGCCCTGGTGTGGCGGCGGACTGTGAATATCATAAAGGGTTACATGTTTATGAGGATCACTTTGTTCCGGAGATTATCAACCCTGAGACACTGGAGCCTTGTAAGGAAGGAGAGGTTGGAGAGCTGGTATTTACCACCTTAACAAAGGAAGCATTACCGTTATTTCGGTATCGTACAAAGGATCTGACCAGTATTTCATATGATCGCTGTGAATGCGGAAGAACACTGGCGCGTATCGATCGGTTCAGGGGGCGTTCCGATGATATGTTGATTATACGTGGAGTGAATGTATTCCCTTCTCAGGTAGAAGCAGCATTATTGGAGCTTGACGAGACTAGTCCGCACTATCTGCTTATTGTTGACAGAGTGAATAATCTGGATACGCTTGAGGTTCAGGTTGAGGTGGAGGAGCGCTTCTTCTCTGATGAGATCCGACAGCTGGAAAGCTTGACGAAGAAGATTACCCATGTCCTTCAATCTGCGCTTGGACTTGCAGTTAAAGTAAAGTTGGTTGAGCCCAAGACGATTCAAAGAAGTGAAGGGAAAGCAAAGAGAGTTATTGATAATCGAAAGCTGATCTAATTAACAAAGCATCTAATTTTATAGAAGGAGAGAGACTATGGTAATTAAGCAATTATCAGTATTTATCGAGAATACCAAAGGCAGGCTGGAACGAGTGACCGAAGCCTTGAAAGAGCGTGGAATCAATATTGCATCCTTTAGTCTTGCTGATACTTCAGAATATGGTTTGCTCAGAATGATCGTATCGGATCCGGAGGAAGGTAAGAAGGTACTGAAAGCAGAAGGCTTTTCTGCAATGCTTACCGATGTAATTGCCGTAAAGATTGCTCAAAAGCCGGGAACACTGCATGAAGTACTAAAATGTCTTGCGGATACCGGAATCAGTGTCGAGTATATGTACACGCTGGCCACAGCCGGAAGAGATACCTCCATCATCATGAAGCTATCGGATCTTGACGAAGGAGTAAAGCTTTTGATAGCCAGTGGATACGAGCTTTGTACGGCTTCTGACGCTTATGAGCTGAGGATTTAAGTTACATAGTATTAGAGCTGCGTATGTGCACACTTTTAAGCCGATATGTCCTGTCAATTCTATGCTGTTGGGTATTCTGTCGACAAATAATAATTGACATGGATTGGAAAGAGTGTTATCATAATTCTGGTGTCTAATATATAGACTACCATATCATTTTTTTAATTCTGGAGGAATAAACATGAACAAAGGTACAGTTAAGTGGTTCAACAATCAAAAAGGATTTGGATTTATCTCCGATGAGCAGGGTAATGACGTATTCGTTCATTACAGCGGTCTTAACATGGACGGCTTTAAATCTTTAGAAGAAGGCCAGGAAGTTGAGTTCGAAGTAGTTCAGGGAGCTAAGGGTCCGCAGGCAACTAACGTAACAAGATTATAATCAATGTTGGGTTTACAGTGTACCTTTTTCTAGAATATAAATTTAGTTTTGTTAAGAAATAAGTTTATAAAGAAATGGCTATATTGTTTGAGACGATTGATTAAAGGTTATCCTTAAGGAACATTCCTTAAGGATAACCTTTTTTTATACCGTAGATAATTTTTTTGAAGGAAATGTCTAATATTTACGGTTACTCGGTTTGATTAATAGACAACTCTATAGTTGACCTTATCCAAAAGATAAAAAAGCGGACGGAACAGAAGTAGAGCAACGACAAAATTCCCGACGCCATGAAGAACATCAAATGGAATACCTGCAATCCAGTAGCTTACAGCAGAAGCAAAACCGCTTAAAAAAAGATTAGGGACAGCGCATAAAGCTCCAAAAGCCAGACCATAGAAACCGGATAGGATCGCCCAAAAATAGGGAGATCGTTGCTTGCGAAGCAAAAGAACCAGCACGCATAATATGGTCCAAACGTAAAGATAGTTAATCCACCACAAACCGATACCATAGAGGAGACCTTCTAAGGCCACAAAGACGTAGATGATATAAAAAGCCTTTTTCCCAAACACCAAGGTGTAGATTATGATCAATAATGATATAAGCTCGATATTTGGCAGGAAGGCAAGAGTAACCTGAATTACAAGCAAAATGGCACTCATGATCCCAATTAATACTATATCTTTGATACGCATGGCTTTCCCCTTCCAATGACTTTATCAGATAACAGGATTAATAACCGACCTTTAACGTAAGCTCATATTGATCACCGTCTGCAATCGCGATTCCGTCTACAGCCGAATTGACTTGACCGCCTGCCTTTGTGATACACCACCACTCCTGATTGGTATCCTTTGCAACGCGACCATTTACTTCAGTAATAAATAAACCGTACTCCCCGTCGGTACCTTGAATGAGCTTTTCTTCCTCCAGTGCCTGCCGAAGATATTCTGCATCTGTATGAATGGTAATTTCCTTCGTCTCTTCTTCCGGAATTACAACCTGAACGGTAATTTCCTTGGCACCCTTTTCAGTACTCGGTTTAAACTGATTGTAAACCACCAGCATGGCAACGATCACCACCACCAGTGCGGCACAGGCAAGCAATGCCTTCATAACATTCTTATTTTGCTTCATCTTTCTTTCTCCTTTTGCTGTAATAAAAAAATCCTTTACCCACAAACAGGAAAAAGGACAATAAAAAAAGCTGACAAACAAACAGCAACTTTATTGCACCCTTGTCCAAACCTCGTGGAACCTTCGGTACCAGTATAAGCAGGTCTTCTGACTTATGGATCAACATTCGAATCGAATCTTCCCAGCTTAATGCCAGTGATTATGTACAAGGATGAACCTTGTTGATTCGAACTCCCCAATTACAGCGGCGAGACCGTACAGGAATATCACCTGTTTCCCTATTATGCCAAATACAAGGTATTTGACCACTTATACCATAAATAATATTAGAATTACGAATCAAGTATAGCATCGTCTCAGGGAGGTGTCAACTATAGGAGCTGTTTTATAATTATGTCATAGCGGTACTCGTTTACATCGTTTGTTAAAAAAGGATTCGAAAACTATGGAGTGGAAGATATAGGAAAGAAACAGATGAGATACAAGAAAATAATTGATATTTATACCAATCATGGTATAATAAAGCGTAGTGAGTTTACCACGAACTTGTTCGATGGTAAATGAGCGGAGCAAAGATCATGAATATGCATTACATTCATGATATAATAAGGTGTAGTGAGATCCCTTCAAACTTGTTTGAAAGGGAGCGATCGGAGCCGAAGACCATGGACGAAGTTCATGGTATAATAAAGCGTAGTGAGTTTACCATGAACTTGTTCGATGGTAAATGAGCGGTATTCCACTTAAGTGCACTTTTATGAATTAATATAAGGAGTAGAAAGAAACATGAAGATTACGCAGAAATCATTTGGGAAAACTGTACGTGGGGAAGAAGCAACCTTATATACTCTGACGAATGGAAATGGTATGAAGATTTCCTTCACGAATTACGGTGCCAATATTGTAAGCATAATAGTACCGGATTCTAAGGGTAATTTTGCTGATGTAAACTTAGGCTTTGATAATCTTGCCGGCTATGAGGAGAATCCTCCAGGTTTTGGTTCCTTTATCGGCCGTCATGCAAACCGCATCGGCGACGCTAAGTTCGAATTAAATGGTAAGGTTTATGAGCTGGACAAGAATGATGGTGAGAATAATCTTCATGGCGGCTTTGTAGGCTATAATAAATTTATGTATGAGACGGAAGTTTATGAAGATGATGATATTGCAAGCATCGAATTCTCCAGATTAAGTCCTCATATGGAGCAAGGCTTCCCCGGTAATCTGGATGTATCCGTTACCTATAGCTTGACCGAAGCGAACGAGCTTGTTATTGAATATCTCGCGGTTTCAGATAGAGATACAATAGTAAATTTGACAAATCATTCTTATTTTAATCTCGCAGGACATGATTCGGGATCTATTCTTGATCATAAGGTATGGATCAAGGCTAATCAATTTACACCCACTACTCCAGATCTGATTCCGACTGGTGAGATCTGGGATGTAGCAGGAACTCCAATGGATTTTAGAACGCTTAAGACCATTGGGCAGGAGATTGATTCAGATTATGCACCACTTACCATGGCAGGTGGTTATGACCATAATTATGTTCTGGATATCAGCGGAACGCAGGTCGAGAAAGTGGCAGAGCTAGTAGAGGAAAAGAGCGGAAGAAGGATGGAGATCTTTACCGATCTTCCCGGTATGCAGCTTTATGCTGGTAATATGCTCAACCCCGTAAATAATAGTAAGAACGGCGCTGTTTATGAAAAGAGATACGGCGTTTGCTTTGAGACACAATATTTCCCGAACTCCTGTAATATAAAAAGCTTCCCTTCCTGTATGCTGAAGGCCGGTAAGGAGTTTGACTCTGTAACAATTTATAAATTTTCAACAATCTAACGACAAACAAGAAATACCCATGAGTAAACCATAGGTGAAGATGAAATAATCAGGGGTGTTGAAAACGAGTCGGAACCTGTAAGAAAGACAGGTTCTTATTCGCTTTCAACACCCCTGATATTATAATTCATGACAATAGAAAGTTCGCGAAGCGTGCTTTCTATTGTCGGTTTGTTGAAAAACTATATATGGATTTTATAAGTGAAAGGAAGATTACTTTGTTCCGTAAATTCTATCACCGGCGTCACCGAGACCGGGAAGAATGTAACCCTTATCATTTAGTCTTTCATCCAGGTTGCCAATGTATACTTCAACATCCGGATGAGCTTTAGTCAGACGCTCAACACCCTCAGGAGCAGCAATAAGACAGAGAAAATGAATCTTGGATATACCTCTTTTCTTAAGGATATCGATAGCAGCTACTGCGGAGCCGCCGGTTGCTAACATCGGATCAACTACGAAAATCTCACGCTCGGCAGCATCAGAAGGAAGCTTACAGAAATATTCCACTGGTTCTAAGGTTTCCTCATTACGATATAAACCAACATGTCCAACCTTCGCACTCGGGATCAGGTTCAAGATTCCGTCTGCCATATGAAGTCCTGCTCTAAGGATAGGAACGATGCAGAGCTTTTTGCCAGCGATTTCTTTGGCGGTAGTTGTTACTAACGGTGTTTCAATTTCTATGTCAGCAAGCGGAAGCTTTCTTGTTGCTTCGTAGCAGATTAACATGGCAACCTCAGACACAAGATCTCGAAATTCCTTTGTTGATGTAGTCTTACGTCTCATGATTCCCAGCTTGTGATGGATTAACGGGTGATCCATAACATATACATTTGACATTTTTTTACCTCCTGGATGTTTATTCTTAAATTCCTAACGAACATTATAGCAAATTATTTCTATACATAAAAGAAAAAATTTTAATATTTTGATTAATAATAAAAAAATCATGATTATAGGAATATATAGCTTTTTTTGGTTAATTTTTGCATGAATGCATGTAAATACTGCAATGAAATCATATCTATGCTATGTCGGATGATGAGAGGGATAAAAAAATATGGAGGATAAACTTATAAAAGCACTAGTAATTGATGATAATGTGGTTAATACTATAGTATTAACAAATATGCTTCAATTATTTGATATTAATGTAGATCAGGCAGATAGCGGCTCTCAAGCAGTGGCAATGGCAAGCAAGAAGAGTTATGATATTATTTTTGTAGATCATGTCATGCCTCAGATGGATGGAGTACAGACGACCGAAGCGCTTCGTAGTATTTCTTCGGCAGCGAAGAAGATAATTATCGTCGCTCTCACTTCAAGCATTTCTGAAGATATCCGCCGATTATATCAGATGAACGGTGCGAACGAGGTATATCTAAAGCCGCTTGGATTATTGGAGCTTACATCGATCTTAGAAAAATGGTGTCCGCAGCTTTCGGAAGGATCAGTATTCCATTACGGAGACCTAACTTGTGATCAAAGTGATGATACTCTGATATATGCAATGACACAGGAGATTGGAGAGATTGATTATAAGACAGGTCTTCGGTATGCACTCGGAGACCCAAAGCATTTTGTCAATCTATTAAAGGTATCGCTGAAGGATATAAAAACCTGCCTCGATCTTGTTAATCTGGGAAATCGAATGAATAAGAGAAATGATATTCGAATTGGAGTTCATAATATGAAGAGTGTATTTGCTAATATCGGTGCGATAAAGCTCTCCGATGTAGCGAATAATTTTGAACTCATAGTATCGGAGGAGTCTTCACCAATTGATGATTACTTCCCTTGCTTCCTAGAACGCATCTTAGGATTTTGTGATAAGCTGGAGACCAATCTTAATAAATATAATGATGTCACCAGTACAGTACGATACAGTGAAACTCCAATTCTTTTGATGACACAGGATGAATATGAACAATGTATTTTAAACACCATATATTATATTAAGAGGTTTGATTATACAGCGATTCTATCAGAACTGGAGTTGTTGATTAAAAGAGGTAAACCGAAACATAAGAAAGAACTGGAGCTTGCCCTGGCAGAAATAAAGGAATATCAATATGAAAATACATTGCTTCGTTTAACAAATATTAAAAAAGAGATGGATACAAGTGCCATCTCTGTAAAACACGATTAAGTTTTTGCCTTATAAAAGAGGAGAAGCCCGGTAGAGGGGGGAGGGTAGCTGCCGGGCTTATTTTATGAAAAAAATTATCTTGTAAGCAATATTAAGTTTTATAAATTTCAATAAGTTATCTTATTAACTTGATTTTATTATAAAAGACATATATGTTTTTTGTATGGATATATTATGAACATTCTGTTAATATTTCGACTAAAATCAAAAAAAATCGAAATATAGGAGAAGAAATCGCATATGCTTCCGATATATAGAATAGATACATTAGGTAATAGTGTCAGCATTTGCATTGTTTTATTTTGTGTCCTTAGAGAATAATAGTATTATAAAGGTAAGAAGAACACCCGCATTTGAGCGTTCATAAGAGTATGCGATTGGAGCTTACATTATAAAGCAATAGTAAAAATGTTACTGGACAATGATATATGAATATGCTATAAAAATCAAATAAGTTTACTGCCCACACTGAACCGTGAAGTTTTACTCCAAGAAACAGTCTACTTGTTCTTCCGGGGTCCCGGCTGCATCGGTGATACAGCATGTGATATAAGTATGAGAGTAGGTGATTTCATGTCAAATGTTTTTAAAAAGTTAATTCGCAGAGAGCTTGGTGAAGCAAATTACGACCGTTACTTTTCTTCGGTTAAAAAGAACTTGGAAACGAAGGCGAGCGACAGCCAAAGCATTTATAATGATATGTACGAAAAATTGAAATACAGAGATTTGAAGGCGATTACAAAGATGCATAACCGTCTGAATGAAACAATGGTTCTAGCCTTTAAGATCAGCAAAAATTTCTTCTTTGCGTTTTTGTTCTATCTTGCTGCGTGCATCTTTATCATCGCAAAGGTAGATCTGCCGATATTCTCCATCGGTGCATTGGTTCTGATTAATATTTGCTTTGTCTATAAGGCTTATGAATTCATCGCAAATAAATTCTGTTATATTGATGCACAGATTATACTGGTATACAAGGCTGTTTTAGACCGTATCATATTGAATGAACGTAAAAATTCCCAGGAAGACAACAGAGTATAAGTATCTATTTTATTTCTGCAATAAGAATAGTAGGCTATGAGCCTCCGCTTCAATATAACGGAGGAGCCCATAGCCTATTTATTATTCGCCATAATATCGAAGCTCTTTTCTGGCTACATAAAAATATCAATAATTTCTATAAAAATAGATTAGTTATTCCATGGGAAAGGAAAGAAAAATGTATTAGCATAAGGAGGTGAGGCAAAGAAAATCCTCGATTGAAAGGGGCAGATTATGATACAGGTAGCCATTATTGGAGCAGGAAATATATCAGCAGCACATATGAATGCATATTTAGCATTCCCGGACCGTTGTGAGATTGTAGCACTTTGTGATATATATCCGGAGAAAGCGCATGAGAAAGCAAGTAATTATAACCTTAAGGTGGAGGTAACGGATGATCACAGAATGCTGTTGCAAAGGGAGGATATTGATCTGGTCAGTATCTGTACTCCACCCTTCTGTCATGCCGAAATAGCAATTAACTTTCTAAAAGCAGGTAAAAATGTAATTGTTGAAAAACCGATGGCAGCATCCCTGGAGGAATGCGATCAGATGATTGCAGCTGCAAATGAATCAGGAAAAACCCTGGCGGTCATCGCCCAGAATCGCTTTAAGGATCCGGTGATGAGATTAAAAGCTGTTCTCGATAGCGGAAAGCTTGGTAGAATACTGCACGCGCAGATCGATTCCTTTTGGTGGCGCGGCCACTGTTATTATGATTTGTGGTGGAGAGGGCTATGGGAGAAGGAAGGCGGCGGCTGTACCTTGAACCATGCAGTACACCATATTGATATGTTGGGATGGATGTTAGGCAAGCCTACCAAGGTACAGGCATTACTTAGTAATGCAGCCCATGATAATGCGGAGGTGGAGGATGTATCCATTGCTGCGCTTCAATATCCGAAGGGAACGGTGGCTCAGGTTACCAGCTCAGTCATTCATCATGGCGAGGAGCAGCAGATCATCTTTCAAGGGGAGAAGGCAAGGGTATCGGCACCCTGGAAGGTTTATGCAAGTACATCTCTGGACAACGGCTTTCCGGTAGAAAACACAATTCTGGAGAAGGAACTTCAGGAATTCTATGATAGCATTCCGGAGCTGATACATACAGGCCATGAAGGCGAGATTGACAATGTAATGACAGCACTTGAGTCCGGAGGGAAGCCATTAATCACCGGGGAAAGCGGACGATTAACGATTGAGCTGATTACGGCCATCTATAAGGCTGGCTTTGAACACAGAACCGTAGATCTGCCGATTACTCCGTCGGATGAATATTATACTGTCCAAGGAATTCGTAAGAATGCGATTCATTTTTATGAAAAGAAAAACAGTGTGGTTGAGCTGGGGAATTCCCACGGCTTTACCGTCGGCTCTGATTATAAGAATTAATCTTCAATAACGAAATGATTACGAAATATGGACGAAATACAACTATTTCCCTTATAATAGATCTAAGCTCATGAGGAATGAAATCAGGATGATAGCCTGTCTTACAAATGAGATGATCGGAAGGAGCAAAAGATTATGAAGGTACTTACAGAGCATCGTCACGAGACGGAACAAAGAGATGTATTCAGTATATTAGAGACGGTAGAGATTGCCACCGGAAAACGAGAGGTATTGAAGGAATTCAATTATTTAATAGAAGCTCCGAATTGGCTTAAGAACGGGAAGGAACTGATCTATAATGCCAGAGGCCATATTTATGCCTTTGATATTACCACAAAGGAAAGTACTTTATTGGATACCGGCATCTGTAACCAATGCAATAACGATCACGTACTGTCTCTGGATCATCGCCAGCTGGCAGTCAGCCATCATACTTATGAAGATGGACAGTCCAGAATCTATACGTTACCTCTTGAGGGAGGCACACCGACATTGATTACGCCGATAGCACCAAGTTATCTACACGGCTGGTCACCGGATGAATCAACACTTGCATATTGCGCAGAGCGAAATGGAGAATATGATATTTATACGATTCCTGCTATGGGTGGAATAGAGACAAGGCTTACTGATTCCATGGGCTTAAACGACGGACCGGAGTATAGTCCGGACGGGAAGTATCTCTGGTTTAACTCGGTTCGCACCGGACTGATGCAGATTTGGCGAATGAAGACCGATGGAAGCGAACAGAGACAGATGACTTATGATGAAAGTAATAGCTGGTTTGCTCATCTGTCGCCCGATGGCAGTACAGTAGCCTATATCACTTATCGTAAGGGAGATGTGGCTCCTGGTGATCATCCCGCGAACAGGGAAGTGGAGATCCGGATAATGTCAAGCGAGGGTGGCGATTATGTAACACTGGTTCAATTGTTTGGAGGTCAGGGTAGCTTGAATGTTAACTCCTGGTCGCCCTGTGGATCAAAGCTTGCATTTGTAAGCTACCGTTTAAAATAAGATAAATTAAGGATTAAACAATAAGGAAAACATTCAAGGTAGTACTGCCTCGCAAAAGGCAGTACTACCTTTTTTACATGACACTTTAAAGTTCACGAAGCATACTTTCCATTAGTGCGCTACTTCACATGAAACAAAGATTGATGAAGCTGCAAAAATGGGATATAATATTAATGTATATTTATAACAAAAGAGAGTGTTATGAAAGGCAGGAGCAGCCATGAATGTATTCGATATTATGGGACCGATAATGGTAGGTCCATCCAGCTCCCACACAGCAGGAGCAGTGAAAATAGGATTTACCGCGAGGCAGCTGCTGCGGGAAGAAATCAAATGTGTTAAGTTATACTTACATGGTTCATTTCTAGCTACAGGAAAGGGACATGGCACCGATAAGGCTCTCATCGCCGGTCTTCTGGGAATGAAGCCTGATGATGAGAGGATTCCGGACAGCTTCCAATATGCAAAGGAATGCGGGATGGAGTATGAATTTGAAGGAATCGAGCTTAGGAATGCCCATCCGAATTCAGTTCTTATAAAGCTGGAGGGTATCAAAGGGACTAAGCTGGAGATAGTTGCATCCTCCATTGGAGGGGGAGCAATTATGATTAATCAGATCGATGGGGTAGAGGCTGATGTCAGTGCCGGCTATCCTACATTAATAGTCAATAATGAGGATAAACCGGGTCATGTATCCATGGTAACCTCAGTCTTAAGCCAGAAGTCGGTCAATATAGGAACGATGCGGATCTACCGTGATAAACGCGGCGGTAACGCAACGATGATTATCGAGTGTGACCAGGAGGTGCCTCAGGAGGTATTAGACCTGCTTCGTAAGGCAGAAGGGGTAAGGAAGGTAACCTACCTGAGTATGGAGGAGAAGAATGAGTTTTAGATCCTTAGAAGAGATCGTAATGAGATGTGAGGAACAGCATATTCCTTTCTGGGAGGTCGTCCTGAAAGAGGACATGGAGGAAAGAATGGTTACGGCCAAAGAGTCCATGAAGAAGATGGAACAGCTTTATCTTGCTATGAAAAACGCAGATCTGGTATATGATGAGAGATTAAAATCAGCCAGTCAGTTGGTTGGTCAGGATGGAGCGAGAATGAACCGAGCTATCCGGGAGAATCGGACTCTTAGCGGACCTTTTATCGGTGAAGTAATCGCAAAGGCTTTAAAAATGGGCGAATCCAATGCCTGTATGAAGAAGATCGTAGCTGCTCCGACCGCCGGTTCCTGTGGTGTAATACCGGCTGTCTTATTAAGCTATGAGGAAAAATACAAACCATCAATGCAGCAGATGGTAGAGGCTCTCTATGTAGCCTCCGGAATTGGCGAGGTGATTGCAGCAAGAGCATTCCTGGCAGGAGCAGCCGGAGGTTGTCAGGCAGAGATCGGCTCTGCAAGTGCTATGGCAGCAGGTGCACTGACCTATCTGAACGGCGGTGATTCGTACAGCATCTCCCATGCTGCGGCTATGTCATTAAAGAATCTGCTGGGCTTGGTCTGTGATACCGTAGGTGGTCTCGTCGAGGTTCCCTGCGTGAAGAGGAATGTCGTCGGTGCTGTAAATGCTATTGCTAGTGCGGATATGGCGGTGGCAGGAATTCGAAGTCAGATACCGCCTGATGAGGTTATTGACGCTATGCGTGATATTGGAGAGGCCTTACCAAGGTCATTAAGAGAGACAGGTGAAGGTGGTTTAGCGGCGACACCAACCGGACAGGAAATCATGAATCGATTGATGAAGCAATAAGTATATTCATTGAGATATTTATAATTATGAGCAAAGAGGCTGAAATAAACTATTTTTGCGAGAAGAGATGTAGGTTATTCCTTTAACGCAAAGGTATGTTTTAAACGCCTCTTTTTCTCTGCTATCACTCCGGGTGAAAAAATGTTAATAATTAGAGAAACATGTTGAATAAAGTAAATAAATATTCTATAATAATTCCATTATTTGAATTTCTAATTAGTCCTTTCACGGCAGCTTTACCGCTCTTGACAAAGATATGGAAGGTGTAAATTATGGATTTATCAATAGCATTGATGCCTATAATAACATTAATCACCGGACAATTTATCGTACTTGATTTGGGAAAATTCCGGTATCAGGCAAAAAAATTATTCGTAATTTTGACGATCGAATTTATAGTACAGATGGCGCTCTGTATTACGATACTCATACTGTTTGGTTATGATAAATATGTAATGACCTTTATTTTCTGTATGGATATACCCGCTATATTAACTTTTCTTTTCGTGTCTAAGAGAAGAGATTTTCGTGATATGTTTACAGTGCTGGTCACGGTTTTCATCAGCTTGGCGTTTTCCATCCCCTCCATGTGGCTTTCCCAAGTGTTGCATGGGGGGTATCTATGGTATAATTTATTTCGGGTAATCTTCTTTGTTGTGTTATTTATTTTATTACATAAATATGTCCGCAAACGATACATACAGATACAGGATGAGCAGGATAAAGGATGGGCAGTCTTCTGCATCCTTCCTTTGATCGCCTGCCTATTAATGTATTTCCAATATTTTATGTACATTCGCAGCGGTAATTTCTCCGATATATATTTAAATTGCATATTCCTTATCGTGATGATGGTTACAATGTTTATGGTATTTAATTATGTGCTGACACAGCTCCATGAAAAATATCTGCTTCAGGAACAAAGAAGAATTCTAGATATGCAGAATAAAGCCCAACTGGAGCAATTTGAACAGCAGCGTGAGGCTGCAGAAAAGTCAAACCGTCGTTGGCATGATTTGAGGCATGGAACACAGCAGCTCATTGACCTATTGGAGGCTGGGAAGGTAGATCAGGCGGTCTATTATCTGAAGGAGCAAAGAGGAGAGGAACAGGTACCAAAGATTAATTACTGTATCCATCCGGTAATCAATAGTATGCTTTGCCTCTGGGCGGAGAGAGCAAAGAGAGAGGGTATCGAAATGGATATCAGGACGGTTATACCGGAGAACCTGAAGATCGAGCCATTGGAATTATCGGCATTGTTTGCCAATGCGATAGAGAATGCATATGAGGCATGCCTTCGTCTTTCACCGGAGATGCCTAAATTTATTAAGATACAGGCTCAGTACATCAATGGCAGGCTTGCCATTGGGATTACGAATTCTTGTTTACCGGACATACCGTTTGATCACGACATGCCGATCTCTGAGAAAAATGGCGGTGGTATCGGAACAAGAAGTATCGCTTATACCGTGGAGCGCTTTGAGGGAACTAAATTCTTCGAAGCAAAGGATGGAATTTTTATAGCAAGATTTATTTTGAATATTTAACCAAATATGCTATATTTTGACCAATTATGCTAGCAAGATTGTCTTTTCCTTTGTAATGATATATATATTTACTTGAAGAAGTAAATAATTGTTCACTAGATAGGGAGGGACTACAGGTATGAGTTTTGAGGAATTATACCAGCATGCTATCCGAACATCGCATAATTTAGTAGAAGACATCCGTTTCAACAGAGAGCTGCAGTTGGATTCAACCATATCCTGTGTAGAAAGGATTTGTCAATATTTTAATTCCTATTCTAATATTTTTACTGCACTAAACAGTGTTCAGAACAAATACCCATATCTGTATTCTCATCCGGTGAATGTAGCATTTCTGTCCTACGAAATAGGAAAATGGGTTAAAATGAACCCTACGCAACTACATGATCTGGTCTGTGCTGCTTTTTTGCATGATATAGGAAAGGCTAAAATTAGAGACAGTCTTCTAAATAAGAAAGAGAAATTAAACCCGAAAGAGATGGAAATAATGAGAACGCATCCCATTGCTGGCTACCGGCTTCTTGAGAGTATGAGAGAGCTTAATTCTCAGATCCTCTATGGGATACTTCAACATCATGAAAGGCAGGACGGAAGTGGTTACCCCATTGGGTTAAAGGGAAATAGAATTAGTCTTTTTGGTCGTGTGATAGCAATTGCGGATATCTTTGATGCGGTTACGGCAACCAAGGCATATCAGCCGAAAAGCTCACCCTTTAAAGCAGTGGAGGAGATAATTGCCTCTAGCTATCAATCGTTGGATCCATATCTTTGTCAGGTATTTATCAATAAAGCGGTTAATTTTTATTATCGAAGTATCGTTAAATTGAGCGATGAACAGGTTGGTGAAATCATCTATATCAATCAGCAGGAAAAGACGAAACCGATCATACGCTGTGAAAATGAATATCATAACTTAACGAAGGAACGCAATCTTGCCATCGTTGAAGTTTTATAGCCAATCGAAAAAAACCGATTGGCTTTTTTGTGTTTTTCAAGTACAATAAACCATGAGAAGATTGGAAAGAAAAAACCAGAGGGTAAATACGAATGATAAAAATTGCTATATGTGATGACGATGAACGGGAACTTACGAAGACGTGTGAATTATGCCGTAGTTTTACAGCCGGGCATAAGGAAATGGGTATACTGATCGAAAGCTTTTCTTCCGGAGCTGCATTGCTAGAGCATATGAGCAATGGCAAGAAGAGCTATGATATCTTATTACTGGATATCTACATGCCCCAGATGACCGGAATGGAGCTAGCATCCTCTTTACGAAAAAAAAAGGATGATTGCCAAATCATATTCTTAACAACCTCTATGGAGCATGCAATCGAAGCTTTTTCTCTTCATGCAACTCATTACCTTGTGAAGCCTTACACAAGTGAACAATTGGAGGACGCTCTTAATAAGGCGATATCAGTTTTAGAAAAGAATAATAAGGCGAATATACTGCTAAAGACTTCAACAGGACTCCAGCGAGTCAATCTAAAAGATATTATTTATAGTGAGACGGAGAAGCATATACAAAATATTCATCTCGAGGAAGGAAAAGCTCTGCAGATACGAATTACCTGTAACGAATTATTTGATATGCTTTGCTGGGACAGTCGTTTCTATAAATGCGGCAGTACTTATATTATGAATCTGGATAAGATCAAAGAAATAACTGCAAAGCATATTTTATTTGAGAATGGTGACGAGCTGCCGATGCAGCGCAGACAGTATAAGGAGCTGCTTAATCTATACACGCAGTACTTGTTGGATAGAATATAGGATAGGGCTTTTGTGGATTGACAAATGAATCTGCAGGGCCCTTTTTTATTATTCATGACAATAGAAAGTTCGCGAAGCGTGCTTTCTATCGTTGCATAGAAAACTATCACTTTACCCTTATCACTTTACTTTATCACTTTACCCTCAATTGTAAAATAACCTTCCCATCTGAAAGGGAATGTCAGGTATAAATAATTGAAAATAGCATAGAGAAAGTGGTGTTACAAAAGGCAGGGCACAGTCCCTGCCTTTCATGATATATTGAACTT